>NZ_JBEZYB010000008.1:0-204096 GCF_040638285.1 Amycolatopsis sp. NPDC026612
CCCAAGGCGGCCTTCGGTGCGTTAGACGCACCGAAGGCCACATTGGGGCGCTAGCCGAGGGTCCACTTCTGGTTGTTCGCCCCGGTGCAGGTGGCCAGCTGGATCAGGGTGCCGTTCGCGGTGCCGGAGCCGGTGACGTCGAGGCACAGCCCGGACTGGACCCCGGTGATCGTGCCGTTCGCGTTGACCTGCCACCGCTGGTTGCTCTGGCCGTTGCAGTTCCAGGTGACGACCTTGGTGCCGGGGCTGGTGCCCTGGCCGGAGGCGTCGAGGCACCGGGTGCTGTCGCCGCTGTAGACGTTCAGTTCACCAGCGCTGGTCCGGGTCCAGGACTGGTTGGTGCCGCCGTTGCAGTCCCAGACCTGGACCGCGGCGCCGGGTGTGGTGGAGACGCCGCTGACGTCCAGGCACTTG
The DNA here is from genome assembly GCF_040638285.1 of Amycolatopsis sp. NPDC026612. NCBI lineage: Bacteria > Bacillati > Actinomycetota > Actinomycetes > Pseudonocardiales > Pseudonocardiaceae > Amycolatopsis > Amycolatopsis sp. NPDC026612. The sequence continues at coordinate 415 of NZ_JBEZYB010000008.1, forward strand.
TTCGCGCCCACCGCCCGCACCGGGCCCGCGGCCGGGCCGGGTCCGCTGCCGCCGGTACCCGCGGCGGCGATGACCTGCTGGGCGCCCGACGGCCAGTTCGTCCCGCTGACCTGGACGTTCCCGGTCAGGACGTTGTTGTGCGGCGGCCCGGTGGCCACCTGGGTCGCGCCGCCGTTGAGCCAGTTGCCGCTGAAGGTGTTGTCGCTGGTGTTGTTGGACCCGTTGGCGTTGGTGAACGCCCAGACCCCGGAGTCCTGGATCACGTTGGCGGACACGGTCACGTACCGGGAGCCCTCGTCGAGGTACAGGCCGACCGTGCGGTTGTTGTCGTAGACGTAGTTGTGGTCGATCGAGCTGCCGGGGTTGGCGGAGAGGTTGTAGATGCTCCCGCCGTCGTGCATCAGCTTCTTCGTGCCGTGCACCCGGTTGTAGCTGACGACGGTGTCCCGCAGGGTCGTCGGCGTGCTGTAGACGGGCTGGTAGTCGTACAGGCCGCGGTTGCGGTAGTCCTGGGCGCCGCCCTGGTCGTTGGCACCCCAGCCCCAGCCGACGTCGATGCCGTCGTAGGTGAGGTTGGAGACGTCGTTGTGCGTGATCACGGTGTGCGTCGCGTAGGTCGACAGGATGCCGGCCATCTCCCGGTAGTCGAGGGCGACCCGGCTGACCGTGTTGTACGAGAGGGTGATGTCCTTGTTCGTCATCGCGGCGTTCGACGGGTGGTGCGCGTCGGGGCGCACGCCGCCGGCGATGATGCCGCCGCCCGAGTTCTCGGTGAAGGTGTTGTGGTCGACGGTGATCGACGACGCCCCGAGGCCGATGCCGGCGGCGTGGGCGTTCGCGTCGTTGCCGATGCCGAGCGCCACCTGGCCGAGCTGGGTGAAGGTGTTGCCGCTGAAGGTGATTCCCGTGGCGGCCGAGACCTGGACGGCGGCGGGCGCCTGGGCCCAGCCGTTGCGGGCCCCCTCGAACTGCTTGCAGCCCGACTGGCAGGAGGTCAGGAAGTCACCCGGCATCGGAGCCGCGGCCGGGAGGAACGTGCCGGTCTGCTGGTTCGCGTACCCGACCGACGTGCTCGGCGTGAGCCACGTCGTGTGCTCGAAGTTCAGGCCCTTGAAGGCGATGCCGCGCACCGGGTTGTCGTAGCTGCCGGCCAGCTGCAGCAGCGACGTCAGCCGCGGGAGCTCGACGTCGTGGCTGCCGGGCACCCAGCCACCGGGTGCCTTGTAGTAGAGCTTCCCGGCCTGCGGGTCCAGGTACCACTGGCCGGTGTTCTTGAGGAAGGAGTAGGAGTTCTCCAAGAACAGCTGGCCACCGCCGAACGGCTTGGCGAGGGTGTCGTAGCCCCAGTTGTTGTTGTTCCACGCGGGCTGCTGCATGGTGATCGTCGAGCCGCTGACGTGGTCGACGGGGGCGTACCGGTCGGTGAACGAGTTCTGGCTCTCCACCTCGATCCGGTTCTGCTGCGGCAGCGTGGCGAGGTAGTTCAGCGCGGAGTTCGTGATGTTCATCCCGGTCGTCGTGAACTGCACGTCGTTGCGGGAGATCGTGATCGCCGCGCGCGGGGCGAGCGCGCCGTCGACGAACAGCTGCCGGGAGTCGGCGCCCTGCGGTACCGACGCCACCCAGATGTTCTGGCCCGCGTCCTGCACCGACCAGCCGGCGACCTGGGACCCGCCGGAGAGGACCGGTGTCTGGCCGGGCGCGGCCTGCCAGGTGACGGTGTGGCCGTTCTGCCCGGAGTCGGCGCTGGTGAACCGCAGCGGGGCGGCCAGCCGGTAGGTGCCGCCGGCGAGCTGCACGACGACGTCGTTGCCCGCCGACTGGGCACGGGCCAGCTGCTGGGCCTTCGCCGGGGTGGCGACCGGCTGGTCGGCGGTGCCGGGATTGGCGTCGTCGCCGTTCGGGGCGACGGCGATCGTCACGGTGGCGGCGTGGGCGGGTGGTGTGGCGAGCGCGGTCACCACGAGGGCGGTGGCGATCGCGGCAGCCACGGATCTGGTGCGTGACGGCATGGCGGGGACCTCTCCGGGGACGGTTACGGTGTGTCGAAGGGGGTGCGGTAGGACGGCGGGCTGGTGCGCAGGTCGAGGGCCAACGTGAGCCGGACGGTGGTGGAGCGGGGGAGCCGCACGGTCAGCCATGGCCCGTCGACGCGGATCGTGGCCGAGGTGACCCGGGGTTCGGTGTGCCCGTAGTCGTAGAGACCGCCGATCCACGACGGGTCGTCGCAGACGGTGTGGTGCGCGGTGCGGATGGTGTCCTCGGCGAACGCCCCGGCCTGCACGATCACCTCGTGGTCGGTCGACGGCGCGAGGTTGACGAGGTCGACGACGGTCGCCTCGGGGTCGATGCCGGAGACGAGCGCGGCCACCGACGGCGGCAGGCCGGGCCGCCGGGCGGCCGCGTCGTAGTAGCGCACGCGAGCCTGCTGCAGGCCGCCGTTGTAGAGCACCTGCGGGCCACCCCAGGTCAGCTGGACCAGCGCCTCGGTGACCACGGGGTTGCTCTGCTGCCACAGGTGGATGTCGGCCTCGGCGACGTCCTCGCCGAGGTGGCGCTCCATCCGGGCCAGCCGGTGGCGGACCTGGGCCTGCGCGGCGGCGAGGATGCGCTCCGGGTAGGCCGGGTCGTCGCCGGCCAGGAAGGCGAGCCAGGGTTCTTCGTGGCCGCCTTCTTCCTTGCTGCGGAACGGCCGGACGGTGCTCCAGTCGTACCCGCTGGCCGCGCGCAGCCGCTCGATCCGCTCCCGGTCGGCCGGGGCGGCCGAGTGGTGCCACAACGCCGTGGGCACGGCCATCAGCATGGGGTTGTGGTCGAACCAGCCGCGGTCGTCGTACCGGAACGGGACGTGCAGCGTCGGCGCGCGGACGTCGTCGCCGAGCTGGACGGTCCAGCGGGACTGCAGGCTCGAGTCCGCTTCGGCGAAGGTCATCACCTTGCCCTGGGCGATGACCTCGTCCAGGGCCGGGCGGACGAGGTCGAGGAAGGATTCGTCGCCGGTGGCCGCGACCGCGGCGAGGGCGGCGACGGTGGCGGCCTGCCCGACGCTGTACCAGCCGTGCGGCCACGACCAGCCGTAGTGCCCGCCGTACCAGCGGCCCTCCAGCAGCCCGCCCACCCGGCCGTCCGGGGCGACGTTGTCCGGGATGATCCCGCCGTTGGCGGCCGCGCGGGCGCACCAGGCGCCGACGTACTCGGCGATCCAGTCCCGGTAGCGCGACTCACCGGTCAGCATCAGCGCGTTGAGGACCAGCCCGGTGGTGGCCAGGTTGACCGCGGTGTCGCCGACACCCACCCGCCGGCGCAGCTGGTCGCCCAGCCGGGGATCGTGCTCGCGCGGGGGTTCTTCGGTACCGGGCGGCAGGACCCAGTCCAGGGGGAAGCCGTACATCCGGGCTTCTTCGGGCAGCCAGGGGTAGGAGTCGCCGTCGAACAGGCCTTCCCGGCCGGCGTCGCTGCCGTTGTGGGGACGGCGGATGATCCGGTGCGCCGGGTCGTAGTTGCCGTGCGCCGGGTCGACGTAGAGGTCGGCGAACCGCCGCGCCCGCTCGGTCCAGCGATCGGGCGCCGCCAGGCACAGGAAGTAGAACAGCAGCAGGCTTTCGCCCTGGTGGAACCAGTCGTACCCGCGCTCGTACTCGTCGTGCAGCATCCCCAGCTCGGTGAGCTGGCGGGTGACGCCTTCCCAGTGCCGCTCGGCCGCGGGGAGCAGGTCGTCGGCCCCGCCGAGCAGGTAGAGCTGCGGCCAGTTGAAGAAGGTCTCGTAGAAGTCGTCCACCCCGTCACGGGTGGAGAGCCTGCCGCGGTAGGCCAGCCGGCCGTCCGGGCCGGTGAAGCCGTGGTCGAACGCGCGCCAGGCGCGGTCGAGCAGGTCGAACAGGCCGCGCTGAGCCAGTGCCCAGCCCGGCGGTTCCAGCAGCGGCACCGAGGCCGTGATCGCGGGGTCCATCCCTGGCGTCCTCCCGTTCGCGTGGGCGGATCAGTGTTTGGTGGCGCCGGCGAGCATGCCGGTGACGAGAAACCGTTGGGAGAACAGGAAGACGACGAGCACGGGGGTGATCGCCAGCAGCGTGGCCAGCGCCAGCACCGGACGTTCGACGGCGAGCCCGCCGACGGTCGGGTTGAACTGGGGCACGTCGTTCAGCAGCGTGCCGAGACCGACCTGGACCGGGAACTGGCCGCTCTCCGGCAGCATCACGTACGGCAGGAAGTAGTTGGTCCAGTTGGCCACGAAGCTGAAGAACCCGACCAGCGCGACCACCGGCGTGGCCAGCGGCAGGGCGACCCGGCGGAACACGCCGAACTCCGAACAGCCGTCGAGCCGCGCCGCGTCGAGCAGGTCTTCCGGGAGAGCGGTGGTGAAGTAGATGTAGGCCAGGTACACGCCGAAGGGGTAGAACGCGTACGGCAGGACGATCGACCACATCGTGCCGATCAGGTGCACGGTGTTGAGCTCCAGGAACAGCGGCACCACGAGGGTGGCGTTCGGCATGAGCATGACGACCAGGGTCGTCACGAGCAGCGCGCGCCGGCCGCGGAACGCGGTCTTGGCCAGCGCGTACCCGGCGGGCACCGCCACGAACAGCGTGATCACGAGCGCGAAGGACGAATAGAGCGCCGAGTTGCCCAGCCACTCGAAGATCGCGCCACCCTGGTAGGCGGTCAGCGCCTTCCAGTTGGCGCCCAGCGCCTGCCAGGAACCGAAGGACAGCGGATGACCGTGCACCAGCTGGTCGTCGGTCTTCGTCGCGGCGAGCAGCAGCCACAGCACCGGCAGCACGAAGAACAGCACGAACAGCGTGAGCACCACGCCGGGCAGCGGGTTCGGCGGCCGGCGTCGCCGTCGCGGATGGCGCGGGGCCGCCGCCGGGGCCGCGGCGCGGGCCGGCGCGGAAGGCCGCTCGAGGTCAATCGGCATCGAAGAACCTCGACCGGGTCACGAACACGGCCGCGACGACCAGGCCGACCACCAGCAGCTCGACCGAGATGGCGGCCGCGGTGCCGACGTCGTTGTTCTGGAAGGCGAAGTCGTAGGACAGCTGGTTGGGTGAGTAGTCCCGGCCGGCCACGCCGACGCTGGCCTGGGACAGCAGCTGCGGCTCCACGAACAGCTGGGTGCCACCGGCGAAGGTGAGGATCACCATGTAGACGATCCACTTGCGCAGCAACGGGATCTGGATCCGCCACGCGGTCTGCCAGGCCCCGGCGCCGTCGATCCGCGCCGCCTCGAGGACGTCGGGGGAGATGGTGTTCAACGCCCCGTACAGCACGACGATCCAGCCGCCCGCGCCGGTCCAGAACGCGATCAGCGTGAACAGCACCGGCAGGTGCTCGAGCGCGACGACCTGGCCGAACGTGTCGAAACCCAGGCCGCGCAGCAGGAACCCGGCCGGGCTGACCGCCGGGTCCAGCATGAACAGCCACACCAGGACGCTCGCCGCGCCGGCGAGGGCACCCGGGATGTAGTAGAGGAAGCGCAGGGCCCGGCCGGTGGGGCGGCCGCCGAGGCGGTGCAGCAGCAGGGCCAGCCCCACCACGAACACCACCAGCGCGGCGAGCCAGAAGACCAGGTACAGCGCGACGTGCCCGATGGCCGCGGCGAACCGGAAGTCCTGGGCTGCCGTCAGGAAGTTCGTCAGCCCGGTGAAGCCACCGCCCGCGTCGGTGACCGCGAAGGAGATCGCGTAGCCGGTCGGGACGACGCCGAAGGCGATCAGCAGCACCAGGTAGGCGGCGACGAAACCGTAGCCCGCCCGGCCGGCGCGCCGTCGCCCGGCCACCGGCGCGGTCATTGCTGTTTGACTTCGTAGCCGGTGGACCGGGCGTAGTTCTCGATGGCGGTCTGCCACGCCGGGAGCAGCGACACGATGGTCTTGCCCGCCGTCAGGCCGGGGGTCACGGTGGCGGCCCAGATCGCCTCCTGGCTGAACTGGCCGTAGCCCCAGCCGGACCAGACCTGGCCGGCCGCGGCCTGCAGCGGCGCGGCGATGTCGCCCGAGTAGTAGCCCGAGGCCGCCTGGTTCGCCAGCCACGTCTTCGCGGCCGCCTGGTGCGCCGGGTAGCCGGGCGCCAGCTTGCCCTGGTAGTCGTCCGAGGTGGTCACCCAGGTCAGGAAGTCCGTGGCAGCCTTGAGGTTGTGGCTGTGCGCGGAAACCAGCCACGTGCCGCCGCCGACGTTGCCCACCGACGGTGCCGGGTCGCCCGGCCACTGGGGCATCGGCGCGACCGCCACCTGGCCGGCGGGGGTCTTGAAAGTCTCCTTGAACAGCGAGCCGCCGTACCAGGACGGGCCGGGCATCATCAGGATCTTGTCCGCGGAGTTCTTGTCGAAGTCGGAGCTGAACACGCTGCTGGTCGACATGCTGCCGGCCTTGACCAGCGTGTCCAGCAGCTGCGCCATCCGGGTGCAGTTCGGCTCGGTCGCGTTCACCGTGACGGCCTTCGGCCCGGTGATCCGGTTGGCGCCGCACTTGCTCGCCCAGAGGTAGATCTCCGGCGTGAAGGTGTCGCCCGCCGCCCCGACCAGGTAGCCAGGGTGCTCGGTGGCCACCTTCTGGCCCAGTGCCTGGTACTCCGGCCACGTCGCTGGTACCTGGTAGCCCCACTGCTTCATCAGCGCCGTGTTGTACCAGAGCACGGTCTGGGAGAGGTCGTTGCGCAGGCAGTACACCGTGCCCTCCACCGTGCACGGATCGTTGGCGCCCGGCGCCCAGCCATCCAAAATGGACTTGTCGAGCAGTCCCTTGTTCAGCGGCGCGGTGAAGTTGGCCTGCCTGGCCCAGGACACTTCGTTGTTCTGGGAGCTGAACACCACGTCCGGCCAGCCGTTGCCGGTCCGGTTGAACAGGCTCACCTTGGTCTGGAGGTAGTTCGAACCGTTGGCGTCCCCGTCGTAGCTGACGATGTCCAGCTTCTCCTCGGGGTGCTGCTTCTGGTACAGCTGGGCGGCGGCCATGCGGGTCGAATCCACCCACACCGTCAGGGTTCCGCCGGTCTGGGGTGCCGGTGTGAAGCTGTTCTGGGCCGGCGCCGTACCGCCGCCGCTGCCGCACCCCGCGATCGCCATGGCCAGTGCCCCGGCGAGGACGGCCGCGTGTCTCCTGCCCCTCATCAGCTACTCCACTTCGTCGTGGCACCCGTCGGTAAGCCGGCCGGGTGGACCGGTGCAGGATGTGTCTGACTCATTCGCGAGGCCGGTCCGACTGGCTATCGAAAGTTTCGACATCAGCCGGCGGTTTTCCGTTGGTGGCTCGGTGATCTATGAGAGCAGCGCGCCCCCCCGGCGTCAAGCAATAGGCATGCTCATTGCTCCGTCTCGCCCCTCTTGCGGGCGCCCGAGGTGTAATTTTCAATTCGTCCTGACAAAGATTGACCGGATGCCGGGTGGGCGAGGTAAGGTGCTGCCGGAGTTACTGAGTCATACTCATCGAGTGACCCGTGACGAGGAAGTAGTACCACCGGTCCCGTACCGCCCCGGCTATGAGGTGGTGGCGGAGCAGATCCTGCGGCTGATCGCCGAACTGGAGCTGCGGCCCGGCGACCGGATGCCGACCGAGAACGAACTGGCGGCACGGATGGGAACCAGCCGGACCGTCGTACGGGAGGCCGTCAAGATCCTCTCGGCGATCGGCCGGGTGCGAGCGCACAAAGGACGTGGGCTGTATGTCTCCGACGACGAGGGCATGCTCGGCGCTTCCCGGTGGGGAGGGTTCTTCCTCCCTGCCGATCTCGACCACGTCTACATGCTCTTCGAATTCCGCCGGATCCAGGAGACCGCCGCCAGCAGGCTGGCGGCGGCCAACGCGACCCCGGCGGAACTGCGCGCGATCGAGGCCGCCGCCGAAACCTGCCGGCACGGCCACCTGACCGGTCAGACCATGCTGTTCGACCGGGGCGACGACGACTTCCACGCCGGGATCGCCGCCGCTTCCCACAACCAGTTCCTCGTCGCGGCCGTGCATGAGGCCCGCCGCCTGCAACGCCAGTCGAACATCATCGGGATGTCCGGCGGGATCGGCGGGCACGCGGCGGGCGCGGTCGACGAGCACCGCGCGATCTACCAGGCGATCTGCGACGGCGACCCGGACGCGGCGGCCCAGGCCGCCGCCGTCCACCTCGACAACACCCTGGAGGACTACCGCCGGGAGATCCAGCGGCGGCTCTTCGGGCGCTGAACATCCCGATCCCGGGAAACCGGTGATCGTTCCATTGTGGACCATTCTGCTCCGGGGTTCCCCCGACCCCGGAGGACAACGACGTCCGAAGACAGAGGGAGCCCTGTGATGGCAAGGCATAGATCCCGGTTCGCCTCCGCCGTGCTCGGAGCCGTGCTCGCGTTGGTCGCGAGCGGCACCGCGCAGGCGGCAGCGCCCGCCCCCGCCGCGGCCGGCCCGGCCGTCGCGGCCGCCGGCACCGCGGGTTGCGGGAAGGCCCCCGGGCTGACGAGCGGCAACCACACGATCTCCAGCGGCGGCCAGAACCGCAGCTACATCCTGCGGGTGCCGGCCAACTACGACAACAACCACTCCTACCGCCTGTTCGTCGGTCTCCACTGGCGCGGCGGCACCGCGAACGACGTCGACTCGGGCGGGACCGACGGCTACAACTGGTCCTACTACGGGCTGCGGCGGCTGGCCGACAACGCCGGCAACGGCACGATCTTCGTGGCGCCCCAGGGCAACGGCAACGGCTGGGCCAACCCCGGCGGTCAGGACGTCACCTTCATCGACGACATGCTGAAGCAGCTCGAAAGCGCCCTGTGCGTCGACACGTCCCAGGTCTTCGCCGGCGGCTTCAGCTACGGCGCCGCGATGAGCTACGCGCTCGCCTGCGCCCGGCCGACGGTCTTCCGAGCGGTCGCCGTCTATTCCGGCGCGAACCTCAGCGGCTGCAGCGGCGGCACGCAGCCCGTCGCCTACATCGGTCTGCACGGCCTCCGCGACAACGTGCTGCCCATCGCCTCGGGACGCTCGCTGCGCGACCAGTTCGTCCGGAACAACGGCTGCACCCCGCAGAACCCGCCGGAGCCGGCCAACGGCAGCTTGACCCACATCGTGACGGCGTACTCCGGCTGCAAACCCGGCTATCCGGTGGTCTGGGCCGCGTTCGACGGCGCGGGGCACGACCCGGGCCCGCGGGACGGCTGCACCTGCGACGGCTGGCAGACCTGGACCTCGGGCGAGGTGTGGAAGTTCATCACGCAGTTCGACTCCTCCACCCAGCCGACCTCGCCGGTCCAGACCGGCGTCAACTACAAGCTGGTGGCCCAGCACAGCAGCAAGCTCATGGGGATCACCGGCGCGTCGACGGCGGCCGGGGCGCTCATCGAGCAGGAGTCGGCCAACGGCGGCCTCAGCCAGCAGTTCGACTTCGTCGATTCCGGTGACGGCTACTACCGGGTCCGGGCCCGCAACAGCGGACTCGTGCTGCAGGCGGCGAACGCGAACACCGGCGCCGACATCAGCCAGCAGGCCGACACCAACGCCACCGCCCAGCAGTGGCGGGTCGTCGACCAGGGCAGCGGTGCGGTGAGCCTGGTGAACCGGCTGAGCGGCCTGGCGCTGGACGTCTGGGGAGTCTCGACCGCCGACGGCGCACGGATTTCCCAGTGGACGTTCACCGGGAATCCGAACCAGCGATTCCAGCTCCAGCGCGCCTGAGCCATGTCGATCGCCGAGCCGTCCAGCGGCTTCCGTCCCACCCTGGCCGACGTCGCGCGGGCGGCCGGGGTGTCGATCGCCACCGCTTCCCGCGTGCTGAACGGATTCCCCCGGGTGAGCCCGGAACGGCGCAAACAGGTGGAGTCCGCGATGCTGGCGCTGGGCTACGCCCGGCAGCGGGCGGCCAGGGCGGCGAGCACCCGGCACACCGGGTCCGTCGCGCTGGTGGTGTGCGAGGAAGTGCCCCGGTTGTTCACCGATCCCTACGTCCCGCGGATCGCCGCCGGGGTCGGCCGGGAACTGGCCTCGGTGGGCGTGCAGCTCGTGCTGCTCACCGTGCCGGCCACGGAGGACTACCAGGCTCCCGTGGTGCGGTTCCTCGACGGCGGGCACGTCGACGGCGCGTTGATCGTCGGCATGCACGGCCGCCGGCCGCTCGACCTCGACTGGCTGGGCATTCCGGTGGTGTGCGGCGGCCGGCCGGTCCAGGAGGGGCGAGCGGGCCGGCTGCCGTACGTCGACGCGGACAACGAAGGAGGTGCACGGCTGGCCACCCAGCGGTTGCTCGACGGCGGACGCCACACCGTGGCGACCGTCGCCGGGCCGCAGGACATGACCGCCGGGGTGGACCGGCTGCTCGGGTACCGGCAGGCGATGACGCGGGCCGGCCGGTACGACGAGAGCCTCGTGGTGTGCGGGGACTTCGGGCAGGCGTCCGGCGAGTACGCGACGTCCCGGCTGCTCAGCAGGCGGCCGGACATCGACGGGATCTTCGCCGCCTCGGACATGATGGCGGTCGGGGCCCTGCGCGCACTTCGCCGCGCAGGGCGGAAAGTACCCGGTGACGTCGCCCTCGTCGGGTTCGACGACCTGCCGATCAGCTGCTGGACGGACCCGCCGCTCACCACCGTGCGCCAGCCGGTCGAGGAAATGGGCGCCCGGATGACCGCGGAACTGCTGGCGATGATCGACGGCGCGCCCGCGCGCCGGTGCACCGTGCTCGACACCGAGCTGGTGCCGCGGAAGTCGGCATGATGCTGCTGTCCAGCCAGGACGGACGACCCGAGGAGGAAGCGTGTCCGTGCGCGTGATCGTGATGGTGGCCGCGATGGTGGTGACGGCGCTGGCCGGTGCGGTGCCGGCTTCGGCGGCGCCGACGCAGCTGGCGAGCGCGGCGTCGGGACGGTGCCTGACCGTCAAGGGCGGCACCGATGCACCGGGAACGGCGCTGGAGATCCGGGACTGCTCGAACCAGCCCGGGCAGGCGTACGAATTCACCGCGGCGGGTGAGCTGCGGACGATGGGCGGCACGCGGTGCGTGGACGCCTCCGGCAACGGGACGTCGCCCGGCACGGCGGCGATCATCTGGTCGTGCCACGGCGGGGCGAACCAGCAGTGGCGGCAGAACGCCGACGGGACGATCAGCGGCAGCCAGTCGGGGCTGTGCCTGGACGTGACCGGCGCGGGCACGGCCAACGGCACCGCGGTCGTCCTGTGGACCTGCCACGGTCAGAGCAACCAGCAGTGGAGCGTGGCGACGACCCCGCCGCCCCCGACCGGCACGGCGCCCTGCGACATCTACGCTTCCGGCGGCACGCCGTGCGTCGCCGCGCACAGCACGGTCCGGGCTCTTTACGGCACCTACGCCGGCAGCCTCTACCAGGTCCGGCGCTCGTCCGACAACACGACAAGGAACGTCGGTGTCCTGGCGGCGGGCGGCAACGCCGACGCGGCCGCGCAGGACGCGTTCTGCGCCGGCACGTCCTGCGTCGTCACGGTGGTCTACGACCAGTCCGGCCGCGGGAACGACCTGTGGTACCAGGGATCGGCCACGGTCCCCGGCTCCAACCAGAGCAGCCCGGCGAAGGCGACCTCGGAGTCGCTCACGGTCGGGGGCACGAAGGCGTACTCCCTCTTCATCAACCCCGGCAACAGCTACTGGCGCGACGGCCACCTGACCGGCGTGCCGACCGGCAGCGCTCCCGAAGGCATGTACATGGTGACCAGCGGGACGCACGTCAACAGCGGCTGCTGCTTCGACTACGGCAACAGCGAGACGACCCGGAAGGCCGACGCGGCCGGCGCGATGGACGCGATCAACTTCGGCACGGAGTGCTGGTTCGGCGGGTGCCAGGGCTCGGGTCCGTGGGTGCAGGCCGACCTCGAGTGGGGGCTGTACCCGGGTGGCAGCCAGCAGTGGAACCCGAACCAGCGGGCGTTGCCGAGCAAGTTCGTCACGGCGATGCTGAAGAACAACGGGACGTCCCGGTTCGCGCTCAAGGGCAGCAACGCCCAGTCGGGCGGCCTCACGACGATGTGGGACGGCGGCCTCCCCGGCGGCTACAGCCCGATGAAGAAGCAGGGGGCGATCATCCTGGGCAGCGGCGGCGACTGCTGCAAACCCGGCGGCGGGGCGAACCTGAGCGCGGGGACGTTCTACGAAGGGGCGATGGTTGCGGGCTACCCCTCGGACGCGACCGAAAGCGCGGTCCAGGCGAACGTCGTCGCAGCCGGCTATCGCTGAGTCTCCCGCACGATCACCGCTCCGCGGCCGGTACGCCGTTCGGCGAACCGGCCGCGGAGCCGGCTCGTCGCCCGGCCGGGTGCGTTCAGGCGCCGGGCCGGTTGGCGGTGGGGATCGTGATGGGCGTGCTCGCCGGGGACGTGCCCCGGTTCAGGAACAGCATGGCGAGCGCGCGCACGAACTGGTCGAAGAGGTAGAACCCGGCCGGGGCGATGGGCAGCAGCCCTTCCCGGAAGGCGATGTACGCGGGCCACCCGGTGCGGACCAGTGCCGCGGCCGCGTAGTCGCGCTTTAAACCGAGCCAGTCGCCCACTTCGTCGCTGAGCACGTACCGCACGAACTCGTTCAGGAATCCGCGCGTGACGCCCAGGTCGACCTGGGCGGTCAGGCCGAGCAGGTCCGCGGCCAGTTCCTTGCCCTCGGCGGTCGGAGCGAGCAGCGGCGTGAGCACTTGGGCCGACTGCGCGTCCGCCGCGGCCCACGTCTGCGGGATGAACTCGTCCCGCACGCCGAGCAGGTGGATGGCGACCTGCCACTGGTGCAGGAAGGCGTCCTCGTCCGCGGCCGACATCGGGACGTGCCAGTCGCGCAGCTTCCGGTGCACGAACGTCCCGAGGCTGTGGAAGGTCACCAGGATGTCGCCGTTGCTGATCGGCACCTGCTCGTCGGCGGCCGCCCGCCAGTGCGGTGACTGCGGCAGCAGGTGGCGCACCGCGGCGTGCACGAGCCGCGTCTTGTTCGCCGTGACCACGAACTGGCCCGTCGGTTCGAAGGCGCCGGCTTCGCTCAGGTCGTAGCCGAAGGTGAACGTCTTGGCCGCGCGGTCCTGCATGGCGGCGCCGCCCGCGGACCAGTAGACCGACCTGGCCTCCCGCGGGATCACCGTGCTCATGATGCCGCTGCCGAGGCCGTACAGCAGGAACAGGTAGGTGTCCTTGCGCCGGTTGAAGTCGGCGGCGCGGCGCAGCTTGCCGGCGTCGGCCCAGGCGGGCAACCGGTTGACCCGCTGGAGGTAGCCGGCGAGGTCGGCGGGCAGGCCGCCCGGCAGGGCGTCGCCGTTGTTCACCCACGAGCGCAGCGCGGTGTTGACCGCGGGGACCCCGCCGGTGTCGAGGACGCCCGCCATCAGGCGGTCCACTTCGTCGTCCCAGACCCACCAGGGGTCGGCCGCGGCCGTCGACGCCCAGGCCGGGACGACGCTCGCCGCGCCCACCAGACCCAGCGCGACGCCGAGCGAAAGGGCGTTTCTCCTGCTGAGATTGCTCATTTACTTACCTAGCTTCCTTGGTAGGCAGTAGCCGGTCAGGCTGGTCGTGAGCGGTACTTGAGAGGAGATTTCTCATTAACATAGAAGCTGATTCGTGGGTCGGCAAGAGCCGGGCTGCCTGTGGTTGACTGACACGCATGGCCTCGCGCACGACTCTCCGGCGGCCGCGGTGACCGCCCAGCCGGCCGCGGCCGTCCGGCCCCGCAACCGCAGGCAGCTCATCGTCGAGGCGGGCGCCGCGGTGTTCAGCGAGCGCGGCTACCACGCGGCGTCCATGGAGGAGATCGCGGCGCGCGTGGGCATCACCGCGGCCGCCCTGTACCGGCACTTCCCGAACAAGTACGCACTGTTCGCCGAGTGCGCGAACGTCATGGCGGACCGGCTCGTCGCCGCGCTCGCCGAAGTACCCCCGGACGCGTCCCTGGCGGAGACCTTCGCCGCCGTCACCGGTGTCACCGTCGCGCACCGGGAGACCGGTGGCGTGTACCGCTGGGAGGCCCGCTACCTCGAGCGCGAAGACCGCCGGCTGCTCGCGGCGAAGTTCGCGCATGTCGTCGAGCGCGTGGCGGCGGCGGTGCGGCGCGAGCACCCTTGGCCCGGCGAGCACCTGCGGGCCGTGGCGGCGCTGGGGGCCATCGGGTCGGTCACGACCCACCACAACTCGATCGGCCGGCGCCGGGTCGGGGACCTGCTGCAGGCCGCGGCCCGGCGGGTGGCCGCCACCGGCCCCGTCGCGGCGCACGCGCGGTTCGTCGAGGTCCCGGCCCCGCCGGTGCCCCGGACCCGGCGTTCGGAAATCCTCGCGGCGGCCGTCCCGCTGTTCGAACGGGACGGGTTCGCCACCGTCACGAACGGCCGGATCGCCGAGGCCGTGGGGCTGGTGCCGTCCGCGCTCTACCGGTACTTCCCCGGCAAGGCCGACATCCTGGCGGCCGCGTGCCTGCAGGCGGCGGGCCTGCTGGCCCAGGCGGTCGACCACAACCTGCACGGGGTGACCGGCCCGCACGACGCCCTGAGCGCCCTGACGGCGACGTACGTGGCGTACAGCTTCGAGCACAGCGCCCTCAACAGCGTGGCCAACGCCGAAATCGCCGGTTTGCCGGACGTCCTGCGCCGCCCGCTGGTCGAGGCGCAGCGCGAGCACATCGCCGTCTGGGAGCAGCACCTGCGCCAAGCCCGTCCCGAACTCGACGCGCGCCAGGCGCGCGTGCTGGTGCACGCCGGGTTCGGTGTGGTGGTCGAGGCCGGCCGCCGGCTGCGGTGGCAGGACAGCCCCGCGCACCGCGCCGCGGTGGCCGCGCTGCTGGTGAGCGCCTTGGGGCTGTGACGCCGGAGGGGGCACCGGCGCGAGGGGTCAGCGGGCCGGCTTGGTTTCGCAGCGCACCTGCGGCGCGGCTTCGGTCCCGGAGGCCGCGCAGTCGACGATCCGGCCCGGCGCGGGGACAGGGTAGGCGAACACGATCGGCGCGTCGGCGTCGCGGCCGGCCGAGAACTTGACGACCGTGGGCCGCCAGGTGCCGGCGCCGTGCAGGGTCTTCGAGTAGTACGTGGTCCCGGGTCCGATGGCGGTGTTCATGCCCTCGCCGTCGTCGTTCAGTTCGTGCACGTGGAGCACGTAGTCCCCGGCGGTGTACTTGCCCTCGTTCTCGTGCCCGGCTTCGGCCGGGGTCGCGACGACGACCTCGGGGGCGACGGGATCCGCCGCGGTGGCGACGACAGTGGCGCCGATCGCCACCACGGCGGCCCCGGCCGCGACCGCGGACACCACGGCTCGCTTGGCGGTGAACTTCATGATCCCTCCCCGGGCCGCTTCCAGCTGCCGACCAAGCTAGGGGCAGGGACGGCGCCGTCACCTCGGCCGAAGGGGCGGTTCGCCTGCCGGGCCCTCGTCCTTTCGGCCGATGTCCGCCGGGCGAGGCTGCGCGGTCCGAGCCGTCACGACCGGGTCCGGCGCCACACGGCCAGCGCCGTCGCGGCAAGCGCGCTCCCGCCGGCGGCGACGAGGCCGTGGTGGCGGCTCGCCCACAGCTGGAAGCTGCGCGGTGTCGCCTTGCCGTCGAACTGGCCGTGGGCCCCGAAGTCCCGGGCGCGGTCGGCCGGGGTCCACAGGTTCTCCGGCTGGTGGTCCGGCTTGTCCGCGCTCGTCTGCTGGGACCGGTAGCCGGTCCGGGCGAGGTAGCGGTCGAGGATGCCGGGGGCGACGGCGTTCGCGACGAGGGTGCCGGCGGTGCTGCCCCCGACCCAGTACTCCCGCCGGCGCGGGTGGCCGGCGGCGTGCAGCACCGCGCGGGCGGCGACCTCCGGCTGGTAGATCGGCGGCACCGGCTGCGCCTGGTGCGGCAGCTTGGACCGGACCCACGAGAACTGCGGCGTGTTGACCGCCGGCATCTGCACCATCGTGGTGCGGACGTGGCTGCCGTCGTGCAGGAGCTCGCAGCGCAGGGCCTCGTTGAAGCCCTGGATGGCGTGCTTCGCGCCGCAATAAGCACTTTGCAGCGGGATCCCGCGGTAGGCGAGGGCCGAGCCGACCTGCACGATCGTGCCGTGGTCGCGCGGCTTCATCCGCCGCAGCGCGGCCAGGGTGCCGTGTACGTAGCCGAGGTAGCTGACTTCGGTGACGCGGCGGAACTCGTCCGGCTCGATCTCGTCGAACGGCGCGAACACCGACGTGAACGCGACGTTCACCCACACGTCGATCGGGCCGAGCTCCTTCTCGGTCCGCTCGGCCGCGGCGTCGACCTGGTCGAAGTCGGCGACGTCGGTGGGGATCGCGAGCGCCGTCCCCCCGCCTCGGGTGACGTCTTCGGCGGCGGCGGCCAGCCCTCCCTCACCGCGGGCCAGCAGGGCGACGCGGGCGTGCCGGGCGCCGAAGGCCCGGGCGACGGCGCGGCCGATGCCGCCACTGGCCCCGGTCACGACGACGACCTGGTTGTCCTGTCCGGTCATGCTTTTCTCCGTTCTCCGATGCGGGCCGCGCGGGCCCAGACGGCCGCGGTCACCGCGTTCGCCAGCGCGGCGGCCCGCCACCGGCGGGACACCGCGGCCAGGCCGAGCATGCTGACGCTGTGCGCCACGTCGATGGTCCAGCCGTGCCGGGCCACCACCCCGTCCGGCCGCCGCAGGACGGCCGCGCCCTGCGCGAGGTGCCGGAAACCCAGTGCCAGCACCACTTTCCGCGGCACCGGGAGGTACCGCGAAGCCGCCAGTACCCCGCCGCCCCACACGATCCGCGCGGCGGCGACCCGGCGCGTCATCGGGCCCGCCGCGCCACGGCGGTGCCCAGGGCGGCGGCTCCCACGGCCGCGGCGCCGAGTGCGGCGGCCACCGCCGTCCGTTTCCCCCGCCGCGGGGTCTCCGGCGGCGAGCCGAGCCCCCGGGCCAGCAGCTCCGCCAGGTGGACCCCTTCGCGGCCGCCGCTGTCCAGCTCGTGCAGCTGGGTGCGGCAGCTGAAGCCGTCGGCCAGCACGGCGGTGTCCGGCGCGGCGTCCCGGACGCGGGGGAGCAGGACCCGCTCGGCGCACGCCTCCGAGACCTCCAGGTGGCCCTTCTCGAACCCGAAGTTGCCGGCCAGGCCGCAGCACCCGGAGTCGAGGTGCTCGGCGTCGACGCCGGCGGCTTCGAGGAGCTTCCGGTCGGCGTCCCAGCCCATGACGGCGTGCTGGTGGCAGTGGACCTGCGCGATCGCCTTCGCGTCGAGCCGGGGCGGGCGGTAGCCGGGGGAGTGTTCGGTGAGCAGTTCGGCGAGGGTGACGGTCTGCGCGCGCAGCCGCCGGACGTCCTGGTCGCCGGGGAAGAGGTCGGCCGCGTCGGAGCGGAACACCGCGGTGCAGCTGGGTTCCAGGCCGACGACGAGCCCGCCGTCGTGCAGGTGCGCGGCCAGTTCCCGGACCGTGCGCGCCAGGATGTGCTTCGCGACGCCCAGCTGGCCGGTCGAAATCCACGTCAGCCCGCAGCACAGGGCCGCCGACGGCATCGTCACCCGCCACCCCGCGTCCTCCATGACCCGGACGGCGGCCTGCCCGACGTGCGGGTGGAAGGAGTTGGTGAACGTGTCCGGCCACAGCAGCACCGTTCCGCGGGCGCCGGTGCCGGCCGGGCCGCGCCGGGTGAACCACTGCTGCAGCGTTTCCCCGGCGAACAACGGGACTTCCCGGTCCTCGACGCCCGCGGCGAGCGTCGCCAGCCGGGACAGCCCCGGCGCGTGCGTCAGGGCGTTGACCACGCGACCGGCCCGCAGCCGGCCCACGACCTGGGCGAACGCCGGCAGCCAGCCCATCGTGAAGTCCGACCGCGGGCGCCGCCACGGGCGCCCTTCGTAGTGGTGGGCGAGGAACTCCGCCTTGTACGTCGCCATGTCCACATTGGCCGGACAGTCGGTCTTGCACCCCTTGCACGCCAAGCACAGGTCGAGGGCTTCGCGCACGTCGGTCGAGCGCCAGCCGTCGCCGACGGGGCTGTCGCCGTGGCCGTCGAGCATCTCGAACAGCAGCCGCGCCCGCCCGCGCGTGGAGTGTTCCTCCTCACCGGTCACCTGGTACGACGGGCACATGACCTGCCCGCCGCTCGTGGTGTGCTGCCGGCACCGGCCGACGCCGACGCAGCGGTTGGCGGCCTGGGCGAACGAGCCGCCGTCGTCGGGGAACCGGAAGTACAGGTCCTGCGGGTCGGCAGGCGCCCAGCCGGCGCCGAGGCGCAGGTTCTCGTCGAGCCGGTAGGGCGCGACGACCTTGCCGGGGTTCATCCGGTTCCCCGGGTCGAAGACGGCTTTCAGCCTGCCGAACGCGGTCACCAGGTCGGCGCCGAACATCCTGGGCAGCAGTTCGCCGCGGGACTGGCCGTCGCCGTGCTCGCCGGAGAACGATCCACCCAGCTCGGCGACGAGGTCGGCGGCGCGTTCCATGAACCGGCGGTAGGTGGCGACACCGTCGGCGCTGTAGAGGTCGAACGGGATCCGGGTGTGCACGCAGCCCTGGCCGAAGTGGCCGTACAGGCTCGGGCCCGTGTCGCCGGCGTAGCCGAACTCTTCGTACAGCGCGGTCAGCTTCCGCAGGTACTCGCCGAGCCGGTCCGGCGCGACGGCGGAGTCCTCCCAGCCCTCGAAGGTGTCGGGCCGCCCCGGCAGGTGCGCGGTGGCGCCGAGCCCGGCTTCGCGGACCTGCCACAGCTCGTGCTCGCGGGCCGGGTCGTCGAGGAACTCGACGTCGGCCTCGTGCTCGGTGCCGTGCAGGGCGTCGAGCATCTTGTGCGCCTGCTGCTCGGCTTCCTCGTGGGTGCCGGCGGCGAACTGCACCATGAGGAACGCGCGCCCGTGCGGCAGCTCGCCGAGGGCCTTGGGGTTCATGTCCTTGATCTGCTGATCGCGGATCAGCTTGTGGTCGACGCCTTCCAGGGCCACCGGCTCGTGCGGGAGGACCGCGGGCACGGCGTCGGCGGCGGTGGCGATGTCCGGGTAGCCGAGCACCACCAGCGTCCGCTCGGGCAGCACGGGGACGAGTTCCAGCTCGGCCCGCAGCACGGTGACCAGGGTGGACTCGCTGCCGACGAGCAGCCCGGCGATGTCGAAGTGGTGTTCCGGCAGCAGCGAGTCGAGGTTGTAGCCCGACACGCGCCGCGGGATGTCCGGGTACCGGCGGCGGACTTCGTCGCCGTATTCGTCGCGCAACCGCCGCAGCTGCCGGTAGATCGCGGCCCGCTTGTCGCCGTGGCGTTCGATCTCGGCGTACTCCTCGTCGGTGGTTTCGCCGCACCAGAAGCGCGTTCCGTCGTAGGTGAGGACCTCGAGGCGGGCGATGTTGTCGACGACCTTGCCGGTGCGCTGGGCCGTGGCGCCGCAGGAGTTGTTGCCGATCATCCCGCCGAGCGTGCAGTTCATGTGCGTCGCCGGTTCCGGCCCGAACCGCAGGCCGGTGTCCGCCAGCTGCCGGTTGAGGTCGTCGAGCACGATCCCCGGCTGCACCACGCAGGTGCGCGCCTCGGCGTCGACGGACTCGAGCCGGTGGCAGTACTTCGAGAAGTCGAGCACGACGGCGGTGTTGGTGCACTGGCCGGCGAGGCTGGTGCCGCCGCCGCGGGACAGGACCGGGGCGCCGAACTCGCGCGCGACCGCGATCGCCGCCACCGCGTCGTCCGGCGTGCGGGGCAGCACGACGCCGAGGGGTACCTGCCGGAAGTTGGACGCGTCGGTCGAGTACGCCGCGCGCGTGCCGCGGTCGAAGCGCACTTCGCCGTCGACTTGCTCGCGCAGCGCCGCGGCGAGCGCGCTGGTGTCGATTTCTTCGTGATCCGTGTGGCGCACCACCGGATCGGGGAGCTGGATCTGTCCCATCGCGGATCCTCCTTCAGCGGGCGTACTCGGCCGCCGCCTCGGCGCGGAAAGCCAGGCCGTGCCCCGGCGCGGCCATCGACGGCGTCACGCGGCCGCCGGCCGGGTCGAGGCAGCCGTCGAACAACCGCTGCTCGATCCGCTCGTGGTCGGCGAACCATTCGATGTGCCGGAAGTTCGGGGTGGCCACCGCGGCGTGCGCGGACAGGTTCGGCGCGCAGTGCGCCGAGACGTCCCGGTTGGCCGCGGCCGCCAGTGCGGCGGCCCGGCGCCACTCCGTGTAGCCACCGCAGCGGGTGACGTCGATCTGCAGGCAGTCGACGACCGGCAGCAGCCGCGCGAAGCACGGCAGGTCGTAGCCGTACTCCCCGGCGGCGACGTCGGGGCCACCCGGGAAGCGGACGGCCGCGAGCCCGGCGAGGTCGTCGCTGGAGACGGGTTCCTCGAACCAGGTCACGTCCCACTCCAGGAGCCGCTCGGCGATGCGGCGGGCCTGCCCGGCCGAGTAGGCGCCGTTGGCGTCCACGTACAACGCGGCCCTGTCGCCGATCACCTTGCGCGCGTCCGCCACCCGGTCGAGGTCGCGGCCGGTCTCGCCGCCCCACGACTCGCCGATCTTGATCTTCACCCGCGGGATGCCCAGTTCGTGCACCCAGCGGCTCAGCTGCGCGGCGAGTTCGTCGCCGGACAGCGTGGTGAACCCGCCGCTGCCGTAGACGTCCGCGCTCTCGTGCACCCGCCCGAGCAGGCGGCTCACCGGTACGTCGAGCCACCGGGCGGCGGCGTCCCACAGGGCGATGTCGACGGCGGACAGCGCGCACGACACGAGCCCGGCCCGCCCCAGGTTCCGGATCTCCCGCTGCATCGCCGTCCACGCCGCCGGCACGTCGCTCAGCGGGCGGCCGGTGACCACCGGGGCCAGTTTTCCTTCGATCAGCGGGACGCACGCCGCGTCGGCGTAGGTCCAGCCGAGCCCGGTGACCCCGCCGCCTTCGACGTGCACCACGACGATCGTGGTCGCGTCCCAGGTCAGCGTGCCGTCGGCCTCGGGGCCGGGGGTCGGCACCCGGTAGGCCCGGGCGCCGACCCGCTCGACCCGTGGCGGCTGCCGGGTCATCAGTGCTTCCCGCCCGGCAGGAACTCCTGCAGCTTCGTCTTGACGCCCTGGGCGACGAGGTGCAGCGCGTCGGGGTCGCCCTTCAGCACGGCCTGGGCGGCGGACTTGACCTGCTCGAAGGTGGCGTGCGGCGGGATCGGCGGCACGTCCGGGTCGCAGCGGACGTCCAGCACCGCCGGCTTGCCCGCCGTCAGCGCGGTGTCCCAGGCCGAGGCCAGCTGGTCCGGCTTGTCGACCGTGACGGCGGCCAGCCCGAGGGACAGGGCGAAACTCGCGTAATCGATGTCCGGCAGCGTCTGGGACTCCTCGAACTTCGGCGCGCCGCCCATCGCCCGCAGCTCCCACGTGACCTGGTTGAGGTCGTTGTTGTGGAAGACGCAGATCACGCAGGTCGGGTCGCTCCACAGGTGTTGGTAGCGAGCGATGGTGATCAGCTCGGCGAGGCCGTTCATCTGCATGGCGCCGTCGCCGACGAGGGCGATCACCGGCCGGTCGGGGTGGGCGAACTTGGCCCCGATGGCGTACGGCACGCCCGGGCCCATCGTCGCCAGCGTGCCCGACAGCGAGCCGCGCATCTCCCCGCGCATCCGGAGATTGCGCGCGTACCAGTTGGTGGAGGAGCCGGAATCCGCGGTGACGATGGCGTTCTCCGGAATCCGCTTCGACAGCTCCGACACGATGGCCATCGGGTTCACCGGGTCGGCGTCGACGGCGGCTTCCTTCTCGACGGTCTCCCACCAGGAAGCCACGTTCTTCTCGATCGTCTCGCGCCACGAGCGGTCCGGCTTGCTCGCCAGCTTCGGCAGCAGCGCGCGCAGGGTGGCCGCGCTGTCGCCGACGAGGTTGACCTCGGTCGGGTAGCGCATCCCGATGAACCGGCCGTCGAGGTCGATCTGCACCGCGCGGGCCTGGCCGAAGTCCGGCAGGAACTGGCTGTACGGGAAGTTCGAGCCGACGATCAGCAGCGTGTCGCAGTCGCGCATCAGCTCGTAGCTCGGCCGGGTGCCGAGCAACCCGATCGAGCCGGTCACCCACGGCAGGTCGTCGGGCAGGACGTCCTTGCCCAGCAACGCCTTCGCCACGCCGGCACCGGTGACCTCGGCGACCTGGCGGACCTCCTCCGCCGCGCCGCGCGCGCCCTGCCCGACGAGGATGGCGACCTTCTCGCCGGCGTTGAGCACCTCGGCCGCCGCCTCGATGTCCTGCTCCGCGGGGACCGGCCGCGACCACGCCGTGCCCGGCGGGCTGGACGGCACCTGCTTGAACGCGTGCTGCGGCGGGGTGTACTCCTCCTCCTGCAGGTCCGCGGGGATGATCAGGGCCGTCGGGCAGCGGGACGACTCGGCCGTCCGGATCGCCCGGTCGAGCGCGTTCGGCAGCTGCTCGGCGACGTTGACCTCGACGAGGTATTCGCTCGCGACGTCCTTGTAGAGCGCCTGCAGGTCCACCTCCTGCTGGTAGCTGCCGCCCATCGCGCTGCGCGCTGTCTGCCCGACGATCGCGACCACCGGGACGTGGTCGAGCTTCGCGTCGTAGAGCCCGTTGAGCAGGTGGATGGCGCCGGGGCCCGAGGTGGCCATGCAGACGCCGACCTTGCCGCTGAACTTGGCGTAGCCGACGGCCGAGAACGCGGCCATTTCCTCGTGCCGCGCCTGCACGAACCGGGGCTGGTCGTCCGCTTTGCCGAAGGAGGCGACGATCCCGTTGATGCCGTCGCCCGGATAGGCGAAGACCTGGTCCACGC
Organism: Amycolatopsis sp. NPDC026612; assembly: GCF_040638285.1. Classification (NCBI taxonomy): domain Bacteria; kingdom Bacillati; phylum Actinomycetota; class Actinomycetes; order Pseudonocardiales; family Pseudonocardiaceae; genus Amycolatopsis; species Amycolatopsis sp. NPDC026612. The sequence continues at coordinate 23,048 of NZ_JBEZYB010000008.1, forward strand.
CCCACTCGCGGAGGCGCTGGAGCAGGTAGTCACCGACTGTCTGGCTCATGAATACTCCCTTTGCCGTACGGTGCCGCTTCGGTGAGCGCCTGGTGGACCCGGCGAGCCACCACGGCGGCCGGTGGCCGCGCCGGTTCGGGCCACCGGACCAGGACCGACGGCTCTTCCGCGCCGTCCGGTTCCACAGCCAGGCACCACCCGCTGTCGGCGGCCCACTGCAGCATCAGCAACCGGCCCGCGTGCCGGTCGGCCAGGGCGATGTAGGCGGCCGACGGGCTGCCGGGTTCGCTCCACGACGCGGCCGGCTCGACGCGCAGCAGCTCGGCGACGGTCTCGACGTAGTCGCGCAGGGCCGCCGCCTCGGCGTGCCCGGGATCCGGTTTCACCGGCGCGGACGCCTCCTTCCGTGGTCGCCATGGGCGCTCACGATGCGCTGTACCCGCTTTGACCGTCTATCATACTTGCGTGACGCAAACGTGGGTGGAGCAAGAGGGCATCGACGCGGCCTTGGCGGTGCTGCGCGCGATGGTGACGATCGCCGATTCGACCGTCGAACGGAACACCGAGCAGCTGACGCTGACCCAGTTCCGCGCGCTGCGGGTGGTGGTCGACCGGACGCCGGTCACCATGGGCCGGGTGGCGCGCGAGCTGGCCATGAACCCGTCTTCGGTCACCCGGGCGTGTGATCGGCTGGTCGCGCTGAACCTGCTGGAAAAGGCCCCCAACCCGCTGAACCGGCGGGAGACGCTGCTCGCGCCGACCGCACCGGGGCGTCAGCTGGTCGACCGCGTCGACCGCGACCGCCGCCGGGTGCTGGCGGGCGTCCTGCACCGGCTCGACCCCGCGGCGCGCGTGGCCGCGATCACCGCTTTGAAGCGGTTTGCCGGAGCGGTCGAAGCGGACGAATCGGATTCGCGTTCACTTTTGCGTCACGCAACTTAGATTCGCGGCAAAAAGGTTTGCGCGCGTGGAGAGCGGGTACCCAAGCGCCGCTCAAGTCGTGATCGGAGGTCCTTGCAGTGGGGAAGCGCGACGGAATCACCGAGCCCTGGGGGACCAGGACGCCCTACGGGCCGGGGGAGCCGTGGCCGGTCCGGGTGGACAGCCACCTCGCCGACGGCCTGCGGCCGGACGACGTCGACCGCTGGGTCCGCAGTGCCGCGGTGCTGCACTCCAACGGCGACGGTCTCGACATCGCGGTGAAGGACGGCCGGATCGCCGGCGTCCGCGGCCGGGCCGGCGACCGCGTCAACCACGGCCGCCTCGACCCGAAGGACCTCTTCGGCTGGCAGGCCAACTCCTCGCCGGACCGCCTGACCACGCCGCTGGTGCGCAAGAACGGGGAGCTCGCCGAGGCGAGCTGGGACGAGGCGATGGAGCTGATCGTCCGGCGCAGCAAGGAACTGCTCGACGAGCAGGGGCCCGGCGCGCTCGGGTTCTACACCAGCGGCCAGCTGTTCGCCGAGGAGTACCACACGCTCGCCGCGATCGCCCGCGGCGGCCTCGGCACGAACCACCTCGACGGCAACACCCGGCTCTGCACGGCGACCGCGGCCGCGGCGCTGAAGGAGTCGTTCGGCTGCGACGGCCAGCCGTCGTCCTACACCGACGTCGATCACGCCGACGTCATCGCCCTCTTCGGCCACAACATGGCCGAAACGCAGGCCGTCCTGTGGTCGCGCGTCCTCGACCGGCTCGCCGGGCCCAACCCGCCGGCGGTGCTCTGCGTCGACCCGCGCGACACCCCGGTCGCCCGGGCGGCGACGCTGCACCTGGCGCCGCTGCCCGGGACCAACGTCGCGCTGATGAACGGGATCCTGCACGAGATCATCGAGCACGGGTGGGCCGACCGCGAATACGTCGAGCGCTGCACGATCGGCTACGACGACGTCGCGGCGATGGCCGCGGAGTACCCGCCCGAGCGCGCCGCGGAGATCTGCGGTCTCGACGCCGCGGACATCCGGGCAGCCGCTCGGCTGCTGGGCACGGCGGAGCGGCTGCTGTGCACGGTCCTGCAGGGTTTCTACCAGTCGCACCAGGCGTCCGCGGCCGCCGTCCAGGTCAACAACCTCGTGCTGCTGCGCGGCATGCTGGGCAAGCCCGGCGCCGGCGTGCTGCAGATGAACGGCCAGCCCACGGCGGAGAACACCCGCGAGTGCGGCGCCGACGGCGACCTGACCGGGTTCCGCAACTGGGCGAACGACACGCACGTGGCCGAGCTGGCGTCGGTGTGGAACGTCGACGTCGACCGGGTCCCGCACTTCGCGCCGCCGACGCACCTGATGCAGATGCTGCGCTACGCGGAGACCGGCTCCATCCGGTTCCTCTGGGTGTCGGCCACGAACCCCGCGGTCTCGTTGCCCGAGCTGCACCGCATCCGGTCCATTTTGGACTCCCCGCGGCTGTTCCTGGTCGTGCAGGACGCTTTCCGCACCGAGACCGCCGAGCTCGCCGACGTCGTGCTGCCGGCGGCCATCTGGGGCGAGAAGACCGGCACGTTCACCAACGCCGACCGCACGGTGCACCTGTCCGAGAAGGCGGTCGAGCCGCCCGGGCAGGCGCGGGCGGACCTCGACATCTTCCTGGACTACGCGCGGCGAATGGACTTCCGGGACAAGGACGGCGAACCGTTCCCGCAGTGGCACGACCCCGAAACCGCGTTCGAGGGGTGGAAACGCGCGTCGGCCGGGCGGCCGTGCGACTACAGCGGCCTCAGCTACGCGAAGCTGCGCGAAGCCGGCGGCATCCAGTGGCCCTGCACCGCCGACCGTCCGAACGGGACGGAACGGCTCTACACCGACGGCAAGTTCCCGGCGCGGCCGGACTACTGCGAGGACTACGGCCGGGACCTGATCACCGGAACACCCCTGGACCCGGTCGAGTACCAGGCGATGAACCCCGGCGGCAAGGCCATGCTCAAGGCCGCCGAGTACTTCCCGCCGCACGAGACGCCGGACGACGACCACCCGTTCCACCTGATCAACGGCCGGACCCTCTACCACTTCCACACCCGCACGAAGACCGGCCGCGCCCCACAGCTGCGGGCGGCCGCGCCGGAGGTGTGGCTCGAGGTGTCCGAGCGGGACGCGGCCGCCGCCGGGCTTGCCGAAGGCGACCTCGCGGAGGTCTCGACCCCGCGCGGTGCCGTCCGTGCCCGGGTCCGCGTCGGCGGCATCCGCGACGGCGTGCTGTTCCTGCCGTTCCACTACGGCTACTGGGACGTCGACCACCCGGCGGGCAAGGACGGCGATCGCGCGGCCAACGAGCTCACCTTCACCGACTGGGACCCGGTGTCCAAGCAGCCGCTGTTCAAGACGGCCGCGGCCGCGCTGCGCCGGGTCGGCGCCGTGGCGGCCCCGGTCGCCGAGCCGGTGCCCGCGGCCGTCGACGAGGAGGTCGTCCGATGAAGCTCGACCTCGTCCTGCGGGAACTGCACCGCGCGGAGACGGCGCTGGCCAGGGACTTGCGGAAGACGTCCGAACGGCACCACGCGGAACACGAGATCCACCACCTCGCCCGCGACCTCGCCGGCTGGTCGGCGGCGCACGTCCGCGATCTCGCCCGCGCCGGCCGGGCCCACGGCCTCGACCTCGGCGAGCACGTCCCCGGCCCCGGCCCCCTGGAGCCGCTGCGGACGGCACTGTCCGAGCTGAGCGGCCGCCGTCCGGAACCGGGCGTGCTCCTGCTGGCGGACCTGCGGCGCCTGCACCGCCGCGCGGCGGGCGTGTCGCTCGACTGGGAGCTGCTCGCGCAGGCGGCGCAGGCGGCCAGGGACACCGAGCTGCGGGACCTGGCGAGCCGGTGCCACCCGCGGACGCTGAGGCAGCTGAAGTGGACCAACGCGATGCTGAAGGTGCTCTCGCCGCAGATCCTGACCAGCTAGATTAGGCGATCGCCGCCCGGGTACCGCGTGATCATGCTGCCCACGGTGAAGGACCTGGCCGAGCTGACCCGGCTCTTCGAAGCGGACCGCGGCGACGACCTGTACGTCCGCTGGTCCCGCGGCCCGGAGATCGACCTGGCGGATTCTCGCACGAGCCGCGACGGGCTGACCGGGATTTCGCTGCCCGGGCTGTCGGCGAATTCCCTGCGGCTGGAGCCGTGGTGGCACGACCGGTCGCTGCGGCTGTGGCTGGCGCGCCGCCTCTACGACTACGAGCACCTGCAGGACCTGCGCGGCCCCGGCGTGCGGCCGTGGGTGCTGCGCGGCCGCGAGATCGCCCGCGGGCCGGACAACGAGCCGCTGGTCGTGGACGTGGAGCCGCTGGCGTGGGTGGCGGACGAGGTGTTGCGGGAAGCCCGCAGCCTGGTGGACGAGCAGGGTTCCCGGGAGTGGGGGCCGCTGGACCGGCGCGGCCCGCGCTGAGCGTTCACCGCCCGGCCGCGTCACCGCCTCGCAGCAGGAACGCCAGGGGGTCGTCGCCGAGTCGCTCGACGTCCCGGCGCCGCACGACGGTGCTGACCGCGGTCATGCCGACCCCCCAGACGGCGACCACCACGACCACCGCGGGCGCCGGGAGGATCCGGCCCAGGTACGCGAGGTTCACCGTCACGACGAGCGACGCGACCCGGGCCGCGCCCTGGTACCAGCGGGCGGAGGCACCCGCGGACACCCGGGTGCCGGCGATGTAGATCGCCAGGCCCGCGGTGAGGAGCCACGCAGACGCGGGCGGCGAGGGCTCGTGCAGCGAGAGGTCCACCCCGGCCGCCATCAGCAGCAGCGCGAAGGCCGGCGCGAGGTGGCCGCCGGCGTACAGCGAATAGGCCAGCCCGGGGTTGCCGCCGGAGAGACCGAGCAGGCGCTCGTAGATCTCCGCGGCCGAGGTGAAGTACATCCACCACAGTGCGCCGGCGAGCACCAGCCCGCCGGTCGTGGCCGACCAGTAGGCGACGTCGTCGGCGGGGCGTTCGAGCGCCGCGGTGCCGATCGTGATCACCAGCTCGCCGAGCAGCAGGATCATGAAGAGCCCGAAGCGTTCGGCGAGGTGGGCGGAGTCGACCGCCAGGCTCGGGTCGCGGGGCCGGTCGAGCAGGTCCCGCAGCCGCGTCTCCCGCGTCGGCCGCTCCCGCCGCTCACCGCGGCGGGGCCGGCGCCGGCCGCCCAGCAGCAGGAAGCCGGCCTCCTGCACCAGTGCCAACGTCCAGAGCCACCAGCTCGTGGGGAGCACGGCCGAGACCGCGAACAGGGCCGCCGAAGCCGCGTAGCCCGTGCTGATCCGGCGCTGGTCCAGCCCGGGCCGGGCCGGCCAGCGGTGGGCGGCCGCCAGGATCACGCGGACGGCGGCCATGGCCGCCGCGAAGATCGCGGCGTGGCCTTCGAAGACGTGGTGCATCTGGGTGGCGGCGATGGCGCACGGGATGGTGCCGGCGAGCACGAACAGCCGGTCGGCCGCGCGGCTGTCGTCCCCGCGGCGGTTGTAGAGCACGGCGAACCCGATCCACGTCCACCACAGCGTGGCGAAGAGCCCGAGTGCGGCGACGATCCGCGCCCAGTGCGGGTCGGCCACGATGCCGTGCGACACCTGGCCCACCGCGAACACGAACACGAGGTCGAAGTACAGCTCCACCCAGCCGACCCGCTTGCCGCGCGCGGCCGCGGCACCGGCGTCTTCGTCCACATCGATCACCGCGCGGATTCTGCCGCACCCGGCGCCCGGGACACTCACCCGGCCGAGGTGGGAATTAATAACACACCATTCGAACAATGCCGGGCTTCGCCACGAATTCGTCCGGTGACTGCTGTCGGTAATTCTGCCGCCAGGTCGACGCGCGGCCCCTTCGTCGGCCGGTAGCCCCGTGGAGCTGCGTGAACGCGCTTGTACGTTGTGCAAGCAGCGACCGCGGGAACACTATGCGTGAACCGGCGGTGCGAATCAGAATCAATTCGATCGCGGCCTTCCGAAACGCCGCGGCACAGGGTTGACAAGGGTGCCGGGCGTGGGGTTGCCTGCTGGTCGGTTCGATCAACGCCACGCCTTCCCCGGTCCGGGAGCCGGGTTCCGGTCCGCACACCGGCGTCCGTGGTCGGCCCTGGGGCCCCCTCGTCCTGTCCGAGTTCGACGTCAGCCGTGCGCGCGGCTGGGAATCGAGCGGTTCCGCCATGCACGAAAGCAGATCCACGCCCCGCCGTCCGGCGGACTCCGCGTGGTGGCCGGCGCACTGGAGCGTCCGCACCAAGATCAGCGTCGTCCTCCTGCTGCCGGTCCTGGTCGCGGTGGCGCTCGCGGAAATCCGGATCCAGGGCGAACTCGACCGGGCCACCGCGCTCAGTGCGGCCCGCGACCGGTTGCCGGTGCTGCACGACACGATCGACCTGACCGCGTCACTGGGCGAGGAGATGGTCGCCGCGGTCGCGGTCCCGGCCGGCGCGCCGGACACGCTGACCGCCGCCGTCGACGCGAAGGTGGCCGCGATCCAGCGCGACGCCGGCTTTTCGCCGCTGCCCGCCGACACCGGCCGGGCGCTGAACACCGCGCTGGGCAAGCTCGCCGGGATCCGCGCGGCCGGTGCCGGTGGTGGCGACGTCCGCGCGAAAGCCGCCGGCTACAACGACATCATCGCCACCCTCGGCGACCTCGTGCCCGCGTTCGTCCCGGCCGACGCCGGCGGTGAAACCGCGGCCGGCGCGGAAACGGCCCGGCTGCTGGTGCACCTGCGGGCCGAGCTGGCCACCGAGGAGACCTACGCGCGGGCGGCCCGGAACAGCCCGGACGACGCTTCGCTGCGCCCGGCCGTCGTGCAGGCCGCCGCCGAGCAGGAGGTGCTCGGCGAGCAGGCGGAACACCAGCTCACGGGCGATCTCCTGGCCCGGTTCAAGACGGCGACGAGCTCCGCCGACGCCCGCATCGACGCACTGGAGGAGTCCGGGACCGGCGGCGCGCTGCTCGCGTCGTTCGCCCCCTCGATCGCCGCCGAGACCACCGGCGTGACGGCCGTGCTGAACAACGTCGCGGCGAAGCTGGCCGGCGACGTCTCGGGCGCGGCCGACCGGGCCAGGGCGGACTCGCTGCGCGACACGGCGCTGGTCCTCGGTTCGCTGCTCGGCGCGCTCGCGATCGCGTTGCTGGTGGTGCGGTCGCTGGTCACGCCGGTGCGCCGGCTGCGCGCGGCCGCCCTGCGCGCGGCGAACGAACAGCTCCCGGAGACCGTCCGGCAGGTCCGGGAGGGCCGCGACGTCGACTGGCGCGCGGTGCCCGGCTCCGGTATCCGGACGGAGGAGGAGATCGGGCAGCTGGCCCGCGCGTTCGACGACATGCACCGCCAGGCCGTCCGGCTCGCCGTCGAACAGGCCGAACTGCGCAAGCAGGTCAGCGAAATGTTCATGACGCTGTCGCGGCGGAGCCAGTCGCTGGTCGAGCAGCAGCTGTCGATCATCGAGGACCTCGAAGCGGGGGAAGAGGACCCGCGCCGCCTCGACGAGCTGTTCCGGATCGACCACATCGCGACCCGGCTCCGCCGCAACGGCGAGAACCTGCACGTCCTGGCGGGCGGCCGCCCGGTCCGGCACGGCCGCGAACCGGTGCCGACGCGCGACCTGCTGCGCGCGGCGACGTCGGAGGTCAAGGACTACCGGCGGGTGGCGCTGGGCAACGCGCCGCGCAGCTCGGTGCAGTCCGAGGCGGCGGCGGACGTGGTGCACATCCTCGCCGAACTGCTGGAGAACGCGACGCGGTTCTCCCCGCCGGAGCACAAGGTGGCGCTGACGGCCGACCGCGGCGCCGACGGCGGGCTGCTCATCGAGGTCGTCGACCAGGGGCTGGGCCTGACCCCGGCCGAGCTCACGACGGTGAACGACCGCCTCGCGGCGGCCGGGACGGTCGGCCCGGAGACGACCCGCCGGATGGGGCTGTTCGTGGTCGGCAGGCTCGCGGCGCTGCACGGGGTGACGGTCCGGTTGCGCGCGACCGGAACGGCGGCGCGCCACGCGGGAGTGACGGCGAGCGTCCACGTCCCCGGCGCACTGGTGCTCGCGGACCTGGCCCGCCCGATCGGCGCGGGCCGCCTGACACCCTCGGGCGCGAGCCGCAACGGTCACCCCCGGCCCCCGGTGGTGCCGGCGCAGGCGTCGACGCCGATCTTCGAGCAGGTCGTGACGAGCTGGTTCACCGAGCCGACAGCGAAGCCGGTGGCCCGCCGGAACGGCGCACCGGCGGAGTGGCCGGCGGCGGGGGAGCGGGCCGAGCCGATGGAGCCGGCGGATCCGGACCCCGGCTCGCCCACGGAAACCCCGGCGACGCACCAGGGCACCGCGGTGGATCCGGCCGGTCTCGCCGAAGGGAGCCGGCCCGGGCGAGCCGAAGCGCCTGTTGCGCACCGAGCTGCCGCGGCCGAGTCTGCGGACTCGCCCGGTCTCGCCGAAGCAGCGGGCTGGCCCGGCCGCGCCGAGACCCCCGCCGCACACCGAGCCGCCCGAGCCGACGGCGCTCGAGCCGAAATCGCTCGGCCCGACACCGTCCCGGCCGAGCACCTCACCGCGTCGGCGGTGCCCGCCGACTTCGCGCTCCACACCCACGACTGGCCCGCCCCGGCCGAAAAGCCCGCCGCCCGGCCCGGCAGCGCTGTCGTGGGCGAGTGGGACACCCCGGCCGACCGCATGCGGCACGCCGCCGAAAGCGCTCTCAAGCCCGCCGCCGCGCAACGGCTCACCGAGGCCGGTCTGCCGACCCGGCGGCCCGGGGCCCAGCTCGCCCCCGGTGCGGTCGTGCCGCGCGGGCGCGAGCCGCAGGCCGGTGGGGCGTTCCGTGACGCCGCCGCCGTGCGCAGCAGCCTCTCCCGTCACTACCAGGGCATGCGCGCTGCCCGGCAGGAAACCGCGGCGCGCGCCGAAGAATCCGGAAAGGACGAAGTGGATCCGCGATGACGGAACTGCACCCTCGGCGCCCGGGCGCCGAACCGACGGCCCGGTCCCTCCGCGGGACACTGGCCGTCCCCGGTTCCGCCGTGCCGCCCGAACGGACGGCGACGCTCAACTGGCTGGTCAACGGGTTCGTCCAGGACGTCTCCGGGATCGCGCACGCCGTGCTGGTCTCGGCCGACGGGCTGCTCGTGGCCGCCGACGACGCCCTGCCCCGCGAGCGCGCCGATCAGCTCGCCGCGATCGCGGCCGGGCTGTCCAGCCTGTCGCTGGGCACCGCGGAACTGTTCACCGCCGGGCGGGTGGTGCAGTCGGTGATCGAGATGGAGCAGGGGTTCCTGCTGCTGATGAGCGTGGGCGACGGCTCGAACCTCGTCGTGCTCGCCTCGACCGGCTGCGACATCGGGCTGGTCGGCTACGAGATGACCATGCTGGTCGAGCGGGTGGGGCAGAAGGTCGACGTGCCCGCGCGCGAGATGCCGGTGGCCCAGGACCACCGGTGATCGACGACCCGCCGTCCGCCCCGTACGGGGACGAGCCGCGCCGCAGCCCGGCGCTCGCCCGCCCCTACGCGTGGACGGAAGGCCGGACGGCGCCGTCGGTGGAGATCGCCATCGAAGCGCTGGTCGAGACCACGGCGGCGGGCCGGGCCGAAGCCGCCTACCAGACGTCGAGCGCGCTGGCGGAGGTCAGCGAGCTGTGCGTCCGGCCGCGGTCGCTGATGGAGATCGCCGCGCTGCTGGCGTTGCCGCTCGGCGTGGTCCGCGTGCTCGTGTCGGACCTGATGGAGAACGACCTGGTGATCGTCCGCGACACGCTGTCGGACACCTCCAGCTGGGACGAACGCCACGACCTGATGGAACGCGTGCTGCACGGGCTGCGCGACCTGTAGAGAGGACTCGCCATGGAGCATTTCGCACTGGGGCACTGGCTGCTCGTGCTCGCGTACCTGACGTCGGTGGTCGGCTGCGCGCTCGGGCTGGCGTGCGCGGTCCAGGCCCGCCACGCGGCGGATCCCCGGCACCGCAGGCGGTGGCTGGTGCTGGCGGCGATCTCGATCGGCGGCGTCGGCATCTGGCTGATGCACTTCGTGGCGATGCTCGGCTTCAGCACCCCCGGGATGCCCGTCCGCTACGACATCTTCCGCACGATCCTGTCGGCGGTCCTCTCGGTGACGGCGGTGTTCGCGGGGCTCGTGGTGGTGGGTGGCCGCGCGAAGTTCGGCTGGTGGCGCCTCGCCGCCGGCGGTGTGCTCACCGGCCTGGCGGTGAACGTCATGCACTACACGGGAATGTCGGCGCTGCGGGTGAAGGGCGACTTCGGCTACCAGGGCGGCCTGGTGGCACTGTCGGTGGTGATCGCGGTGGTCGCGGCGACGGCGGCGCTGTGGTTCGCGGTGTTCCTCGACCGGCTCTCGCTGCGGCTGCTCGCGGGTTTCGTGATGGGCGCGGCGGTGACGGGCATGCACTACACCGGCATGGCGGCGGTCCGGATGACCATGGACGTGAACGCCCCGGATCCGGCGGGCGCGGAGGTGTTCTCGTTCCTGTTCCCGGTGTTCGTGCTGGCGGCGATCGCGATGGCGGTGCCGCTGTGCGCGGTCCTGCTGGCGCCGGCGGTTTCGCCGAAGGCTGCCGAGCCGGAGCCGGTCACGGCAGACGCCGTCCCGGCGTGACGGCGGCTCGCGGGAAACCGCGGGCCGCCGATCTCACCTCCCTACTGACCGCACAGCAGCGAACACGCCTTGGCCGACGACCAGTCCGTTGTGGACGGCGGCGTCCCCGGCGGGACGTTCACCGGCATGTAGCTCACCTTCGCCTTGTTGGTGATCGGGAACAGGTTCAGCAACGCGTACGTCGCGCAGTACACCTGCTTGGTCTGGCCCGCCTGGAGCGTGAAGGGACCCGTCTGGCACGACGGCTCCACGGTGTCCACCACCTGCGCGGACGTGATCCCCACCGGACCCTGGTTCGTCACCGTGATCCGCCAGTACGCCGAAGCGGCCAGCACCCCGAGCAGGCCCACCGGGGCTTGTTTCGCCCAAGGTCCGGCGCCGCCCGGGCCGCACTGGGCCGGGTGGACCGCCGTGCAGATCTCCTTCTCCACGGTCACCTTCGGGGTGCACGACGTGCCCGGGGCCACCGGGAGCGTCACCGTGTTGGACGAGAACGTGCCCGTCGTGTCGGTGCCGGTGGCCGTGTTCGCCACCGACGTCACCGCGCAGTCCGTGGCGAGCGTCGTGCGGAAGCACAGCTGCGGTGCGTCACCCGCGAAGTCGACCACCAGCGAGCCGCTGAAGCCCGCCGCGCTGTGCAGGACCAGCGCCGTCGTCACGGTGATCGACGGATGCGCCGCCACCGAGACGCCGGTCAGGTCGACCGAGCCGTCCGGGGCGAAGCCCGGTGTCGGCACCACGGCGCCGTCCTGGTCGACCACCGTCACCCGGGACGCCGCGAAGTCGACGTTCGCCGGGTCGACGCCCGTCAGCCGCGCCGCCGTGTAGCCCTGGACGTGCGAACCTCCGTCGCAGTAGAAGTCACCGGGTTTCAGCGTCACCTGCCCGCCGGAGCGGACGCACGGCGTCGCGCCGGTGGCCGGGTCCATCGAGAACAGCACACCCGCGTCGCCGAGGCCGATCAGGCAGCCCGACGGCGGGTCGTACGTGTAGCCGTAGTCCCGCGTGGCGCCGCCGTTCACCGACGGGTGGGTGATCCGGGCGGGCAGCCCCGCGCACGCCGCTCCCGTCGTCCAGTCGTGGCACAGCGCCGCACCGGCGATACCGCCGTTCCAGACCGGGATGTAGCTGCGCACGTGGCCGCCGGGGTCGGTGACGACCTCCGGGTTGAAGACGTACGTCCCGTTCGGCAGCGCGGCCGCGCCCGGCGGTGCGGGCAGCGCCGAGCCGTCGAGGGCGTAGCACGTCGTGACGTTGGTGCCGCCGGTCGTCGACGAGCACACCCCGATCGGGGCGCCGGCCGTGCTGAACGCCGTGTAGGCGTTGTAGGTGAAGTTCCCCGCCGGTCCGGTCGGCCGCCAGGACGCCCAGTTCGCGCACGGCGTGGCCGTCGCCGGGTCGAAACAGCCCAGCGACGGCTGCTGCCCGGTGTTGGGGTTCGACGACGCCGCGAACACCTTGCCCGCCACCACGTCCAGCGCGCCGTAGACGTACGGGTTACCGCTGATGGGAGGTGCGATCGGCGCGTACGGCTGGCCGCCGCAGGCGCTCTGCGTGGCAATGGTCCAGCAGACCACCGCGCCGCTGCTGATCAGGCCGTACAGGTTGCCGCCGGTTTCCACGAGCCCGGTGATGCTGTTCACCGCGGGCGATCCGCCGGTGGCGGCCAGCGCCCAGTACCCGCAGTTGGCCGAGGCGGCCATGTCGAGGCACGCGACGCCGACGGAAGCCGCCGTGACGGCGGGGTAGTAGACCTTCGCCGGCGTCGCGGGGTCGCGCACGTACTGCTCGACCATGGTGGTGGCGATGTCCCCGGCCCCCAGCGTGCCCAGCGGGCCGGGTGCGGTGTTGAGCACCTTCGGCCACGGGCCGCCCGGGCACCGCGTGCCGGTGGCGAGGTCGGTGCAGACGACCTTCGGCGAGGTGGCCCCCAGGTGGTGGTAGATGTTCCAGGCCTGCAGCGCGCCACTGGGCGTGCGGTACAGGATCGGCGAGAAGCCGTCACCGCCGGTGGCGGTGGTGACCGCCTGCACGGGCGGGGTGAGGGCACCGGACAGCTGGGTCGCGTCGGGACCGGCGATGGGGTTCGCCGCGCGGACGGCGGTCACCCCGGAGGCCGGTTCGCTGCCGGCGAACGTGCTGCCGTCGGTCGACCACTCCGGCGTCCAGCCGGGCGGCGCGTGCAGCGAGCCGGGCTGGTAGGTCTGGCCCGCGCCGACGGCGTCGGTGATGGTCGCGGATCCGGTCGTGGTGGCGTGGTCTTCGTAGCCGACGACCCAGTTCGCGGTCGCGCCGTGCGCGGCGGGCGAACCGGTGCCCTGCACGGACTTCGTCAGCGCCGAGACCGCCGCCGGGTCGGCGGCCGCGGGCAACGGGACAGCCGTGGCCGCGGCGAGCACCAGGGGCAGCAGCGCCCCCAGCATGCGTCTTCGCATGAATGGTCCTCGATTCTTTTCGACGGAAAAGCGCGGGAATCGTTTTCCCGGCCGAGGGAAAATCCTATGCCGCCTCGGCAGTGTGTTGTAGTGCTCTCACCCGGGCGCCGAAAAGGCGAGTCGAACAGCGCAATTCCCGGCCGGGAAAGCTGATTGGTATCTGGTGTGACGAGGGGTTTTATGGCCATCTGTCACCCGGATGCTGCGCGCGGGTCACTCGATCGGGTAACGCGTGGTCGCCCAATCCGCCCGATTTCGGGCCGATGAAGATCTATTGTCCTCTATTTAACCGGATTCGTCGTCGAAGCGGAGTTTCGACGTGATGCGGTAGCGGTCGCCGCGGTAGACCGACCGGGTCAGTTCGACGATCCGGCCCGTGGTGTCGCGGGTGCGCCGTTCGATGTGCAGAACCGGGGCGTACACGGCGATTTCCAGCAGCTCGGCCTGGTCCGGATCGGTGACCGCGGGCTCGATCGTCTGCACCGCGTCCTGCACGGCGATCCCGAAGCGGTCCCGCAGCAACCGGTAGAAGTTGCCCGTTTCGAGGTCCGCCGGCCGCAGCCCGGGGACCAGGGAAGCGGGCAGCGCCAGGCGTTCGATCGCGATCGGTTCGTCGTCGACGTGCCGGACCCGGGTGACGCGCAGCACCGGCGTCCCCGGTTCGAGGTCCAGCCCGGCGGCCAGGGACCGCGCCGCCGGCGCGGTGGCGAATGCGACCACCCGGCTGGTCCAGTGGCCTTCCGCCGGCGGCACCGCGAGTCCCGTCGCCAGTTCCTGGGTGACCTTCTCCGGGCTGGTGAACGTACCGCGGCCGCGCTGGCGCACCAGCAGCCCGGTGCGGGTCAGCTCGTCGATGGCCGCGCGCACGGTCGGGCGGGAGACGCCCAGCTCCGCGGCCAGGTCGCGTTCGGAGGCCAGCCCGGTGCCGGGGCCGGCGGTCTCGATCACCTTCAGCAGGTGCCGCCGGACCCGGTCGCGCTTCACGGTGGGCGGCCGGTCCGCCGGCTCGTCCGCTTCTTTGCGGGGGTTGCGGGTGGCGGAGCCCCCGGCTTGGGGCGGAGCCCCGGATGTCACCGCTTCTTTGTGGGGGTTGCGGGTGGCGGAGCCCCCGGCTTGGGGCGGAGCCCCGGATGTCACCGCTTCTTTGCGGGAGCTCCGGGTGGTGGAGCCCCCGGGCTGGGGTGCGGCCCCGGATGGCGCAGCGGTCAAGGCACCGTCTTCCCGGATACTCCGAGCGCGCCGGCGAACCGGATGCGCTCCTTCGGCAGGGCGTGCAGCGCCCGGAGCCGGTCGAGGTGCCCGGTCAGGCGCTGGTGGAAGTCAGCATAACCGCGGCCCGGCGGCGACCACGCCCGCTCGGCCGGCGCGCACAACCGCGGGAACGCCAGGTACCGCACGTGGCCGGGGGTCGGTGCGTGCTCGGTCCACAGCTGGGCCTGGGTGCCGAGGACGCCCGGCCCGGTACCGGCGGCGACCGGGAGCCCGCCCGCCAGTGGGTCGAAGCGGTAGACGTCTTCCAGGGTCGTCACGGGCCCGCGCGGTGGCTCGCCGGGGTCCTCGCTCTGCCGGTAGTCGAAGTAGGTCGCGGTGTGCGGCGCCATGACGACCTGGTGGCCGCGGGCGACGGCGAGCGCGCCGTGGGCGGCGTCGCGCCAGGCGGTGACCACCACCTCCGCGGGGAGCCGGCCCGCGGCGTGGCCGGTCTCGTCCCAGCACACCGCTTGCCCGGCGACACGCGGTGCAGCTCGCCGAGGAACCACGGGTGGAGTTCGGCGGTGGTGCGCAGCCCGGGCCGCGCGGCGCGGTCCCGGGCGGCCGGGCTGGTGGCGGTCACGGCGGCGACGGCGGCGACGGCCAGTGCGGTGGCGAGGGTGCGGGAACTCCTGGGAAGGCGGCGGGCCGCGGCCCGCTGGGGGACGGGCCGCGGCGCAACGGTTCAGCAGTGGCCGAGGTCGGCCCACTGGGCGGTGAGCCCGGGTTCGGAGCCCTGGGTCCACCAGTTCGCCTGCCAGAGGTGGGCGGTGTGCTGCACCCGCTGCCCGCCGAGGTACACCGTGCCCCAGTCCCATTCCGGCGCCGTCGAGCAGTCGGCGGGCTGAGAAGACGTCGTCGGGGTGGTGGGCGTGGTCGGCGGCGGGGTCGTCGGGGACGTGCAGCCGCCGACGGTGTCCACATGGGACGTTCCGCCGGACCGGTACTGCCCGGCCTTCGCGACGGCGTCGGCGGGCGAGACGACCTGGTTGCCCGCGTAGTACGTCCAGTCCACCTGCTCGGTGTAGGCGCTGGTGCCGCTCGTGTGCCCGGCGGTGTCGATGAACCACATGTTGTAGTTGATCGACATCGGCGTGCGCGGGTACACCGGGTTGCCCTGGGCGTCGGTCGTGTGGTCCGCGGTGAGCACGCCGTCGATGTAGTACTTCACGTGCCCGCCGGAAACCTGGGTGACGACGTCGTGCCAGCCGGCGAAGCTGCGGTTCTGCGCGGTGGACGTGCGCAGCCCGTCCCACGTCGGGTTGTTCCAGTAGGTGTACCAGCTGGTCTGGTAGTTCGCCGTCGAGCCGCCCCAGCCGCCGTTGGGCAGGTACTCGGAAAAGTCGAGCTCGCTGTAGAGCGGGTCGCGGTCGTGGCGCAGCGGGGAAATCGTGAAGTAGGTTTCGTTGACGTGGTCGCCGTCGGGCCCGCTGTCCGGCGCGTCGGTGAAGCGGACGCGGCTGGCGTACGTGCCTTCGAAGAACCGCAACTGGTTCTGGTACAGCTCCGCGTGGGTCGTGCCGGCCGCGCTGCCGTCCGTGGTCGCGGCGAGCTGGGCGACGCGCTCGCCGTTCACCGACGGGAAGGTGATGTTGCCGGTGAGCCACCGCGCGCCGGGGACGCCGGGACTGCCGACGTCGTTGCGCGTGGTCCAGCCGGCACTGCCGAACGCCGCGTCGGTCGGTGCGGTGTAGTGGAAGTCGTCGAAGAGCACGCCGCAGCCGGCCGCCGCCGTGGGCGCCGCACTGGCGTCGGCGCCGCCGGACAGGATCAGAGCCGTCGCGGCCGCGATCGCGATGCTCGTCAAGGCTGCTGTGGTGGTCCGGGTGGTGCGGGACATGGGTCGCCTCCTGGGGGTGCTGTACCGGGGAGCGCCGATTGGTCTAGACGAATCAGGTGGCCAGTACCTTCCTCGTGACCATTGGTAAAGTCAAGGAGGCGGCAGAAGTTACCTTTGGTAAACAGGGCTCAGTCGCCGGGCGCCCACATCCGGTGGACGAACTCCAGGAACGAGCGCCGGTCACCCGCGTTGAGAGCGGCCCGGCGATCGGCGTAGACGTCGAAGGTGGCGTACGGCCGTGACGACTGCAGCGTCCGGCGCGGACCCGGGTGCCGGGGCGTGGTGATCCGCAGCGTGCTCCCGCAGCGGGCGACGTGATCGCGGGCGTGCAGCACGACCCGCAGCCCGGCGGCGGTCAGCGCGGTGAGCCCGGCGAGGTCGAGCACGACGACTTCGGGCACGGGATCCTGCGCCACGCTCTGCGCGACGGCACGCGCCATGATCAGCACGGTTCGGCTGTCGAGTTCGCCGTCCAGCGAGACGACGGCGGGGTCGCCGTGGGACCGCGACACGATCAGCCGGCCCGGAAGCGGGCGATCGGCCGAAGGCATGGTCGCGAACCACCCTCCCGCGAAGCGGTGACAGGGGAGGGCTCGAGGTTGAATCGCAGTTCTCCAGTTTAGGACCGGTTCCCGCGCGTCACAACGGGTTTCGGCTTCGAAGCCGAGCCCGGGAACGCGGCGGCGGGTTTCCGGAAAAGGAGCTGCGTGGCGGACCGGGCCGCGTGGCGAAGAAATGGAGTGAGCGTGGTGGGACCGGGGGATCTTGGGGGGAGGGGATCGCCCGGCCCCACCACGCTCGGCCGGGCCACGCGAAGTGGTGACTGCGACCCGGCTGGTTCGAGTGGCCTACGCGGCGGGGTCGGGCACCGGCCGGGGTCGGCTTTCCCCTGGTTGCGCCGCCCAGGACGGGACACCGCACTGCGGACGCCAGGTGCCGACGTGCACCCATTGGCGTCCCCAGGCGTGGGACACGAGGACCGTCGGCCGCCGGCAGGCGGGACAGGTCTGTGGCGCCGAATCGATGGACACCTCGTCCTCCTCCTCCACGCGGTATGCGGTCGTGGGAGAAAGGATCGTCCGGATGCCGCCGTCGGGCACCGGGGAAACTACCCGGATGGCTACGCGGGCCGCCCGGGTTGCCCCACCAGCCACGACGCCACCTGGGTGCGTGAGGTGAGACCGAGCCGCACCAGGATGTTCTCGACGTGCCCCTCCACGGTCCGTCCGCTGAGGACGAGGGTGGCCGCGATCTCCTTGTTGCTCATGCCCCGCGCCACCAGCTCGGCGATCTCCCGCTGCCGCCGGGTCAGCCCGCCGGGCTCGGCTGCCTTGCCGGCCGCTTCCGCAGCGGGCTTCTCACGCAGCGCGTACCGGATGATCTCGTCGAGGCCCAAGGCCGCCGCCTCGGCGAAGGCCGCGTCGAATGGCTCGTCGCCGAGTGCCTTGCGGGCCAGCGCGGCGCACTGCTCGTCAACGCCCTGGTAGGGACTCATTTCGCCGACACGTGCGCCGCTGAGCCGCCAGACCGCGCCGGCGCCCCCGAGCAAGCGGGCCACCCGGTCGTGCGCCCCTTCGGCGGAATGGCACCACGCCCGGGCCTCGACGAGGAACGCGAGCAGCGTGCGGTCGGGCAGCCGCAGGGCGATGGCCTCGTGCAGCAGATCCGCTGCCTCCCGGGGCGCGCCCGCCCGCCAGCGGTGGATCGCGACCGCCCACAACGCGTAGCCACGGGACCAGCGTGCCTCGTGCCGGTCGGCCAGGGCGAGCGCCTCCTCCGCGGCGGCCGCGCCGCGCGGATCGCCGAGGAAGAAGCGCGCGGCGGCGAGCAGGATCAGCGTGTCGAACACCAGCAGCGCGTCACCGGCCGTGCGGTACCCGGCCAAGGCCCGCTCGAGCAGTTCGGCACCGCCGGTCAGATCGCCGGTGAAGAACGTGGCCATGCCGGCGCACTCCGCGTGGCCCGCCCGGAGCCGTTCGTCGTCGAACTCTTCGGCGAGTTCGGCCAGCTCCGCCAGCAGTTCGGCGTGCGGCGCGCCGGTCTGGATCGCGAGGAACGCCATCGCGTACAACGCCCGGGCCCGGGTCAGCGTGCGGTCACCGCACAGATCGAGCCCGCGCCGCAGGTAGCCGCACCCCTCCGGCACGAGGCCGCCGCCGTACCAGAAGTTCCACAGCGAAGCCGCGATGTCCAGCGCCTGGCTCGCTCGTCCGGGGGCGGACAGGCAGTGGTCCAGCACAGTCCGGAGATTGGCGTGCTCGCGCCGGAGGCGGCCGAGCCACTCCGACTGCCGCGAGCCGAACCCCTCGGCCCGGTAGCGCCGCGCGAGGTCCACGTAGTACTCGGCCTGCCGAGCCCGGACGCCTGCCTCGTCGCCCTCCGCGGCCAGCTTGGCACCGCCGTAGTCGCGGACGGCCTCCAGCATGCGGTACCAGGCGTGCCGCCCGAAGGTGCCGTTCCGGCGGCTGAGGACCGACTTGTCCACCAGCCCCGTGACGACGTCCAGCGCGCTGCCGCTGTCGGCCTCCCCGGACGCGCAGACCTGCTCGGCGGCGTCGAGGTCGAACCCGCCGGGAAACACCGACGCCTGCGCCCACAGGCGCTGTTCGCCCGGTGTGCACAGCTCGAAGCTCCAGTCGATCGCCGCCTCGAGGGTGCGCCGGCGGGGCTGGGCGGCGAGCGGGCGCGAAGCGAGCAGGCCGAGCCGGTCGTCGAGCCGCTCGAGGAGCTGGTCGGCCGAGAGCACGCGGAGGCGGACGGCGGCCAGCTCGATGGCCAGCGGGATACCCTCCAGCCGACGGCAGATCCGGACCACCGTCGCCCGGTTGTCCGGCGTGAGCTCGAAGCCGGGGGAGACCGCGGCCGCCCGGTCGGTGAAGAGCGTGACCGCCTCGACCGGGCCGGCGCCGGGGTCGTCGGCAGGCGGGATGGGCAGCGGCTCGACGGGCAGGATGTGCTCGCCCTCCACGTGCAGCGTGTGCCGGCTGGTGGCCAGTACCCGGAGACCGCCGGAGACCGCGAGCAGTTTCGCGACCAGCATCGCGCACTCGTTCGCGACGTGTTCGCAGTTGTCCAGCACCAGGAGCAGCTGCTTGTCTTCGAGGTGCTCGGCGAGCCCGGTGGCCTGGTCGCTGGTGCCGCGCAGGCCGAACACCGTCGCCACGGTGATCGGCACCAGGTGCGGATCGCCCAGGTCGGCGAGCTCGACCAGCCACACGCCGTCCGGGAACGCCCGGCGCACGTCGGCGGCGATCCGGAGCGCCAGCCGCGTCTTGCCGACGCCGCCCGCGCCGGTCAGCGTGACCAGCCTGGCCGTGGTGAGCAGGCGTTTCGCTTCGCCGAGCTCATGCCGCCTGCCGACGAAGCTGGTCAGCTCCGCCGGCAGATTTCCGGCGCTTCGGCGGGAACGGGCACCCATGCGGAGAGTGTAGGTCCGGGCCGCCGTGCTGAGCAGCGCCGCGGCAGTCGACACTCACGAACCCGGCGACCACCGCATCGAGCCGTGGTCAGGAGCGGAAAGCCTCCTCGCCGCGTTCGGCGGCAACCGCCGCGGCGACCTTCGCCGGGTTCGGCCGGACCTCGAGCCGCCGCACGTCCTCGGCGACGCGGTCGCGGGCGCGGCGGGCCGGCTCTCGCCAGGTGACGTCGAGGGCCGGCTGGTCCCGCAGTCAGCTGGCCAGGTAGCCGCTCATCGCGCCCGCTGCCAGCGGAAGAACCCGGCGCCCTGTGCGTAGGCCAGGTGCCCGCCGAGCGCGCCGCCGGCGCTCGTCACGGCCAGGCCGAGCGCGCCCAGGATCCGGCCGCGGGCCACCCGGCCCCGGCCGCGGGCGGCGTAGGACGCGCCGAAGAGGGCGATCGCCACCGTGTTGCCCGCGGCGTGGGCCAGCCCGACGCGGCGTTGCCGCTCGTCGAGGTCGGCGTAGTCGAACAGCCCCAGGACCACCGCCACCGGCGCGGCCGCGAGGCCGGTGGCGACCAGCCGGCGGGCCGCCTCCTCCTGGCCGGGCAGCAGGTCGAACAGCGCCGAGCACACCCACGCGCCGATCGGCACGGTGACCACGAGCGGGTGCAGCGGGTGGCCCAGCCAGCGGCCGCGCAGCACCCGGCCGGGCACGCTCGCCGCCGCGCCGCGCAGCCGGTGCGCGAGCGCGGTGGCCGGAGCGTCGAGCACCCCCGCCTCTTCGACGGCCGTCAACGCGCGGTGCGGCGGGGCCGGGTCCTCATCACGATGGGCTCTCTGCATGCCGTCCCGGCTACCCCGCCGGCCGCGGTCCAACCGCCGCCCGGAGATGGCGACGGTGAAGGGCGATGGTGGGCGCTGTCGTGAACGTCCGGGGCAACGCTCTGCGTAGCAGCGGCGGCCGCCGCCGCGCTCAGCTCGTCTCGCGCACTTCCAGGTGGTGCGGCGCGACGATGGACCGCGGTGGTTCCGGGTCGACCGCCTGCCGCGCCAGGCGGTCGAGGGCGAGTTCGGCGATGCGGTCCTTGTCGGGGGACACCGTGGTGAGGGCCGGCACGCTGTACCGGCCGTCTTCGATGTCGTCGAACCCGACCAGGGCCAGGGATTCCGGCACGGCGACGCCGCGGTCGGCGGCGGCCCGCACCGCGCCCAGCGCCAGCTCGTCGGTGAAGCAGAAGACGGCGTCGGGGGGCCGGTCCAGCTCCAGCAGCCGCAGCATCGCCCGGTGGCCGTCGGCCCGGTGCAGGCGCCGCACCGGCACTTCGAGCTCCGGGTCGGCCGGCAGGCCCGCCTCGGCCAGCGCCTGCCGGTACCCGGCGAGGCGCTGGCGCGCGGTCGCGTTCAGCGAACTCGGCTGGATGCCCAGCGCCGCGACGCGACGGCGCCCCGAAGCCAGCAGGTGCCGGGTGGCCTCGCGGGCGGCCGCGACGTTGTCGATGGCGACGTGGTCGACGCCGGCGGTGCCGTCGTGCTCGCCGAGCAGCACCAGCGGGACGGTGTCGGTGCGTGCGGCCAGCTCCGCGGGCGCCACTGCCCACGGGCTGAACAGGACGCCGTCGACGAGCTGGCTGCGCCGGCCGTGCAGCAGTTCGGTTTCCCGCTCGGCGTCGCCGTCGGTCTGGTCGATGAGCACCGTCAGGCCCCGGGTGCCGGCGATGCGCACGGTCCGGGCGGCGAGCTCGGCGAAGTACGGCGAGTCGATTTCCGGGATCACCAGTGCCACCAGCCCGGTCCGGCCACGCCGCAGCGTGCGGGCGGCCAGGTTGGGCCGGTAGCCGAGTGCGTCGATGCTCGCCTGCACGCGCTCCCGGGTCGCCGGGGCCACGTAGCGGAACCCGTTGACCACGTTGGACACCGTGCGCACCGACACGCCGGCGTGCTCGGCCACGTCACGCAGTTTCGGGTTCACCGGCGCAGCGTACCTCTTGCAACGTGGCATGCCACGTTGCAAACTGAGCTGCCACGCCGTCGTGCCCTTCAGGAGGCCAGGATGACCGCGCACCAGACCGTCCCCGCCCCGCTGCCCGCGGCCGAACTCGCGGCGCTCACCGATCGCCTGTACTCCGACGGCATCGTCGGCCTGCCCCGGGCGTTCCCCCGCGAGTGGGTCCGGCAGCTCGGCGAAGACATCGACACGGCGTTCGCGGAGGCTCGCGCCCGGCCGGGCGGCGCCGTCGGCCGCGGCCCGAACCGCTTCTACGTCGAGATCCACCCGGAACAGCTGCGCGGCTTCGCCGACCTGGCCGGCCACCCGTGGATCACGGCCGTCGCCGAGGCGGTGCTGGGGCCGGAGTACCGGATCGTCGAGGTGGGTTTCGACGTCCCGCTCGCCGGCGCGGTCGACCAGCCGTGGCACCGGGACTTCCCGATGCCCGCCGAAACCGCGCGCGACCGCAAGCTGACGTCGCTGGCCGTGAACGTGACCGCCGTCGACACGGAGCCGGACATGGGGCCGTTCGAGATCGCGCCCGGCACGCACTGGGACGACGGCGGCGCCTTCGACCACGGCATGTTCCCGCCGCGAGCGGCCTATCCGCGCTACCGCGAGCTCGCGAAGCGCAAGTTCCCCGCCATGGGCGACATCTCGATCCGCTCGGCGCTGACGGTCCACCGCGGCACCGCCAACCACTCGGCCAAGGCCCGCCCGGTCCTGGTGCTGGGCCTCGACGCGCCGGGGGCCGGCAACGACGCCCGGCACGACACCGCGGTGACCCGGGAGTTCTGGGCGGCACTCCCGGAATCGCTGCGCGCGCACCTGCACTGCCCGGTCGTCGACGTCCTGTCGCCCATCACCCAGAAGCACACGATCGAGGGCCTGGTGATGGGCGAGTCGTGAGGAGCCCGATGTTTGGCGGTGCCGGAGGCGGGCACTTCCAGACCATGGTCGAAGCGGGAATCACCGAAATGTCAGGCCGGGCCGGGGTCGTCGCGGGGCTGCGCCGGGTGCTGCTCGCCTTCGGGGTCGGTGGTGCGCTGGCGTGCGTCGCCTGGATGGCGTTGTGGCTGGCCATGCACCTTTAGCGCCCCTTGAGCGCCCCACAGCCTTCAGGCTCCGGCCACGCGCGGACCGCGCCGTGGCCGGAGCCTGATTTCACTGGCAGGCTTCGCAGTCCGGGTCGTCGATGCGGCAGGCGGCACCGTCGGTGAGCGGGAAGTCGAAGTCCTCCAGCTCGGGCACGGCGACGGACTCTTCCGGAGTGGTGGTGGCGGACATGGCCCTCCCTTGTGGACGAACGTTCTCCTCGTTGTAGCGCCCGGGACCACCGGGCATTCCGTGACGCGCGCCACACCGCCGTTCGGGCCGAGCCCGACCCCCGAACCCCGGCCGCGCGGGTGGCCCGGTGTGCGACCGGGGCCACCCGGACGACAAGGCGTGGTGTCCGCACCGGCGGTAGTGGGTAGTCCCCTCATCGATGATCTCGGTGTCTGCGGAAGGTGGCTCTCGTGCCGCAATGGGTGGAGGCGGGGCTGTGGGGCCTCGTCGGCGGGGTGGCGCTGGTGCTCGGCGCCGCCGTCGCGTGGTGGGTGCGGGTGTCCCGGCGGGTGGTGGCCGGGATCATGGCCTTCGGGGCCGGCGTGCTGATCTCCGCGCTGGCCTTCGACCTCGTCGACGAGGCGCAGCGGTCGGGCGGGCTCGGGCCGACCGCGGGCGGCTTCCTCGGCGGCGCCGTCGTGTACGTCGCGATCAACGTGCTCCTCGCGCGCCGGGGTGCCCGGCACCGCAAGCGTTCCGGCGACCAGCAACCGTCCGAACAGGACACCGCGGGCAGCGGGGCGGCCATCGCGGTCGGCGCACTGCTCGACGGGATTCCGGAATCGGTGGTGCTCGGCGTTTCCCTGCTCGGCGGCGGGGGGATCGGGGTCACCGTGCTCGCGGCGGTGTTCATCTCGAACGTCCCGGAGGGCCTGTCCAGCGCCGCCGGCATGAAGGCCGCCGGACGCAGTGCCCGGTACGTCTTCGGCGTCTGGAGCGGCATCGCGGTCGCCAGCGGGGCCGCGGCCCTCTTCGGGAACCTCCTGCTGCGGACGGCGTCCCCCGCGACCGTCGCCGCGATCACGGCGGTGGCCGCCGGGGCGATCCTCGCCATGATCGCCGACACCATGATCCCCGAGGCGTTCGAACGCACCGAGCTCTACACCGGCCTGCTCGCCACCATCGGCTTCCTGACGGCGTTCGTCATCGAGCACGCCGGCTGACCGCGACCGCGACCACGACGCCGGCCGCGGCGAAGAGCGCGGTGGCGGCGGGGCTCAGGGACTTCGACAGGCTCGGCGCGCTGTCGGGCCCGGCCCGCCACAGCACCAGCGCGGCGGCGTACACCGCGGTGAGGGCGACGGCCCACCGGCGGTGTGCGCGCCGGCGCAGGGTGCTGACCAGCATGACGACGATGGGCACGCCGGCCAGCAGGGCGAACTGGCCGGCCACCATGACCGGGACGCTCCAGGCCGCGACGACCAAGGCTGTCGAGGTGCGGTGCGGGTGCGGGGCGGTGAGGGTCATCGTCTTCTCCTCGGATCGGTTCGGGTGGTTCAGCGGTCGCACGAGCGGGCTTCGGCGGTGGTCTTGAGGGCGGCCACCCAGGCGTCGAGGCCGGCGGCCAGGTAGCGGTTGGCGGTAGCGGGGTCGGTCTCGATCTGCTCGCCGCGCCAGCTCTCCTCGGTGCGGACGAACACGCCGGCCGGCACTGGGGTGAAGGTCCAGACGTGCACCCCGCGGTCGATGCGCAGCCCGTCGCCGATCGCCGGCCCGGTCCAGCGGACGCACCGGCCGGGCCGGCTCTGCTCGACCGTCGAAGTGATCGCGAGGGTGGTCCCGGGCGTCGTGGGCGTCGGCGGCGCCGGTGTGGTCCAGCGGAACCGCGAGCCCGGCCGCAGCGGCCCGGGGTCGAGCCGGCTCGCGCTGGTGACGGCCTGCTGCCACGCGGGCCAGCCCGCCACGTCGGTGTGCAGCTGCCAGACCGCGCCGGGTGGCGCCTTGATCAGTGTCTCGGTGCGGTAGTGGATCGGGCCGGGGTCGACGCCCACGCCCTGGCAGGTCAGCGACGGCGCCGGGGTGGCGCCGGCCGGGGTGGCGGTGCCGAGGAGGCCCGCGGTGAGGGAAACCGCGAGCAGTGCGGAACGCAGCCGGGTGGGGGTCAAGGTGTCCTCCTCGTGGTTACTGCTTGTTGTGATAGTTAGAAGGTATAACAACGCTGCTGTGAGTGTCAATAGGAAACGTGATACCTTCTAACCATGAGTGAGAGCCCGCGGGAGCGCTATCGAGCCCAGGTGCGCGAGGAGATCAAGCGCCACGCGTGGGAACAGATCGCCGCGGCCGGGGTGCCCGCGCTTTCGCTCAACGCGATCGCCAAGCAGGTGGGCATGAGCGGCCCGGCGCTGTACCGGTACTTCGCCGGCCGTGATGAGCTGATCACCGCGCTCATCCGCGACGCCTACCGCAGCCTCGCCGACTCCGTCCGGGCCGCCCGCGGCGCCGGGGCCGGGCTGCCCGGGCTGGCGGACGCCATCCGCGACTGGGCCCGCAGCGACCCCCAGCGGTACTTCCTCGTCTACGGCACGCCCGTGCCCGGCTACCACGCACCGGGCGACACCACCGCGATCTCGGGCGAGATCATGGCCGTGCTGATCGACGCCTGTGCCGAGGAGCCGGATGACGAGCCGCCGACTCCGTTCGACGTGCACCTCGAGGCGCACCGCGAGTGGGCCGACGGCCATCCCGCGCCGGCCGCGGCCCTGCACCGGGCCCTGTCCTTCTGGACCCGCCTGCACGGCGTGCTCTCGCTCGAGCTGGCCGGGCACTTCGGCGGCATGAAATTCGACCCGGACCTGCTGATCGCCGAAGAACTGGCTGCCCTGCGGAGGCGGTGAGACCCGGCCGGGTCAGCCGGTCTGTTCGCGGATCCAGTCCGCCACGACGTCCACCCGCGCGATCGTCTCGGCGCCGGGCTGCGGGCACGGCGGCCCGGTGTTGACGATGGCCACCAGGGTCCCGGTCCGGTCGTCGTCCGAGACGAAGAACGGGCCGCCCGAGTCCTCGGGGCACGGGCCGTTCTCCACCGTGCGCGTGCCGACCGGCTGGGCTTCCAGGGTCGCCTGGCCGATGCCCGAGACCCGGAACCGCCCGCGTTTGAGGTGGTCGGACGGCCCGAGCACGGTCGCCGAGTGCGAACCCCAGCCGGCGAACTGGAGCTGCTTCCCGATCGGGGGCCGGGCCGAAGCCAGCGCCACCGGGACGATGTCGCCGATCGGGCCCGCGAGCTTCGCCACCGCCAGGTCGTTCACCGGCGACTGCCGGACGTCGACGACCTCGGTCGTGTACCCGCCGGGATCGGTGTCCTTCAGCCGTCCGACGGTCACCGTCATCGTGTACGGCGGCCGCCCGCCGATCCGGTTGTCCTTCAGGTCGTGGAAGCAGTGCCCGGCGGTGACGATCCACTGCGGCGCGACCAGCGCGCCGCTGCAGGCGCCGTTGCGCACGCCGCCGCCCGGCACGGGGATGTCGTCGGACGTCAGCTTCGCGTTGAACGGCAGGATCGGGGTGGGCGCCGGCCGCGCGGACGTGGTCACCGGTGCCAGGGCCGGGGCCGCGGGGTCGGGCAGGCTGTGCCCGCCGGCCGCCGCGGCCATGACGGGTCCCGCGACGGTGGCCCCGGTCGCGGCGTGGGCGAACGCGAGACCGGCTCCGGCCAGCACCGCCACCCCCATCGCCCGCAACCGGAAGAGCCGTCGTCGTCGTTCCGAAGAGGTCCTCACACTATTAATGCACGGGTGAAAGCCCGGATTGGTTGCGTGCTGACGCCGGTCATCGGCGCCTGGACGCGTCCGCGCTGGTCAGCGCGGCGAAAGTCCCGGTCGCCGGGGAAGGTCACCGGCGCCGGCGGCCCGGCTTCTCCGCGGCGATCGCCGGCCACAGCACCGACACGACCGCTTCCGGGATGGCGTCCCGGCTCTCGCCCCGGTGGAAGGCGGCGAAGTAGCTGCCGAAGCAGAGCGTCGCGATCGTGTGCTTGTCGATGCCGTCCTGGACCGCACCGCTGTCCTGCAGCTGCGTCAGGACGTTCTCGACCAGCGTGACCCGCGGTTCGACGGCGTGCTCCCGGAGGATGCCGAGCAGCTCGGGCGTGCGGATCGCTTCGCCGGCGAAGTTGCCCATGAGACCAGCTCGAACTTGGTGCGCCACCGCCGGTACAGCGTCGGGCGGCTGACCTTGGCTTCCGCCGCGATGTCGCCGATGGTCATGAGCGAGTAGCCGTCGCGGACCAGGCGCTCGCGCGTCGCCAGGATGATCGCTTCGTCGAGCGCGGCGTCGCGGGGACGGCCACCGGGCCGCGGACGGGCCTTTTCGTTCGCCGCTTCGCCTGCTGCCGCCATGGGTGCAGCCTTGTCGGTGCGTTACGGATCATGGCCGTAACGGACGGCCCGCCGGGACGCACACCGAGTCCCGGCGGGCCGCGCCCGTCAGGGGCGCTGCCCCACCTGGTCGACGTAGGTCTTCACCGTCACCGCGCTGTCCGGCGTGCCCAGGAACTGGTACGTGGTGGCGTCGAAGACGAGCACGAACGGCTTCGAGCCGGGTGTCGAACCCGGGAAATCCCGCCACGTGATCCCGACGCCCGGGCGGCCGGCGCCGTCGGTGACGTGGTCCAGGGCCTGGGCCCCGGGCACCTTCGCCGCCGCCGCGAACAGCGCCGCGTAGGACGCGGGCTGGAGGACCTGCTCGTCGGCGAGGCTGTACACGTCCTTGCTGATGGAGTTGACCTCGCCCTTCCGGTCGCTGACCCGGGCGTTGAGGTAGGCCAGCATCCCGTCGGCCGTCGTCGGCAGGTCCGTGCGGTAGACCGGCCTGGGTGCGCAGTCCTCGAGCATCCCTTCCTTGCGCGGGTCGTTGGTGCCGTAGTTCGGCGCCTTGCCGTCGCGGCAGCCACCGATCTTGGTGGTGCCGATCAGGCCGTCGCGGGTGCCGTCGACCGAGAACCAGACCTCGCGGACGTGGTGGTCGGGTGACTCCGTCTTCACGTACAGGAACTGGTCGGGGCGCGGCGGCTTGACCGGTTCCTTGAGGACCGCGCTCGCCGCCGCGGTCAGCACCTTGACCGGATCGGCGTGCGCCACGCCGGTCCCGATGCCGACCTGGTCGGCGGGGGCGAGCGCGACGACGGCGGTGATCGCCGCGGCCAGGCCGATCGAGGCGCCGGCGATCCAGAACCAGCGGTGCGGCCGGTGCCGCCGTTCGCCGCGCGCGGCGGCCAGCAGCCGCTCGCGGGCCGGGGCGAGGTGACCGGCCGGCGCGAAGCCGACGGTTTCCGCGCGGTCGCGGATCAGGTCCAGTTCATCCATGAGCGGAGGTCTCCTTCACGTAGTCGAGGGCGCCGAGTTCGGCGCGGACGCGGCCGCGGGCCCGGCTGAGCCGCGATTTGACGGTGCCGACGGGGATGTCGAGTGCTTCGGCGACTTCCTGGTAGCCGAGGCCTTCCGCGGCGACGAGCAGCAGGACGTCCCGTTCGCGGGGACGCAGCGCGGCCAGCGCCCGGTCCAGCCGCGCGACGAGGGCCTGGGCGCTGACCTGGTCGGCGACCCGGTCGGCGTGCCCTTCTTCGGCGGGCGGCGGGCCGACGGCCAGCCGGAGTTTCAGTTCGCGCACTTCCGTCCGGCGCTGCCGCGAGACGAGGTTCGTGGCGATGCCGTACAGCCACGGCCGGGCGTCGGGCCGGGCCGGATCGAACTTCGCCCGCTTGTCGAAGGCGATCAGGAACGTGTCCGCCAGGACGTCGTCCGCGGCCGTGGGGCCGAGGCGCCGAACCAGGTAGCGGTGGATGTGCCGCGAGTGGCGGTCGAAGATGACCGCGAACAGGCTCGGCTCGCGCCGCGACCGCGCGATCACGCTCGCGTCGTCGTCGGTGTCGGTGTCGTCCGGGGTCATCGCCCGCCTTTCGGGTCAGCCAGTGTCGTCTGCTGTTCCCGGGCGGCGCCCGGCGGGTTCCGGGATCACCGGTGATCGACGACGAAAGTGACGCAGGTCACTCTCCTTCGGGTGGCGGACGCTGGTCGCGGTCGTCGTCGCGCCGGGCGGACCACTTGCGCACCCGCGGCGGTCCTCAGAGGCAGCCGGCGGAAGTGTCCCCGTCGGCGAGCATCCGGCGGCTCGCCTCGCCGAGCCCGTCGGCCAGCGCCCGCAGCTGTTCCGGGGTGAGGACGTCGATCAGCAGCTCGCGGACGAGGGCGACGTGCCCGGGTGCGGCTCCCTCAAGCAGGGCGGTGCCCTCGTCGGTGAGGACGGCGTAGACGGCACGGGGATCGCTCTCGCACGCGCGGCGGCGCACCAGTCCGGCCTGCTCGAGCTGGCCGATCTGGTAGGTCAGGCCGCTCTTGGAGTTCGACACGGCGCAGGCGAGTTCGGCCATCCGCAGTTCGCCGTCCGGGGCCCCGCTGAGCCGGGCGAGGATCTCGTACTGCAGGTGGGACAGGCCCGCGTCCCGCTTGAGCTGCTGGTCCATCCGCTGGTGGAGCAGGGTGGCGGTGGTGCGGAACGCGGTCCAGGCGCGCTTCTCCTCGGCGCTCAGCCACCGCGGACGACCCATGCCACCACGGTACCCGGTGTTCAAATTCGAACGATAGCGCCGGAGGCGTGCCTAGCGCCGTGACGCAGCCGTCGCCAGTTGCTCGGTGAGCTCCGCCAGCAGCGCGGAAGCCGCGTCGCCGAGTGCGGCGAGGTCGGCCAGGGTCGTTTCGCCGGTTGTCACAGTTCCTCCTCCAGGGCGTCGTGCCCCGCGATCACGGCCTCGGCGAACGCGGTGTGCACCCGGAGGTACTCGTCGCGGCCGACCGCCGTGTCGGCCCATTCGTGCCAGCGGATGTGGGCTTCGGCCACGTCGAGCTTCGCGGCCGCCGCGACCGTGGCGGGGGCGGTACCGGCGAGGATCGCGCGGTGCATGAGGGACGGCGAGGAGCGCCGGGCGAGCTCGGCAAGCGAGGCGAGGCCGGCGAGCTCCGCGAGCGTGTCGGCCGTGACCGGACGGGGGCGCGGCCGGGGGAGCCGACGCGAATTCCCGAGACTGTCGGTCAGGACACTGGTCATCAAACGACTCCTGGGGCGGACGCGGCTGAAGCAACCGAACGGTGGACGTTTACCCCGGTCAGGCCGGGGTAAACGCCACCGCTCGTGATCTCCGTCTCACCGGTTCGAGTGATCGGCTTCCGGGTCAGCTCGCCCGGACGGCCCCGCAGTGCCACGGGATCCGCTGCGGCCGCACGCTCTCCAGCGTCGGGACGACCGGGGCGATCGTGCCGTCGCGGCGGAACGTCAGCTTGTCGATCGTCGTCTCGCGGTGGGTGCCGTCGCCGCCCGGGATGCCGAAGCGGTGGTAGGCCAGGTACCAGTCGTCGGTGCCCGGGACCTGCAGCATCGAGCTGTGCCCGGTGCCGAGGACACCCAGGTGGGCGTCCTTGCTCAGGATCACGCCGCGGTTGGTGAACGGCCCGGTGGGGCTCGGCGCCGTGGCGTAGCCGACGCGGTAGTCCGGGCTGCGGGTGTCGTCGATGGACCAGCTGAGGTAGTACGTGCCCTTCCGCTCCACCATGAACAGGCCTTCGCGGAAGTCGGTCAGGCCGTCCAAGCGGGTGATCTTCGCCGGGTCGTAGGACACCATGTCGTCGTTCAGCGGGACGACGTAGGCGTTGCCGTTGCCCCAGTACAGGTACGGCTTTCCGGTGTGGTCGACGAACACGGCCGGGTCGATCGCCTGGCCGCCGTCGGGGTTCTTCGCGATCAGCGGCTTGCCGGAGTCGACGAACGGGCCGGTCGGCGAGTCGCTCACCGCGACGCCGATCTTGGCCTCGGCGCAGAAGTAGAAGTAGTACTTCCCGTTGCGCTTCGCGATCGTCGGCGCCCAGGCGTTCTTGTGGGCCCAGCCGACGTCCTTGCCGAGGTCGAGGATGACCCCCTCGTCCTTCCAGTCGACGAGGTTCTTCGACGACCACGCCGAGAACTTCGTGCCGCTCCACCCGTCGAAGCCGTCGGTGGTCGGGTACAGGTAGTACGTGTCGCCGAACGCGACGATGTTCGGGTCGGCGTTGTAGCCCGGCAGGACCGGGCTGCGCACCTCGTGCGCCTCGACCGTCCACACGCGACGCTCGCCGCCGGCGCCGGTCACCGTGAACTGCCGCGGCCGGGTCAGGTCGACCGGCCTGCCGTTGTCCGGCTTGATGGTGGCGCCCGGCGCCAGGCCGAACTGCGGCGCCAGCCGGCGCAGATCGGTCCCCGGCTTGACCGGCAGCACGACCGTCCCGGCCCCGGAGTCGATGACGGCCGGCGTCTTCAGCGCGTCGAGCTGCACCGACCGGATCGCGGTGCTGTTCGACGGGAGCGTGGCGACGTCGAGCCCGGACAGCGCCCGGTCGTAGAGCCGCACGTCCTTCATCTTGCCGGTGAAGGTCTTGTCGCTCGCGTACACGGACCGGCCGAGGTAGTTCGCCGCCGTGACACCGCCGCCGAGGTCCGACGGCTTGATGGTGGCGTTCGCGTTGCGGCCCACTTCGACGCCGTCCAGGTAGAGCACCTCGACGCCGTTGCCGACCGTGAGCGTCACGTTCTTCCACACCCCGCGCGGCAGCCCGCCGCCGGAGTCCGCCGCCTGTTCGGTGGTCCAGTTGCCGGTCGCGATGGCGCCGCGGAACCCGCCGCTCGCGGTGCCGCCGGTGGTGAAGAGGTAGCCGTTGCCGGTCCCGTCCTTGGCCGTGTTGCCCAGGCCCCACAGGAAGTACGGCGTCTGCTGGTTCGGATCGACCAGGACGTCGGCCGACACGGTGGCCGCGGCCGCGCCGGTGAGCAGGTTGTTCGGCAGCTGGACGTGCCCGTTCTTGCCGCCGAAGGCCAGCGCGCCGCCGGCCCAGGAGACGTCACCGGCGAGGGCGCCGTCGTAGCCGTGCCCGGTGGTGTCGGTGGCGACCGTGCCCGCCTTCGCGTCGAGCGGCCAGTGCGCGACCAGGCCCTTCGCGTCGGACTTGACCGGCGCCGGGGGAGCGCTGAGCCGGTTCATCTCGGCCTGCGTGACCGGCAGGACGGTGCCGTGCCGCGGCGACGCGGGCAGGTGCGCGCCGGTCGACATCGTCCACTTGCCCGAGTTCAGGTCGGTGGACTCGAACGGGACGTAGCCGCGGCCGCCGAATTCGTCGATGAACAGGTACCACTTGTTCTCGGTGTTGGACTTGAACCCGGTCGGCCCTTCGCCCGCGGACAGGCCGGGGCTGGTCGCCGTGGCCTTGCCGATGCAGTCGGCGACGAAGCCGTAGTGCGGGTCGAGCAGATCGGTGGCCTTCTGCTCGGTGATGAACTTGCTGCACGGCGTCGACGAGGTGTTGTCGCGCTCGTCCTTGGTGAAGCGGTAGTAGGTGTCCTGGTTCTTGATGACCGTCGAGTCGATCACCGAGTAGCCCGGGTCGTTCCACACCCGGGGCGCGCTGAAGGTGACGAAGTCGCGCGTCGTCGCGTACATCATCCGGTTGTAGCTGTCCCCGGTGTGGTTCGGGTCGTTCTCCGCGTAGAGCTTCGACGCCCAGTAGACGACGTACGTCCCGCGCTTGGCGTCCCAGGAGGCTTCCGGCGCCCACGTGTTGCCCGCGGTCGGCGGGGACACCTGGACGCTGCGCTGGCGCGACCAGTGCGCCAGGTCGGTGGACTCCCAGACCATGATCGCCCGGCTGCCGCTGCGCTGGGCGGCGTCCCAGCCCCGGCCGGCGTAGATCCGCAGGTCGGTGGCCAGCAGGTAGAACTTGTCGCCGTCGGGGGAGCGCAGGATGAACGGGTCGCGCACGCCCAGTTCGCCGAGGCTCGACTTGAGCACCGGCTGGCCGTTGTTGAGCTCGTCCCAGTTCAGCGGGTCGTTGCCCTTGCTGAGCGCCGAGTAGATCTGCTCGCCGTTGGAGGTGCCTTCGCCGGTGAAGTAGAAGAAGCTGTAGCCGGCCAGGGGTTGCGGGGCCGGCTTGGGGACCACGGTGGCGGTGAACCGCCGCGCGGTGCTCTCGCGGCCGAGGCTGACCTTCGCGGTCAAGACGACCCTCGCGGGCGCGGCGCCGGCCGGCGGCCGCGTGACTTCACCGGTCGGGGTGATCACCGAAGGCGCGGACGACGTCCAGGCGACGTTCGTGCCGTCCGGGCCGTTCGCCGGCAGCGTCAGATTGCCGCGGACGTCGTCGATGTCGGGCACGGACAGCGTGCTCGCGGCGGCGCGGAGGTCCGTGCCGGTGCCGGAGGGCGGCGCCGCACCGGCGCCGGTGCTGCCGAGGGGGACGAGTGCGGCCGCGACGGCCAGCACGACGCCGAAACGGCGCGGGGAGAACAACCTCATCGTTGTAGGATAACTCCGCTGACCTGCGACTTTCGTTGGTCCGGCAGCGTCCACGCCGGACCAGTGTCATTCAGCGTTTCGCGAGGTCACGGGGGCCGTTTCGGTCCCGGTTGATCCAGTGCCGTCCAGGGTCGTCCCGGCGACTTCTGCCCCACGGTCTGCCCCACGCCCGCCGGCTTGCCCCACGCCCGCCGGCGGCGCAGGATCGCCCATTGCCGCAAGGAACTGACGCCGGGACGCGTCGGACCGCTGGAAGTGGTCGGACGTCTGGCTGAGCTTCTTGTGGCCCCATGATCGCCTGGATCACGAATGGGTGGACGCCGCGATCCGCCGCGTGCGTCGCGAAGCCGCGCCGTGCTGTGGATGGGCTCATCGACTCCAGGCCGGCCCTCGCGGAAGCGCTTCCACAGCGCAAGCTCGTCCGCGCGCGGCGTCGCAAAGTGCGCGCGCGGCGACGGAAAAACGATCACGCTGCGGCACGCCTTTCCGCCGGCGTGCGGGGTAGACGTTCGACACGGTCAGCCACGCGCCGTCGATCTGGTCGGCGTGCATCGCGATCAGCTCCTCCGGTCGCAGCCCGGTTTCGAACTGAAACTCCAGCAGTCGCTGATATCGCTGGTGCAAATGCCCTTTCAGGGTGGCCAGCGTTTCGACGGTGAGGTACTTCTGCGCCGTCTCCGGGATAGGAGGCCCGCGATCGGTAACCGGCGGTGCACCGCGCTGACGACAGGGCGTCGACGAGACGCCGCGATTTTGTAGGAAGCTGCTCGGTTCCGGCACTCTTCCCCGCCACCCGGCCCATTATGTCCATAAAGGACAATACCGCGAAACGGTTCGAAACGCTGTCGCATGGCAATTCGCACGCAGAATCGATCGCACGAACGTGGAGCGAGTCAGGAATTCGCAGAGGATGCTCCGCCGACCTCGGCCAATGGTAATCTGGATCGACAGCCGGAGGGAGGGCGGCTCCGGCCAGGGGCGGCTGGCGGGGGTAATGAATCGTCGAAATGGTGACCACCGTTTTCGTGCGGGCGTACACGACTCCGTGTACCGCCGGTTGAGTGCCGACGCGGTTCTGCTGTACCGCTTCGCCGTCGCCTGTCCGGACTGGACGTCGAGGGACGCGTTCTCCCGGCTGGGGCTGTACGGCGAGCGGCTGGAGGCCGCGATCGAGACCCTCGTCGCCGATCGCCTGTTCCGGCCCGCGACCGGAGCGGCCGGCCGGTCCGACGGCTGGGAGGCGGTGAGCCCGCACGGCGCGGTCGCCGACCTGCTGGCCGAAGAGGAGGGCAGGCTGCACCGCGAGCAGGCGACACTCGTGCAGGTCCGGGAAGACCTCCTCGGGTTGCTGCCCAGCTACATCGAGGCGCGGCGGGATCGTGCGGTCGACGAAACACTGGACGTCGTGGAAGGCAGGTGCGCGCTGACCCGGCTGCTCGCAGAGCACGCCGGCCGCGGATCCGGGGAGGTCTGCGTCGCCAGTTCGGGGTCCGATTCCGTCGAGGCCCAGTGGGTGCGGGAGGTGGAGCTCGGCAACCGGGGCCCCGCCAGGGTCGTCGTCGACCACGCCGACTTCGGCGCCCGCTTCTCCGCCGGGCGGGCCAGCGTCCGCACTGTTACCCGGGTGCCGACGCGGCTGGTGATGTTCGGCCGGAGCACGGCCTTCCTGCCGGTGGCGGACGCCGGTGCCGGCGAGCGGACGGTCCTGATCCGCCATCCGACGGTGGTCGAATCGCTCGCCGTCGCCTTCGAGCTGCTGTGGGGGTCCGCGCTGCCGGCGGTGAGCACGGACCTGGGGTCCGAAGTAGACGGTGGCGACGGCGAGCGTGACCACCTTCGCCGGGAGATCCTGCGGCATCTGGCCGAAGGCGAGAAGGACGAGATGGTCGCCCGCCGGATGGGGCTTTCGGTGCGCACCTGCCGCCGTCACATCGCCGCGATCATGGACGGTCTCGGTGCGTCCAGCCGCTTTCAGGCGGGGGTGCTCGCGCAGAAGCGCATCCTCGATCCGGCCACCTCCGACGACGGGCAGCCTGCCCGCTGACGCCGCGGGCACGGATCTCCCGCGTGGCAACAAGTTGACGGGACAGCATGCTGCCCGGCGATGGCCTTGCGTGGCCACACCCGGCAGCGGTGTAGTGGGTCCGGTCCGGGTTTCCGGTGGCCGGTAACCGGGAACCGGGCTTCGGTTCCACACATCACCCGTGCTCGACAATGGGAGAAGACCTTGTCCAAGACGCTGGATGCCCAGCAGATCAAGGTGCGTTCCGCACTGCCCGACGTCCATTACAACAACAGCGACTCCGACCCGACCGACCCCGCCCGGTACCTGGTCTGCAACCCGGACCCGAACGACGTCTGCCGGGTCCGGTCCCGCTGCAACTCCGACCCGGAAGACCGCTGCTACTGATGAGCACCCATCCCGAACGCGAGGCGGCTGCCACCCGGCAGCCGCCCGTCGGCTTGGCCGACCTGATCGCACCCACCACGACGGACACCTTCTTCGCCGAGTACTGGGAGAAGAAGCCGCTCTTGATCCACCGGAAGACGCCGGAGTACTACGCCGGGGTGCTGACCTTGGCCGACGTGGACGCCATGCTCGCCACGTCCAGCCTCAACGACGGTGACCTGCGGCTGGTCGCCGAAGGCGAGGAAACCCCGGTCTCGCAGCTCGTCCCGGAAAGCACGGAAGGCCGGATCAACGGACTGGAGGCGCTTTACGCGCGCTACCGGAGCGGCGCGACGATCAACCTGATGTTCGTCAACGAGCGCTGGCCCGCGCTCAACACCTTGTGCCGCAAGCTCGCCGGCGAGCTCAGCGCGGGCATCCACGGCAACGTGTACCTGACGCCGCCGGGGACCCGTGGCCTGACTCCGCACCACGACACGCACGACGTGTTCGTGTGCCAGGTCTACGGCACGAAGCACTGGACGTTGTACCCCACGCAGACCCCGCTTCCGGTGCAGACACAGGGTTATGTCCTTCCCGAGACCGGTGCGGGCGAACCGGAGGCGGATTTCGTCCTGTCTCCCGGTGACTTCCTGTACATGCCGAGGGGGACCGTGCACGCGGCGGAGGCGAACGACGCGGCGTCGGTGCACCTCACCGTCGGAATCAGCCCGATGACCTGGGCGAATGCCCTGCGCGCCGCGATCGACGACGTGTTCATGGACGACGTCCGGTTCCGGGAGGGCCTGCCGCCCGGGTTCATCACCGACCCGGCCGCCAGGGACCGGGCCGTCGCCGAGCTGTCGGTGCGGCTGGCCGACCTGATCGGGCAGGTGCGGCCCGAATCCGTCGTCGACCGGCGCGCCGCCACGATGCTCCAGCGGCGGCAGCCGACGCTGGAGGGCCACCTGCTCGACCTGGAGGCGCTGCCGTCGGTCGACTTGTCGACACCGGTCCGCCGCAGGCCGCAGCTGCAGTGGCTGCTGCACCGGAAGGGGGACGAGATCGCGCTGGAGTTCCACGGCAAGATGATCAACCTGCCCGGCTATGTCGAGGACGAGGTGGCCTTCATGGCCAAGGCCGACGAGTTCGCCGGCGCCGAGATCCCCGGTTCGCTCGACGAGCCCGGACGGCTGGTCCTGGTACGGCGGTTGCTGCAGGAAGGGTTCCTGACCACGTCCTGACCGCCGTCGTGGTGGCCGGAGCAGGTCCGGCCACCACCACCAGCCGTGGAGCCGCAGATGCCCCTGTTCTACCTGAAATCGGCCAGGACCAGCGATCCGGCGAGCGGCCTCAGCGGGACCCCGGAGCCGGCCGAGCCCGCGCCGCCGCGGAGCCGGTTGCGCGGCATGGACGCCGTGCGGGCCGCGCGGCACGCCGTCGCCGGCACCTTCACCGGCGTGCCCCGGATCTTCTCCCTCGTCTGGCAGGTGAGCAGGCCGCTCACGCTCGCCCTCGCCGCGGCGACGGTGGTGGCCGGCCTCGTGCCCGCCGCGACGGCGACGGTCGCGCGGCTGCTCATCAACGCGGTGACCCAGGCCGTCCGGGTGCACGCGGGGCAGCTTCCCGACCAGGGCGTGGTCGGGCCCGTCGCCGGGCTCGCGTGGCACACGACGGTCACCGGCGCCGTGTTCGGCTGCGTCGTCCTGCAATTGGGGGTGTTCCTCCTGCAGGCCGTCACGGGCACGCTCCGCAACGTCGCGGCCGAACTGCTGCAGGAGCGCGTTTCGCAGGACATCCAGGCGCGGGTGATGACCAAGGCCGGCGGCCTGGAGCTGGGCTTCTTCGAAGACGCCACGTCCTACGACCTGATCCGGCAGGCCCAGGAAGAGGCCGCGACCCGGCCGGTGGCGATGATCTCCAACGTCTACGGCGTGCTGCAGGGCTGTGTCACGTTCGTCAGCGTCGTCGCACTCCTCGTCTCACTGAACCCCTGGGTGGCGGTGCTGGTCCTCGTCGCGCCGGTGCCCGCGTTCCTCGCCGACGCCCGGTTCGGCAAGGTGGGGTTCCTGGTGGCTTCGTGGTCGTCGCCGATCCGCCGCCGGATGCGGTACCTGAGCACGCTGGTCACCACCGACTCCGTCGCCAAGGAAGTCAAGCTCTTCGGTCTCGCGAACTACCTGGTGGCGAGATTCCGGCTGCTGGGCGCCACTTTCTACCGACGTCAACGGCGCCAGGTCCTGTCCCGCAGCGCGGCCGCCACCGGCCTCGGCGCCCTGACCATGCTGGTCGGGTCGGCGGTCTACCTCTACGTCGCCCTGCAGACCGCGGCCGGGCGGCTCACCCTCGGCGACCTGGTCATGTACACCACCGCCACCGCCGCGCTGCAGACCGCGTTGCAGACCCTGTTCCACGAGGTCACCGGGGTGTACGAGAACAACCTCTACCTCGACACCCTGTTCCGGATGCTGGCGCTGAGCCCGGCCATCACCCGGCCGGAGGTGCCGAGCGCACCGATGCGGCCGGTACGCGGCCACGTCGTGTTCGACCGGGTCTGGTTCGGCTACCCGGGCCTGTCCGAGCCGGTGCTGCGTGACGTCAGCTTCGAGGTACCGCCGGGCGCGACCCTCGCCGTCGTCGGGCGCAACGGCGCCGGGAAGTCCACGGTGGTCAAGCTGCTCTGCCGGCTGTACGACCCGCAGCGCGGCCGCATCCTGCTCGACGGCGTCGACCTGCGCGAGCTGGACCCCGACGAGCTGCGCGCCGCGATTTCCGCGGTGTTCCAGGACCACGCCACCTACCAGGCGAGCGCGGCGGAGAACATCGCGCTGGGCGACGTCCGGCACATCGGTGACCGGGCCCTGATCGAGGTCGCCGCGGAGCGGGGCGGAGCCCGGCCGCTGATCGAAGGTCTTCCCGACGGCTACGACACGCCACTCGGCACCTGGTTCGACCGCGGCGTGAACCTCTCCGGCGGGGAGTGGCAGAAGATCGCGCTGAGCCGCGCCTTCGTCCGCGACGAAGCGTCGATCATGGTGTTCGACGAGCCGACCTCCGCGCTGGACCCGGCGAGCGAGCAGGAGCTGTTCACCCGGTTGCGCGACCTCGCCGAAGGCCGGACGACGGTGTACGTCTCGCACCGGTTCTCCACGGTCCGCCGGGCCGACCGGATCGTGCTGCTCTCCGGCGGCTCGGTCGCGGAACTCGGCACGCACGCGGAACTCATGGCCCGCGACGGCGAATACGCCCGCCTCTTCCACACCCAGGCCGCGGCCTTCCTGGACCCGGCAGACCAGCCAACGGAGATGACCGGTGCTTGACGTCCCGCTCGTGCCCCGCCGGATCCTGTTCGGGGAACCGGCTGTAGCCGCCCCCTCGCTGGCGCCGTCCGGGGAGCATCTCGCCTACCTGGCGCTCGACGGTGCCGACCCGGCCGTGTGGTTCGGCGCACTGTCCACCCGCGACTTCCGGCCACTCGCCGAGCTGACCGGCGGCCACGTCGAGGACTACGCCTGGGCGCGGGATGGACGGCACCTGCTGTACCAGGCCGACTGCGACGGCGACGAGAACGACCACCTGATGGCCGTCGACCTCCTCGACGGGCACACCACCGATCTCACCCCGTTCCCGGGGGTACGGGCCAGGGTGGCCGGCCTGCAGTCCGCGGTGCCGGACCAGGTGCTGGTCGAGATGAACCTGGCCGACCGGGGGCGCAACGACCTCTACCGCCTCGACCTCGGCACCGGCGCGCACCAGCGGATCCCGGTCGACGCCGGCCTCGGCGGCTGGGTCACCGATGGCGACCTCACGGTCCGCGCGGCGCAACGCCGGACCGGCGACGGCGGCAGCACGATCCTGGCCCGCGACGACGAGGAAACGCCGTGGCGGGAGCTGCTCACCCTGTCCTATGAGGACTCGACGGCGACGCAGGTGCTCGGCTTCACCACCGACGGCACCGGCCTGCTCGTGCTCTCGCCGGTCGACGCGGAGACCACCCGGCTGCTGCGGCTCGACGCCCGGACCGGCGCGGTGCGGGTGCTCTACCAGGACGACACCCACGACGTCACCGGTGTCTGGCGGCATCCGCGCCGGGACGAGATCGACCTGGTGGTCGTGGAAGGGACGCGCAGCAGGCTGATCGGGCTCACCGAGCAGGCCAGGACCGACGTGCGGCGGGTGTGCGCCACCGGCCGCGGCGACGTCACGCCACTCGGGCGTGACCGGTGGGACCGGCGCTGGCTGGTGCAGGACAACGTGGCCGACGGGCCGGCCGCGTACCGCTTGTTCGACCGGCGGACCGGGCGGACCGAGGAGCTGTTCACCCACCAGCCCGCGCTCGAGTGGTTCCGGCTGGCGGGGGTCGAGCCGTTCCGGTTCACCACCCGCGACGGGCTGACCGTGCACGGATACCTGACGTTTCCGCCCGGTGCGCGGTGCGGCCTGCCCGCGGTGCTCAACGTGCACGGCGGCCCGTGGGAGCGCAACCGCTGGGGGTTCCGCGCCGAGTCGCAGTGGCTCGCCAACCGCGGTTACCTGTCGATCGAGGTGAACTACCGCGGCTCCACCGGTTACGGACGCGCGTTCGAACTCGCCGGGGACCGCGAGTGGGGTGGCCGGATGCAGGACGACCTCGTCGACGCGGTGCGCTGGGTGGTCGAGCGGGGGTACGCCGATCCGGCGCGGCTGGCCGTGTACGGCGTCTCGTACGGCGGGTACGCCGCCCTGGCGGGGGCGGCGTTCACCCCGGACCTCTTCCGCTGCGCCGTCGCCGTGGCCGCGCCGGTCAACCTGGGCACGTTCGTCGGCTCGGTGCCGGACTACTGGCCGCACGTCCGGGCCAGGATGGCCCGCCGGGTCGGCGACCCGGACCTCGACGCCGAGTTCCTCTGGTCGCGCTCCCCGCTTTCCCGTGCCGCCGACATCCGCGTTCCGTTGCTGCTCGCCCACGGCGGCAACGATCCCCGGGTCCCGGTCGGCGAAGCCGCGCAGCTGGTCGACGCCCTGCGCGCCAACGGGATCGAGCACGAATACCTGTGCTACCCCGACGAAGGGCACGGGTTCCACCGGCCGGCGAACGTCCTGGGCTTCCACGCCGCCGCCGAACGGTTCCTCGCCCGTCACCTCGGCGGCCGTTGCGAACCGGAAGAGGGGTGACCCGGTGTCCGGATTCCTGGTGCTGACCGTCCGGATCGCCGTCGGCGGGGTGTTCCTCGTGGCGGTGTGCGGCAAGGTCGCCGGTCGCGCGGCGTTCGGCCGGTTCGCCGGCTGGCTGGCCGCGCTGCTCCGGCCGCGGCTGCGCCGGCCGGTGGCGATCGGCTTGATCGCCGCCGAAGCGGCCGTGGTCGTGCTGCTGGCGATCCCGGGGACCCGGTTCGCCGGTCTGGCCGCGGCCGCGGTGGTGCTCACCGGGTTCGCCGCCGCGATCGTGGTGCTGGTCCGCCGCGGCCACCGGGTGCCGTGCCGGTGCCTCGGCACCACCGGGACCCGGCCGATGGGAACGGCCGAGGTGCTGCGCAACCTGGTGCTGGCCGCGGCGTCGGTGGCGGCGGTGGCGAGCGGGCCCGGCGCACCGGCGGCGCCGGCCGACGCGGTCGCCGCCGTGTTCCTCGGCGTGACGAGCGCCCTGCTCATCGTCCGGCTGGACGACGTACTGGCGTTGTTCGGCGTCACCGCAGGAAGGAGCCGGCCATGAGCATGGTCGCCGTGCTCGCACTGGGCTTGCTGTCGCTGGCGAACACCGTGCTGCTGCTGGGGATCGCCCGGCGGCTCGCGGCCGGGGCACCCGACCCCGGACCGCCGTCGCCGGACCCTCATCCGGTGCCGGGGACGAAGGTGCGGCCGTTCACCGCGGTCACCACGGACGGCGAACCGATCGGCCGCGACCGGCTGACCGGGCACCTGCTCGTCGGGTTCTTCGCCCAGGGCTGCCCGATGTGCGACGACTCCGTCGCCACCTTCGTCCGGCTCGCCCAGGCGCAGGACGGCGGGCGCGACCGGGTGCTGGCCGTCGTGGTGGGACGGCCGGAGACCGCCACCTCGTACGTGGAACGGCTCGCCGGAGCCGCCCTGGTGCTCACCGAACCGTTCGACGGGCCGCTCTGCGCGGCCTTCGACGTCGACGGCTTCCCCGCGTTCCTGCGGCTCGCCGGCCCGGTCGTGCTGGCCGCCACGGTCAAGATCGAGGCGTTCGCGGCGCAGCACGCCGGTCGTGAGTGAACCGCGGTGCCCGATCACCACCTGCCGGGCCCTACACCGAGCGCAGTGCGTCGGTCGGCGAAAGCCGGGCGGCCTGCAACGCCGGGTACAGCCCGGCGAGGGCGCCGATCCCGGCCGCGGCCGCCAGCGCCGCCCACACCGCGACCGCGGGCACCAGTGGCTGCCAGCCGCGTTGCCACGCGAGGCCGTAGCTGATCCCGCCGCCGATGAGCACTCCCGCGACGCCACCGCAGATGCCGAGCAGCAGCGACTCCACCAGGAACTGGACGGCGACCTGGCGCCGGGTCGCCCCGATCGCCCGGCGCAGCCCGATCTCCTTCCGCCGTTCCAGCACCGAAATGACCATCACGTTCGCGACGCCGACGCCGCCCGCCAGCAGGGCGACCGCGCCGAGCCCGAGGAACAGCAGGGTCCCGGCACCCGTGATGGCCAGCCGCGCGGAAAGCGCGTCGGACGGGCGGCTCACCGAGACCTGCTCCGGGTTCTCCGGAGCCACCGTCCTGGCCAGCATGCCGGCGACGTCGGCGGTGTGGTCGGTCTCGGCCCGGACGAAGATCCGGCTGGGGTGGCCGTCGTAGCCGAAGTCGTCCGCCGCGACGGGGAACCCGACCAGCGCCGAGCCGTCCAGTTCCGGGGCGAGGTCGAACGGCTCGAGAATGCCCAGCACGCTGAACCAGTGCCCGCCGATCGAAACCCGGGGGGCACCGGAGAGATCGGTGATGCCGAGGGACAGGGCCGCGGTGTGTCCCAGCACGGTCGCCGGGAACTTCGCCGTCGCGGCGTCGAGGAATCTCCCCTGGGCCAGCTTGCCGTCCATGGTGGACAGCAGCGCCGGGTCACAGGCGCGGGCCGCGAGCCCGCCACCGAGGTACGACGGCACCAGATCGGACCGGTAGACGCCGACGCCGGTCAGTTCCGCGGTCGGTGCGACGCCCTCGACCCAGTCCGTGTGCCCGATCGTGCCCGCCGCGGTGGCGGGCAGTTCGGCCTCGGCGCCGCCCAGCGTCCGCCCGTTCACCACGGTCAGCAGGTTCGTGCCGAGGCGGTCGACCTGCGCCAGCAGGTCCGACTGGCTGGACCGGGTGATGCCGAGGACGGCGACCATCGCGGCGATCCCGATGGCGACCCCGAGCACGGACAGGGCCGCGCGCACGCGCCTGCCCCGCAACCCGAGCAGGCCGAGCGGGAGGACGTCCTGCCAGCGCAGCTTCGACTTCACGGCGTCACCCCCGAATCGTGCCGGATCCGGCCGTCGAGCAGCTCGATCCGCCGCCGCATCGCCGCGGCGATCGCGGCGTCGTGGGTGATGACCAGTACGGTCGTGCCCTCGTCGTTGAGCCGGTGCAGCAAGGTGATGATCTCCCGTCCGGTCGCCGAATCCAGGTTGCCGGTCGGTTCGTCGGCGAGGAGCACCGCCGGGTCACCGACCAGGGCGCGGGCGATCGCGACCCGCTGCCGCTCGCCGCCGGAGAGCACGCCCGCCCGGTGCCGGAGGCGGTGGCCGAGCCCCACCCGCTCGAGCGCGTCCGCCGCCGCGGCTCGCCGCCGGGGCGCCGGAACACCGCGGTAGAGCAGGCCGGTGGCCACGTTTTCCAGCGCGGACAGATGTTCGAGCAGGTGGAACTGCTGGAAGACGACGCCGAGCCGGTAGGCGCGCAGCGCGGACAGCCGCCGGTCCGAGAGGCCCTCGATCGCTTCGCCGGCGATCCGCACCGACCCGCTGCTCGGCCGGTCGAGGCCCGCGGCGAGGTGCAGCAGCGTGCTCTTGCCCGAACCGGACGGGCCGACGACGGCCACGAGCTCGCCGCGGACGACGTCGAGGCTGATCCCGCGCAGGGACGCGACGGGCGGTGTGCCGGGATAGGACTTCGTGACTTCGCGGAGTTCGAGCACAGCCGTCACGGCACCGGCACCTCCACCCGCTCGCCGGGACGCAGGTTCCCGGTCACCTCGACCAGCCCGGCACTGTCGTCGAACAGGACGGGGGTGACCTCGACGGCCGCGCCTTCCGCCGTCCGGACCTGGTAGCCGCCCGCCGGTCTCGCCAGCAGCGAGGTGACCGGAACCAGCAGCACGTCGCGATGGGTGCCGGTGGTGATCGCCACCTGGACCGGGGTGCGGTCCGGCGGTGGCGGCCCGGCGGGCAGGTGGACGGTCACCGTCACCGGGACGGTGACCACGGTCGACGCGGCGGCCCCCGGCTGCGGGGGCGCGGCCTGCCCGATCGCCGACACGGTGCCGGAGATCGGCGCGGACCCGGTGATCCGGACCAGTACCTGGTCGCCCGCCTTGACCGAAGGCAGCCGGTCGGCGCCGACCTGCGCGGTGACGACCAGGGTGGCGGAGGTGCCGGAAAGCACTTCGCCGTCCGCGGCCACCGACGTGCCCGCCGCCACCCGCACCTCGGTGACGCGCACCGGGCCGGCCTCGAACGCGACCTGGCCGAACGCCAGCGCGCCGGTGCGTTCGGCGACCGGCAACCCGCAGGCCCCCTGCCAGCGCTTGATCGCGGCGGTGGTCGCGGCGTCGAAGTGGTCGTTCACGACGATCCGGTGGCCGGGATCTTCGCCGAGGGCGACGAGGTTCTCTTCGAGCTGGCGCACGTCCGGGCCGTCCGGGATGCCCGCGCGCAGTTCGCGGTACGCGGGCACCGGGCCGAGCAGCAGTCTGGTCGCCCGGTTGTCCACCCGGTACAGCTCCCCACCGCGGTCCACAGTGGATCCGGGTGCGGCCGCCGACGTGAGTATCCCGCCGGTTCCCTGGTGCACCACGGAGTAGTGGCCTTGGTAACCCAGTGTTCCGGACACCTGCACGCGCTGGGTCGCCGTGCCGCGGGTCACCGGCGCGGTCGCGGAAGCCAAGGGGGCGAC
Organism: Amycolatopsis sp. NPDC026612; assembly: GCF_040638285.1. Taxonomy (NCBI): domain Bacteria; kingdom Bacillati; phylum Actinomycetota; class Actinomycetes; order Pseudonocardiales; family Pseudonocardiaceae; genus Amycolatopsis; species Amycolatopsis sp. NPDC026612. Next base: position 67,381 of record NZ_JBEZYB010000008.1, read on the forward strand.
CTGGCCGGTGGCGGGCCGGGGCCGGTCCGCCACCGCGAAGCCGACGGCGACCGCGGCCCCCGTGACGACCAGTGCGCCCGCCACCCGGGCGCCGCGGGCTCCGAGCCGGCGTTGCCGGACTTCCGAGGTGGTCATTTGACCGAGATTCCCTTGTCCCAGAACTGCTTGCACGCCTGGGTCGCCGTCTGCATCCGCGCCGACTTGGTCTCGTCGGCCAGCGGCGTCCCGGCGATCGGGAACGAGCCGTCCGCCCGCGGATCGGGCCACTCGGGAATGCCGTTTTGGCGCAGGCATCGCGCGAATTCCAGCAGCTTCTCGCGGTCCTGGGCCGACGGCGCGTTCTCCTTCTGCGCCTCGGCGGGCAGCCGCGCCAAGATCGGCTGACAGGCCTGCTGCGCGGCGGGAGCGGCCCGCAACGCCGAGCTTCCGGCGTCACCCTCGGCGTTGTCGGGCAGGGTGAGGTGACCGCCGATGACGACCATGTCGGGATAGGCCGGCACGCCGTGGTCACGCACGCATTGCGAGTACTCCCGGCCCAGCGACGCCAGGTCCGGGCTGCCGGCCGTGGTCGAGGGGGCGCCCGGCGTTCCCGGCGAGGCGCTCTGACAGCCGGCCAGCACCAGCAGGACCACGGCGGCGCTCGAGCGGCGGGCGGCCATCGGAATTCTCATCATGGCTCCATGGTTTCCCGTCGCCACGCGTTCCCGCGTCGGAGCGTCGGCGGATTTCGGCCCGGACCGTATGCCCCTGGTCGTACGCCTGTCGTGGGATGCCGGCGAGCGCTTCGCCGAACTACGCTGGCACCGTGGCCGACCTGTGGCGCAAACCGGTCTTCCGGCTCCTCCTCACCGCGGCACTGCTGGCCGGTGCGACGCTCGTCGTCAACGGCGGTGTCTACTTCGCCGACCCCGGACACCGCAAGCAGCTGCTCGCGGTGTTCGGGGACTACGACGCGCTGCGCGGCGCGTTGCTCCTCTGGTGGGGTTTCGCCGCGCTGCTGATGGCGGGACTGGTCGTGGCGTCCCGGTGGCCGGTCGCCGCGCTCGTCCTGGTGCTCGCGGGCGGGATCGGGCACCAGCTGGACAACCGGTTCACGCTTCAGCCGATCGATCTCGCGGTGCCCATCGTGCTGTTCGTGGTCGCGGCCAGGGCGCGGACGCGCCTGGAGGCGGTGGTCGCGGCCGCGGTGGCCGCGGCCGCCGTGTTCGCGGTGAACGTCCACCTGCTGGTGTCTCCGGCCAGCAAGGCGAGTGACCTGGGCAAGCTCCCCCGGACGCCGGGGCAGGCCGGTGCCGGCACGGTGGCCGCCGCGCTGGGCAACAGCCTGCCGGTACTGCTGGTGCTCGGGCTGGCACTGGCGCTGGGCGAGAACGTGCGCAGCCGCCGTCTGGTGGTGGACACCCTGCGGCAGCGTGCCGAGGAGGCCGAACGCGCCCAGCAGCAGCACCAGGCGCTGGCCGTGGTGCGGGAGCGGGCGCGGATCAGCCGGGAGCTGCACGACATCGTCGGGCACGGGCTTTCGGTCATCGTGGCGCAGGCGCAGGGCGGTGCCGCCGCGCTCGACCGGCATCCCGACCGGACCGCGGAAGCCTTGCGCACCATCGTCGGTACCGGGCGCGAAGCCCTCTCCGACACGCGAAGGCTCCTCGGCGTGCTCGACGGAAACCCGGCCGTCCGGCCCGCGGGCGTGGCCACGTTGCCCGAGCTGGTGGACCGGCTCCGCGGCACCGGGCTTCGGGTCCGGCTCCGCATCGACGGCGAACCGCGCCCCCTGCCCGCCGACGTCGACCTGTCGGTGCACCGGATCGTGCAGGAGGCGCTGACCAACACGCTCAAGCACGCCGGCGCCGGCGCGGCCGCCGAGGTCTCCGTGCGCTACACCGCGGCGGCGGTGGAAATCGACGTGCGCGACGGCGGAGGGGGCGTGCCCGATCCGCCGGTCACCGCGCACGGCTACGGGCTGCGCGGCATCGCGGAACGGGTGGACGGCCTCGGCGGCGAGCTGGACTTCGGCCCGGCCGACGGCGGCGGCTTCGTGGTCAGCGCCCGGCTGCCGCTCGGGGCGGCCCGATGACGCTGCGCGTGGTGCTCGCCGACGACCAGGTGCTGGTCCGCACCGGCTTCCGCATGATCATCGACGAGACCGCCGACATCGTGGTGGTCGGCGAGGCCGAAGACGGCGTGGCCGCTGTCGAAGTGACCGCCAGGACGCACCCGGACGTGGTGCTGATGGACGTGCGGATGCCGAGGATCGACGGGATCGAGGCGACCAGGCGCATCCGGGCCGCCGGTCCGGGTGCCCCCAAGGTGATCATCCTGACCACGTTCGACCTCGACGAGTACGTCTTCGCCGGGCTGAAGGCAGGCGCGGGCGGCTTCCTGCTGAAGGACGCACTCGCCGCCGACCTGATCACGGCCATCAGGGTGGTCGCCGCGGGCGACGCCGTCACCGCGCCGAGCGTCACCCGCCGCCTGATCGAGCACTTCGCCGATGCCGCGCCCACCGCCGAGCGGGACCCCTCGAGGCTGGCCGCGCTGACCGTCCGGGAGCGGGAGGTGTTCACCTTGATCGGCCAGGGGCTGTCCAACCCGGAGATCGCCGGCCGCCTGGGGTTGAGTGAGGGCACGGTGAAGACCCACGTGGGCCGGATCTTCGGGAAGCTGGGGCTGCGCGATCGGGTCCAGGCTGTTGTCCTCGCCTACGAGTGCGGCGTCGTCGGCGATCGACGCTGACACGCCACGCACGCACTGACGTCTGTGGCGCGCGTCACGAACGCTTCCTGTCACAGGGAACCCGGGCGCCGGTGTCTCCTGGCCTACGCCGTGCGGGCCGGGGCCGGGGCCGCGGTCGTGCTCGCCGTCGCCGGCCGGCTCAGCCTGCCTGTGCTGCTGGTCGCACCAGCGGCAGGAAGACCTCGTCGACGATCTCGACGAGCACCGCATCGTCCACAGTGGTCAGTCCGCGGGTGAGGTACTCGTTGCGCAGCAGGACGAGGGCCACCGTGGCGACGCGCGGGTGCAGTGCGGCCGGCCGCGCCTGCCCCCGGGCCACCGCCTGGCCGACGACGGCGAGCCAGGTGCCGGTGCCGCCTTCGGAAGCCTGTTCGTGCAGCTGTTCCCGGAGTTCCGGTTCTTCGCCGACGCCGGTCAGGAGGCTGCGGAGGATCCGCGCGGCGGGTGAAGTCTGGCCGCAGTTGATCGCCCGCAACAGGGTCAGCGCGTCTTCGCGGAGGTCGCCGGTGCCGGGCGGCTTGAGTGTTTCCTCGGCCAGGTGACGGTAGGCGGCGACGCCGAGTGCGGCGCGGTTCGGCCAGCGGCGGTAGATCGCGTTCTTGTTGGTGCCGGCCCGCTGGGCGACCCGTTCCATGGTCAGGCCGGGGTAGCCGGCTTCGGCGAGTTCGTCCGCCGCCGCGCGCAGGATCGCCTCTTCCAGTTCGGTGCCCCGGCGCCGGGTCTTCGGTGTCGCCACCCGGCCATGCTAGCCAGCCGACAGGGTACGGTACGGTCCGTACCCTAACGAGTGGAGGAAGCATGCGAGCCAAGGGCATCGGCTACGACACCGGGTTGGCGCGCGGCGGCCGGTTCAACCGCCCGTTCGACCCGGGCCTGGTCCGCCGCGAGCTGACGATCATCCGCGACGACCTGCACTGCACGGCCGTCCGGCTGATCGGCACCGACCTGGACCGCATCGAGTTCGCCGCCGGCGAGGCGGCGGCGCTCGGGCTGGAGGTGTGGTTCTCCCCGTTCCCGTGGGACCGCACGCCGGAGGAGATCCTGGACCTCCTCGCCGACGGCGCGGCGCGGGCCGAACGCCTTCGCGCGGCGGGCCACGAGGTCGTGTTCGTCACCGGCGCCGAGCTGAGCCTGTTCAACCACGGCTTCCTGCCCGGCGAAGACGTCTCCGCCAGGGTCGCCGGGCTGATGGCGTCGCGAGAGCTCGTGGCCGGCCTCCCGGTGCGGGTCAACGAGTTCCTCGCCCGGGCGGTCGAGGTCGTCCGGGCTCGCTTCGGTGGCCGGGTCACGTACGCGGCGGTCCCCCTGGAACGCGTCGACTGGACGCCCTTCGACATCGTCTCGGTGGATGCGCACCGCTCGAAGGAGGTCGCGCACCACTACCGCGAGGGCGTGCGAAGCCTGGTCGCGGCGGGCAAGCCGGTCGCCATCACGGAGTTCGGGGTGACGCCGTACCGCGGCGCGGCGGACCTGGGCGCCCGCTGCGGCGAAATCCTCGAGTACGACGGCGATGTCCCGGTCCGGCTCAACGGCGAATACGTCCGCGACGAGGAGGAGCAGGCGCGCTACCTCCGCGAACTGGTGGAGATCTTCACGGGGGAGGGCGTCGACGCGGCTTTTGCCTGCACGTTCGTGTGTTACGGCCTGGTGCACCGGGCCGACCCCCGCGAGGACCTGGACATGGCGAGCTGGGGTGTGGTGAAGGTGCTGGCGGACGGGACGGGGGAGACCTACCCGGACGTGCCGTGGGAACCGAAGGCGGCGTTCGGCGCCTTGGCCCGCTGCTACGCCTGAGTCAGCCGTCTGATGAATTCTTGGCGAACCACCGAGACAACCCGGGTGACATTGACAGAACGCGGGGGCCCTTCTACCTTCGTAGCGCAAGACATCGGATGTCCAGCCCGGGTTGCCCGGGTCCGTCCGCCGGCCGATGTGCACCCCCTGCCGAACTCCGCGCCAGGAAGGACACACCCATGCCGGAATTCCCCCGCCGGACGGCCCTGCGCTCGCTCGCCGTCTCCGCCCTCGCCGTCCCGCTCGTCCTCAGCACGGCGGTCCCCGCCCACGCGGCCCCGCTGTGGCACCCGAACCCCGCCACCGACGGCCTGAAAGCCTTCGAGGGCATCGAGGCGGACCGCGGCAACCACCACCCGGACCGCAAGTACGTCGTCGTCGAAGGCGACCACTACCGCTTCAACATCTGGAAGGACGACCGCGACACCACCGGCGACGGCGACCGCCAGCGCACCGAGTCTCGGGGCATGGTGCAGAACGGCACCGCGCTGAAGATGCACAACGGCGAGACCTGGACGATCTCCTACGAGATGTACGTACCGGCGTCCCTGCACGGCACCAGCAAGTTCACCCACATCTTCCAGACGAAGACGCCGTCGACCAACGGTGGGCCGTGGGTGACCCTCGACCTGACCCGCAGCGGCGGCACGGAAATGCTCAACGCCCGCGCGTACGCCAACTCGGGCTCGCCGAGCATCGCGGCGACGGCGCTCGCCCCGCTGCGGAACAAGTGGATCACGATCGAGTGGACGTTCACCCCGGGCGCGAAGGGCAAGGCAGCGTGCGTGATCCGCAATGGGACCGGTTCCGGCGCGCCGATCGCCGCGCAGGGCAGCATGACGAACGTCAACCTCCCCGACCAGGGCGACTACGTCCGCCCCAAGTGGGGGATCTACCGGTCGGTCGAGAGCGCCTCGTCCGACATCCTCGACACCTACCTGCTGTTCCGGAACTACACGGCGGCACGCAAGTAGCCGTGGCGGTGGCCGCCGGTCCGGGGTGACACTGGCGGCATGAAGGTCGTCGACGGGCAACGGGGCACCGATCGCCCGCCGACGACCTCGCCACCTCCGCTGCGCCGCGGTCCGCTGCTGGTCACGGCCGTCTTCGCCGCGTTCGGGGGCGCGTTGATCCCGGTGGCCGCGGTGCCCGCGCTCTGGCGGATCTGGCAGCTGTACGCGATGGTGTTCGGCGCCGTCGCGGCCTTCGAGCTCGTCGCCGTCGTCGCGGTGCTCGGGTGGCCGACGCGCAAGACGGCGCACTTCGGCGCGCTCGCGGCCTGCGGGGCACTGGCGCTGTGGGTGCTCACCCGTCCGCTCGGGCTGCTGACCCGGTTCGACCCCTGGCAGCCGGCGGACACCGTGGCCGGCTTCACCGACTGGGTGGCCGCCGGGCTGCAGGTCGTCGCGGTGGCCGGCTTCCTGATCGTGGCGCGGCGCGGGGCGCACCCGTGGCCGTCCGCGCCCCGGCGGGTGCTGGCGTGGATCGCGCTGTTCCCCGTGCTCGTGGCGGTGCTCGCGACCGGCGTCGCGGGCACCGTCGCGGCCGCCGACGGCAGCACCGGCACCGCCGCCTCGACGCTGCTCGACGGCGGCGCGGGCACCGTCGAGTACTGCCGGCCTGACGGGATCCCGCTGGCCATGGACGTCTACCGGCAACGGGCGGGCGGGCAGGCCCCGGTGGTGCTCTTCCTGCACGGTGGCGGGCTGGTCCTCGGCAACCGCAAGCCCACCGGTGCGCTGCTCACCGGCTCGCGGTTCGGTCCGCTGCGCGACGAGCTGACAGCCCGCGGGTTCGCGGTCGCCGTGATCGACTTCCGGCTGGCACCCGCGGCGCACTGGCCCGCCCCGCTCGCCGACGCCCGGTGCGCGGTCCGGTTCCTCAAGGCCAACGCGGCCGCGCTGGCGCTCGACCCGGCCCGGATCGCGGTGTGGGGCACCGGCACGGGCGGCACCCTGGCGTCGCTGCTCGGTGTCGCGCGCGGCCCGGACACCGGTCAGTACGCGGGCCAGGACAGTTCGGTCCGCGCGGTGGCGGCGCTCGCGGCCCCCGAAGACTTCACCGACTTCAGGGGGCTGGACCCGCTCACCCGCGCGTCGGTGCTCCTGGCGCTGGGCCGCTCGCCGTCGACGTGGCGCGCGGCGAGCCCGCTGGCGTACGCCGGCTCCGGCGCACCGCCGTTCCTGCTCGGCGACGGCGGCCGGAAGTCGGCCGAGTTCGCGGCCGGCCTGCGCGCGGCGGGGGTCCCGGTGACCGAGGGGCCGGCGTCCGACGGCGCGATCGCGGACTTCCTCGCCGCGACCGCGCGCTGATCCCGGGATCGGGACTTGCCCTGGAGCGCACTCCAGGTCCTAGCGTGGGGCAAGCCGAACAACGTCAGGAGCACGTTCCATGGAACTGGGTTTCCACCTCCCCATCTTCGACATCGACGGCGGGACCACCGCCATCGCCGGTGAGCTCGCCCGCGTGGGAGCCGCGGCGGAGGAGGCCGGGGCGACCTGGCTGTCCTTCATGGACCACTACTTCCAGATCGAGCCGACCGGTCTGCCCGCCGAGTCGAACATGCTGGAGGGCTACACCACGCTCGGCTACCTCGCCGCGCACACGTCCCGGATCGACCTCGGCCTGCTCGTCACCGGCGTCACCTACCGGCACCCCGGGCTGCTGGCGAAGATCGTCACCACGCTCGACGTCCTCTCGGGCGGCCGGGCCGTCCTCGGCATCGGGGCCGCCTGGTTCGAGCGCGAGCACCAGGGGATGGGCGTGCCGTTCCCGCCGATCGCCGAGCGGTTCGAGCGCCTGGAGGAGACGCTGCGGATCTGCGGGCAGATGTGGGACCCGGCGAACAACGGCCCGTTCGAGGGCAAGCACTACCAGCTGGCCGAGACGCTCTGCGCGCCGCAGCCGATCAACCGCCCGAAGGTGCTCGTCGGCGGCGGCGGGGAACGCAAGACGCTGCGGCTGGTCGCCCAGTACGGCGACGCCTGCAACCTCTTCGGCAGTTCCCCCGAGGACGTCGCGCACAAGCTCGACGTTCTGCACCGCCACTGCGACGACCTCGGCCGCGACTACGACGCGATCCGCAAGACGATCGTCGCCCACAACCCGCGTCCGACGCCGGAAACCCGCGACGACTTCGTCCGCGCCATGGCCGGGTACGCGAAACTCGGAGTGCAGGCGGTGATCGTCACCCCGACGACGGGCTCGCCCGCCGCGTGGATCGAGGGCATGGCCCCGGCCGTGCCGCAGCTGGCGGAACTCGGCTGATCAGCGGTTTGCGTGTCCGGCATTGAGTCCACAATGGACACGTGATGGATCTTCCTTCCGGTGAACCGATTCGCCGGCGGGGCCGTGTGCTCTGGTGAGGTGGCGACCAGAGAGGAGGGGCTGATGCCCCACGTGCGCACTGCAGGACGACACCGCAAACCCGCGACGATCGGACTCGCCGCGCTGCTGGGAGTAGCCGGCGCGACGGCGACGGCGATTGCCCTGACCAGCCCGGCGAGCAACGCGGCGACGGAAAACTGCGGTGGTCTGGACACGGCGTTGCAGACCAACCTGACGTACATCGCCAGCCAGCGCACGGCCCCGGACGCCCAATCGGCAGCCCGCATCGCCAACCGCCAATCGGTGGTCGACCAGATCCAGCAGCGGCGCGGAGCCGCAGGCTGCGCAAACCAGGTGGCGGCGAACGAGGTGGCGGCCCAATGCGCGGCCATCGCCGGGGCCGCGCAGGAAGCGGCCGTGAAGGACGAGGCCGGGCAGGACGGCGCCGCCGAGAACGGCATGGCGGCCAAGAACGGCATGGCCGAGAAGGGCGCAGCCGACGAGAACGGCATGGCCAGCGAGAACAGCGCTGCCAGCGAGAACAGCGCTGCTGACGGCAGTGGCATGGCCGACAAGAACGGTATGGCGGCCAAGAAGGGCGCAGCCGCCAAGAAGGGCGCAGCCGCCGAGAACGGCATGGCCGGTGAGGCGGACGCGGTCGACCAGGACGCCGCTGCCGCCCAGGCCTGTGCGGTGGTCCAGAAGTGTCTGGCTCAGGCCGCCGACGCCACCGGGATGGCGAACCAGAACGGGATGGCCGCCGAGAACGGTATGGCTGACCAGAACGGCATGGCGAACCAGAACGGTATGGCCGACCAGAACGGCATGGCCAACCAGAAGGGCATGGCCAGTCAGAACGGCATGGCCGACCAGAAGGGCATGGCCAGTCAGAAGGGCATGGCCAATCAGAACGGCATGGCCGACCAGAACGGCATGGCGGCGGAGAACGGTGCGGCCGATCAGAACGGCATGGCCGCCCAGCAGGAAGGTGCGGCCCAGGCCGACCTCTCCGCCGAGGATTGCGCGGCCGTCCTGAGCTGCGTTGCCCAGGCGGCTGACCCCGCCGCCGCAGCCGGGCAGCAGGGTATGGCCGCCGAGGAGAACAAGAAGGCCGACAACCAGAAGGCCGACAACCAGAAGGCCGAGGAGAACAAGAAGGCCGAGAACAAGAAGGCGGCCCAGAACCAGAAGGCCCAGAACCAGAAGGCCAAGGACAAGGCCGGTGCCGACGTGGATGCCGGTGCGGTCGCGGCCCAGTGTGTCGCGATCGCCGCCGCTTCCACGGCCGAAACGGTCCCCATGGGCCACTGACCAGCCTCACGACCAGCACGCCTCACCACCAGCACTCCACGGACCCCCGCCCGGACCGGCGGCCACGCGCCCCGGTCCGGGCGGGGGTCCACAGGGCACACGAACCGGTGACCGACGGGGAACTCCGGCCCGTCGCCGTTCGTTGACCGGGTGGAGCGCAGTACTCTGGCGCTCGGAAAATGTCCGACGACAGCACGAGGCTTCAGTGACCACCGACCCGGCGGCCGAGGACGCTTCCCTGCGCGAGGCGGCCGACGAGCTCGCCGTCGCCGGGCAGCTCCCGCGGTTCCTCCTGATGTACAAGTTCGTCATCGAAGAGCTGATGACAAAACTGCGGATCCTCAGCGAGGAGTTCGACTTCGTCCACCAGCACGACCCGATCGAGCACATCACGAGCCGGGTGAAGCGGCCGGAGGCGATCAAGGAAAAGGTGCGCCGCCGGGGTCTCGGCAGTGACTGGGTTTCCGCGGCGGGCGCCCTCGACGACATCGCCGGCATCCGCGTGGTCTGCCCGTTCGTCTCCGACGTGTACGAGGTCGCCCGGATGCTCACCGCGCAGGACGACGTCGAGCTGCTGCGCACCAAGGACTACATCGCGAGCCCGAAGGCCAACGGCTACCGCAGCCTGCACCTCATCGTGCGCATTCCGGTGTTCCTGTCCGACCGGGTGGAAAAGGTCAAGGTGGAGGTGCAGCTGCGCACCATCGCCATGGACTTCTGGGCGGCCGTGGAGCACAAGCTGTCGTACAAGTACCGCGACAGCGTGCCGCCCGACTTCGCCGGCGAACTCGCGGCGGCGGCCAGCACGGCGGCCGATCTCGACCGCCGGATGGCGGCGTTGTACGAACGCATCCGTTAGCGCTCGGCCATCGCGCCGAGGGCGTCGAGCAGGATCCGCAGGCCGAACGCGAATTCCGCTTCGTGGTCGCACACCGCCAGGAACGGCGCCGCCGCGGAAACGGCCGGCAGCCCGGAGCCTTCGAGGTCCGCGAGCCGGCGGCGGAGAGCGTCGGGGTCGGTGCCGCTGAACGTCGGCGCGGCGTCGACTTCCCGCATCAACGTGCCGATGAGGAACGCCAGCACGGCCCGCAGCCCGTGCACCGCGCGGTCCGGCGGGAAACCCGCCGCGAGCAACGGGGCGAGCACGGTCTCGACCGGTGTCAGCGCCGTCATCGACGCGAGCCGGCGGGTGAGCACGAGCGGCGCCGCCCGCGGGTGGCCGAGCATCGCGGCCCGGAACCCGTACGCCAGCGCGGACATCGTTTCGCGGAGATCCACATCGCGTGGGGGAGCCGGGATCGCGGCCAGCAGGACCTCGGCGATCCCGTCCAGCAACGCGTCCTTGCCGTCGACGTGGTTGTACAGGCTCATCGGGTCGACGCCGAGCCGGCGCGCGAGCTTGCGCATGCTCACGGCGGCCAAGCCCTCTTCGTCGACCAGTGCGAGGGCCTCGCGCAGGATCCGTTCCCGCGACAAGACGCCGGCGTCCTTGGGTGGACGTCCGCGCCGGCTCGTCACGGGACGAGCACCGCGGGCAGGTGTTCGTAGCCGCGCAGGATCCGCGTCGAGCGGCGACGGGCCCCGGGCAGCACGCGCAAGCCGGGGAACCGGTCGAAGATCGTGCGCAGCCCGATCTCGCCCTCCATACGCGCCAGCGAGGCACCGAGGCAGTGGTGGCGGCCGGCGCCGAACGCCACGTGGTCGCGCGCGCCGGCCCGGGTGACGTCGAAGACGGCGGGCTCGGCGAACACCCCGGGGTCGCGGTTCGCGCCGGCCAGCACGGTGGTCACCAGCGCCCCGCGCGGGAGCGGGACCCCGGCGACCTCGGTCGCGCGCGTCGCCAGGCGGCCGGTCAGCAGGACCGGCGGGTCGTACCGGAGGACCTCCTCGACGGCGTTGCCCCACAGCTCCGGCCGGTCACGCAGGGCGGCGAGCTGCCCGGGGTCGCCGGCGAGCAGGGCGATGCCGCTGCCGAGCAGGTTGACCGTCGTCTCGAAGCCGGCCGCCAGCACCAGGCCGGCGGTGGACTTCAGCTCCGTCTCGGTGAGGCCGACACCGTCGTCGCGCGCCGCGACGAGCTTGCTGAACAGGTCGTTGCCCGGGTTCCGGCGCAGGTGGCCGAGGTGCTCGCCGAGCCAGGTGTCGAACTCGGCCAGCGCGGTCTCGACGTCGCGGAACGTGCGCCAGCCCAGCCCGAGGTCGAGGCTGGGCGCGGCGGCCGCGCCCAGCGAAAGCACCTTGCCGAGGTCGGACGGCGGGACGCCGAGGATCTCGCTGATGACCGTCACCGGGAGCAGCCCGCAGTAGGACTCGACGAGGTCGAGCGGGCGGGCGGGGTCGAGCGCGTCGAGCAGGCCGTCCGCGATCTCCTGCACGCGGCCGCGCAACTGCTCGACCGCGCGCACGGTGAACACGCCGGTGACGAGCTTGCGGTAGCGGGTGTGCGCGGGCGGGTTGACGGCCAGCAGCGACGGCGGCCGCACCGGGTGCAGGTGCTCGCCGGCCGACCACTCGACCAGCCGGCCGAGGGCCGAGCCGTCGGAGCCGAGGACGCCGACCCGGAAGTCTTCGCTGGAAAGCACTTCCCGGACGGCGGCGTGCGTGGTGGTCATCCAGCCGAAGCGGGTGCGGGCGAGCGGGCCGGCGGCGCGGATCTCCTCGAACAGGCCGGTCAGGTCCCGCCCGTCGGCCGCGGCGACCACCATCCGCCCCTGGAGGTCCCCGCGCCGGGCCTCGCGGCGCAGCACGGTCCGGGGCAGCGCGTGGCCGAGACCCCAGCGCACGACGGGTTTGGTCCAGGCCAGGGCTCCGGTCATGACATCCCTTCCGTCGGCGTGCCTACAGTGTAGGTTATCGGCCCCGGACCTCCGGCGTAGATTGATGGGCGCCCCGAGGAGCGAGTTCGACACCCCACGGCGTTCCCCGGCCGGCACCCCGAACTCGCCGCGCTGCGCGGTCGTGGTGGAGGCCTTGCGGCCCGTCCGGCGAGCGGTATTACCGCGGTGGCGCGGAAACGGGTGCCAGCAGCACACCCAGCGCGAGCAGTTCCGTCAGCGCCATCCCGCGTTCGACCAGGCCGAGCGGGATGAGCGTCCACCAGCGGCCGTCTTCGGCCGCGGCGACCACCACCGCGCCCAGGATCACCGCGAACCAGCCCAGCGACGCGATCGCCAGCACCCGCGCCAGGAGGCGCCGCCCCGCGGACGCCGGGAACGCCGGGCGCGCCGCCACCAAGACCGCCAGCGGCAACGCCACGAACGCCACCACGCTCGCGATCCGGTGCAGCGTGCCGCCGAAGTCCGCGCGCGACACGGTCGCCCAGTCCGGCTTCGGGAACGCCACGATGACCAGCAGCCCGACCGTCCACAATGTCCCGAGAACGGCCGCCGGGACCGGCAACCGCCCTTGCCGCTGCACCACCGCCAGGCCGGCCGCCGAGCCGAGGGCGACCAGCACCACCGCGAGGTCGAAGATCCCCTTGTGGTCGGACAGGCCGTACTCGCTGATCGTGCGGCGGGTGGCGCTGATTTCGTCGGTGGGCGGGATGACCTGCAGCAACAGCATCAGGCCGGCGCCGATCGTCAGTGCGGCGAGCCCCGTCAGCGAGACCGCGAGCGACACCCGTCGCGCAGGGATCGTGACCATGGACCGACAGTAGCCGACCGGCGGTTGAATTCCCGGTGAAAGGCGTCGCCGCGGTGAACGCTGTCAGACTTACGGCGGTTACCGCGGCCGGATTTCCTCCATTATGGTCCCTCGCTACCGGTAGGTCCGTCCTGCCGGCTTGGTCAAGGAGGTCGCTTCCTGTGGGGAATTCACCAAGACGGCTGGTGATGCTGGCTTCGGCCGTCGCGCTGGCCGCAACATTCGTCGCGTTGCCCGTCGGCACCGCCGGCGCCGCGCAGAACATCCTGCGCGCGGACAAGTCGGTGGCTCGCTCGTGCTTCGCGAAAGTGCTGCCCAAGGGCACCTCGGGCGCCGATCGCCGCGAGCTGACGTCTACTGTGGACGGTCTCGTCCAGGCCCGGCTCAAGCCGGGCCAGGGTGCCGAGGGTGACTGGGACGTCGCCGTGTTCGACAAGGCCACGGGCTCGGTCGTCGCCGCCTCGGCGGCGTTGCGCAGCCACGAACTCGCCGAAAGCTTTGTGAAGAAGGGGCAGGAACTCGTCGTCCAGGGCTGCCGGTACGGCGGCTCGGCCGGTCAGGTCCAGCTCGGGGTCGACTTCCTGGCGTTGACACCGCAGGGCACGCCGACCGGCACGGCCCCCACGGCCCAGCGCGCGGAACTCGTCCGCGTCGAGACGCCCACGCGCGCCGACAAGAACAAGCTGACCGCCCTCGGCCTCGACGTCACCGAGAAGGGGGATGCGACCGGGGTCGAGGTCGTGCTCGCCGGCGACGCCGACCGCAAGACGCTCACGGACAGCGGCTTCAAGTCGAAGGTCGTCGAGGCGGACCTGTCGGCCAAGTCCGTCCAGGACGCGAAGACCGACCGCCAGTACGCCGCGAAGACGGCCGCTTCGGCGCTGCCGTCCGGCCGGACGAGCTACCGGCACCTCTACGAGTACAACTTCGAGATGAAGGAACTCGCCCGCAAGAACCCCACCCTGGTTTCGGCGTTCACCATGCCGGAATCGACGTGGGAGGGCCGGGACGTCGTCGGCGTCGAAATCGCCACGGACGTCAAGAACGTGACCGACGGCAAGCCGGTGAACTTCACCATGGGTGTGCACCACGCCCGGGAGTGGCCGGCAGGCGAGCACGTCATGGAATGGGCGTACGAGCTGGTAAACGGCTACTCGCACGACGCCGCCATCCGGTCGCTGGTGAGCAAGACGCGCAACATCGTCGTGCCGATCATCAACCCGGACGGCTTCGAGATCTCCCGCGAGGCCGAGCCCAAGGGCGACTTCACCCGCTTCGACTACGAGATGAAGCGCAAGAACTGCAACGTCAACGACTCGCCGCCGCAGTACGCGACCGGCGTCTGCAAGGCGAACCCGGGCGGCCGCCTGCGCGGCACCGACCCGAACCGCAACTACGCGGGCTTCTGGGGCGGCAACGGCGCCGAGATCGCCTGGAGCGGCGACACCTTCCGCGGGTCCGCGCCGTTCAGCGAGCCCGAGGTGCGGAACGTGCGCTCGATCGTGTCCTCGCGCCAGGTGACCAACCTGATGACGATGCACACCGTCGCCGCGCTGGTCCTGCGCCCGCCGGGCGTCGCCGACGTCCGCCCGCCGCTGGAAGAGCCGCAGTACAAGGCCCTCGGCGACAAGCTGGCCTCGCGCAACGGGTACACCAGCGAGCCGAGCTGGGCGCTCTACGACACCACCGGCACCACCGAGGACTGGTCGTACTGGGCCACCGGCGGCTGGGGCTTCACCATCGAGGTCGGCGGCAACGGCTTCCACGGCCCCTACGCCGACAGCGTCGTGGCCGAGTACGAGGGCCTGGCCCCCGCGGCCGGCGCCGGCAAGGGCGGCAACCGCCAGGCGTTCCTGGACGTGCTGGGCAACGCCGCCGACCCGCAGCAGCACTCGACGCTGATCGGCTCGGCGCCCAAGGGCTACCAGCTCAAGCTGCACAAGACGTTCCAGACGCCGACGTCGCCGGTGATCCAGCCGGACGGCTCCACCAAGCCGCCGATCTACGTCACCGACGACCTGAACTCGAAGTTCACCGCCAGTGGCGGACGCTTCGCGTGGTCGGTCAACCCGTCGACGCGGCCGTACGTGGCCGGCCGGTACGGGCGCGACCCGCAGGGCCCGGCGCAGCAGGGCTTCGCGGTGACCAACCCGGCGGGCGTGCCGCCGATCAACCAGAACTACCCGGCGGACGCGACGGCGGAGAGCTTCACCTTCCACGTCGACGCCCTGCCGAAGGTGGACAACGGGAAGTTCAGCGTCAACATCAACTGGAAGAACACCACGACCGACTGGGACCTCTACGTCTACGACGCGGCGGGCAACCTGGTCACCTCGTCGGCGAACGGCGGTACGACGGCCGAGCACGCCGTGCTGTTCGACCCGCCCGCCGGCGACTACAAGGTCGTGGTGGTCAACTACGACCAGACCGACCCCAACGCGGTCGACGACTGGACCGGCGACGTGTCGTTCTCGTCCCCGATCCCGCCGACGTACGGCACCAAGGAGGCCTACCAGCTGACCTGTTCGTCGCCGAACGGCAAGCTCGTCGGTGTGGCGGACGTCTTCGCCGACCGCGGCCAGACGGTCGACGTCGGCGAGGTCTGCACCCGGTCCGCGCACGCGCAGAAGCAGCGCGCTTCGGGCGGCGTCCGGTAGTAGCGCGTTTCGTTCGTGAAGGCCTCCTCGCTCGCGGGGAGGCCTTCACGGCGTTACGGCCAGTGCGATGCCGAGAACGACGAGAATCGTGCCCACGACGCGGTTGAGGACCGGTTTCGCGCGGGCGTACCACCGTTGGGTGCCGGGTGCGGAGAACAGCAGCGCGACGCTCAGGTGCCAGGCGGCCGAGGCGGCGACGATCAGGGCGACCGCGGCGGCCTTGACGGCGGTGGGTTCGGCCGGGGGGAGGGTCGCGGTGAGGACGCTGCCGAAGAACGCGGCGGCCTTGGGGTTGGTCAGGTTGCTGAGCACACCGCGGCGGAAGAACCGCCCGGGCCGGGGACTCCCGGTGGCCGGGGTGGTTGCCGCGCCGTCCGGCGGCTCCACGAGGTCTTCGGGCGCACGGGCGCGCCACCACAGCCGCACGCCGAGCCACGTCAGGTACCCGCCGCACCCCACCCGCAACGCCGTCGCCAGCCACGGCGTGCGGGCCAGCACGCCACCCAGCCCGAAGACCGCGACCGCCGCCAGCAGCCCGCCCGCGACGACCACCCCGAGCGCGACCGCGACGGCGGCCCGCCGCGTCCTGGTGGCCGCCGTGTGCGCGATGAGGACGAAGTTCGGGCCGGGGGAGACCGCGGCCGGCAGGTAGGCCAGCAGCACGGTGCCGAGCGTGGCGGCGGGGCTCACGCCGCCCGGCCGCCTCCGCCGACGACCTGGTCGCGCACCGTCCTCAGGAGCTCGTGGTCCACTGTGGACGGATCAGCGGCGAGCCATCCGCCGATCTCGTGGAGGAACTCCTCCGGAGTCATCGGCGCGACGGGCAGGTCGTCCGGGTCGGCCGTGGTCAGGTCGCCGCTGCGGCTCGGGTACACGATCATCGCGCCCCGCAGCGCCACCTCCGGCAGGAGGTCGTGGTAGGCGGCCAGGCTCTCTTCGAGCCGGCTGCCGCCGCCGCGGAACGGCCGGCCGTTGCGCAGGAGCCTGCCGTCCTCGGCGGTCTCGTAGTGGCCCGGCAGCCACAGTTTCGACTCGATGAGCACGAGCCGCTTCCCGCACAGCACCGCGTGGTCGACGTCGGCGAACACCGAGCCCGGCCACGCGAGGCCGTGGAAGATGCGGGCGCCGGGCAGCCGGGTGAGGTACTCCTCGAGCAGCTCGGCGGTGAGCCGCTCGGCCAGCTCGTCGCGCTCGGTGCCGGGAGCGCCGAAGACCGTGTGGCCGCCGAACTCCCGGGCGTACGCCTCGCGGGCGCGGGCGGCCCGCAGGTACCCGCGCGCCAGCCGCTGGACCAGCAGCGCCGTGCCGGCCGTCAGCAGCAGCCAGACGATGAGCACCGGTGGCGAGAACCCGACCCCGGTGACCAGCGGCAGCAGCACGAGCACCATCCCGGCCACCGCGGCGACCACCGGCGTGTGCCCGGGCCCGCGGTCGTACCGCGTCCGGGTGTCCTCGCCGGCGAAGTGCCACCAGGTCAGCTCCTCGGCGTCCAGGTCGGGCAGACCGGGGACGAAGCCGGGCTCGTCGCCGAAGCGCCGCCGGGGGCGCGGGCGGACCGGCACCGGCACCACGGTTGCGCCGCCGGCGTCGTAGCGGGCGCGGGCCGCCGGATCGCTCAGGACGTCGTAGGCCTCGCGCAGCAACCGGAACGTGCCGACCGTCCCGCCGCCGTCCGGGTGCATGGTCTTGGCCAGCCGGCGGTAGGCCGTCTTGACGTCGGCCGCCGTGGCGTTCCGGCGGACGCCGAGCACCTCGTAGTAGTCGACCTCGGGCACGCGGGCGTTCACCTCCGGATGGCTGCGCGAAGACTTTATGGGGTCGGGTCGCGGGGGCTGTCACCGCCTCGGCGGCGCGCCGGGGTGACGGTTCTCGGCGCAGGTCAGGACGGTGGGGGAGTTCTACCGCGGACGGCATGGGGCCGGTGCACCCCGGCGTGGCGCGGGCGGAGAACTGCGTGACGACGGCTCTTGCGGCGGTGGAGCGGCGTTTGCGGTGGTCGCGGAGTGTCCACTGAGGACCGTGTGTCACCCGGAAGTGTTGTGCCGCGCGATAAAGGACGGGGCGGAGTGACTTTTCGTAGCCGGATTTCACCTGAACGGACGTGAACAGGTGTTCGAGTCCTCGGCTATGGTTGAGGCATGTCCCCGGCATCCCCCAGACGTGACGGGCCCACCGCCACCCCACCTCGGCAGCGGGCCCGTCACCCCCCGGGTGCTCGGTGACGGCCGGGTGCTCGGCGACAGCCGCGTGCTCGCCGACGTTTCGGCGGGCGCACCGGTGGTAGCCCACGGGCATGGTGAGCGTCGGTTACTTCCTGTCCTCCGAAGAGTTCTCCCCGCGCGAGCTGGTCCACCAGGCCCGGCTCGCCGAGGCCGCCGGGTTCGAACGGTTGTGGATCTCCGACCACTTCCACCCGTGGCTCGACGAGCAGGGCAGCAGCCCGTTCGTGTGGTCGGTGATCGGCGCGCTGAGCGAAGCCACCTCGCTGCCGATTTCGACCGCGGTGACCTGCCCCCTCATCCGGCTGCACCCCGTGGTCGTCGCGCAGGCGGCCGCCACTGCGGCGGTGCAGTGCGAAGGCCGGTTCGTCCTCGGCGTGGGCACCGGGGAAGCGCTCAACGAGCACGTCACCGGCGAGCAGTGGCCGCCGCCGCAGGTGCGGCTGGAGATGCTCGAAGAGGCGATCGACGTCATCCGGGCGCTGCACAGCGGTGCGGAGGTCAACCACCGCGGTCGGCACTACACCGTCGACCACGCCCGGCTCTACACCCTGCCGGAGCAGCCGGTGCCCATCTACGTGTCGGCGTTCGGGCCCGAGGCCACCGAACTGGCCGCCCGCACCGGTGACGGCTTCTGCACCGTCATGCCGGACGCCGACCTGGTGCGGAAGTACCGCGAAGCCGGCGGCGGCGACCGGCCGGTGCAGGGTGGCCTGAAGGTGTGCTGGGCCGATTCCGAAGAAGAGGGTGTGCGCACGGCTCACCAGCGGTGGCGCAACGAACTGCTGCCCGGCAAGCTGCCCTCGACCCTGCCCACCCCGGCCGACTACGCGGCCGCCTCGACCCTGGTGACCGAGGACATGGTGCGCGAGCAGTTCCCCTGCGGCCCGGACGTCGACCGGCACGTCGAAGCCGTCCGCGAGTTCGCCGACGCCGGGTTCGACGAGGTGTACGTCCAGCAGATCGGGCCGGACCAGGAGAAGTTCTTCGAAGCCTGGCAAACCCACGTGCTGCCGCAGTTGTCCTGAGCGGGACCGGCCGCGAGGGTCACCCCGACGTGGCGCGCGGGCTCACGGCGTCGCGGAGCGCCGGACAGTAGCTTTTCGATCATGGTCGAGACGCCCGAGCCCCCGCCCACCCTGGCTGATCCACGTGCCCTCCTGCTGGGCTACCTCGACCACAACGCCACCGCCGTCCTGCGCAAGCTCGACGGCCTCTCCGACCGCGACCTGCGCCGGAGCGTGCTGCCGTCGGGGTGGACGCCGCTGGGCATGGTCAAGCACCTCGCCTGCACCGAACGCTTCTGGATCCGGTACCTGTTCGCCGGGGAGGACGTCGACTTCTCCTGGCCCCGCACCGCCGCGCAGGAGTGGTTCGTCGCGCCGGCGGAGTCCTGGGCGGACATCACGGCCTTCTTCCTCGCGGAGCGCGAAAACTGCGCCCGCCTCGCCGAGGTGACGCCGCTGGACGCCCGGGCCGTCCGCACGACCCGCCGCCGCGGCGCCGAAGAGCATCCGACGTTCGCCTGGATCCTGTGCCACCTCGTGCAGAGCTTCGCGCGGCACGCCGGGCACGTGGACGTCGGCCGCGAGCTGGTCGACGGCGTGACCGGCAAGTAGCGCCGTCAGCCGGCCGCCTCGGGCGGGGCGACCGTGGCGTCCGGCTGGTTCGCCCGGCGCAGCGCGTCGGCGACGAACCCGCTCGCCTTCAGCTCCTCGACGAGCTCGCGCAGGAACGCGATCGTCTCCGGACGGCGATCCGGCGTCGTGCCGACCGCCTGCCGGATCTCCATGAAGCGGCCGGGGAGCACCCGGGTCGCGGGGTGGGCGGCGGCGTAGGCGGTGATCGGCCCGCGGATCCCGGCGGCGGCCTCCAGGCCCTGGGTCTCGAACGCCGTGACACCGTCGTCGCCGCGCACGATCGTGGCGTGCCGGAGGGTCCGGGTCAGGTACAGGTCGTACGCCGAACCCTCCTTGACGCCGATCCGGACGTCCGGCCGGTCGACGTCGGCGGGTGCCTCGAACGGCGAGTCGTGCGCCACGACGTACACGCCTTCGATGACGACGTACGGCGCCGTGAACGCCACCTGCGCCGCACGGGCGGGTTCGATCGCCAGGAAGCCGAGGTCGGCCGCACCCGAGGTCAGCGCCTCGAACGACTTCCGGGCCGCGTCGAAGCAGACGAGCTCCACGGGGACGTCCAGCCGGGCCGCCACTTCGCGGGCGAGGTCGACCGTGACCCCGCCGGGCTCCGCCGGCGTGCCGTGGGCGAGGACCGGATTGCCGAGGTTGACGGCGGCGCGCAGCGTGCCGGCAGGCGCGAGGTCCCGGGCGACGGCGGAAAGATCTCCCATGATCCCCGAGGGTATCGGCGGGGCCCGGCGGTCGCCGCGCGATGGTGGCTCACGCCACCGGCGGGACGGTGTCGGCGGGGCCCGGCGGTCGCCGCGCGTTGACCCGAACTCACGTGTTCCAACCCGCAACTCACGTGACTGGAGCCGTATCTCGCGTGACTGGAGCCGTATCTCACGTGATTGGGGCCGGTGGTGGCTCGTCGGCCGTGGTCAGGGCGACCACCGTCTCCTGGTGGTAGACCTCGCCCGGCCGCAGCACCGTGCTGGGGAAGTCCGGGCGGTTCGGGGAGTCCGGGAAGTGCTGGGCCTCCAGCGCGAAGCCCGCGCCGCGGTGGTACGGGCGGCCGCTGGTGCCGATCAGGTCCGCGGTGAGGTAGTTGCCCGAGTAGAACTGCAGCCCCGGCTCGGTCGTCCACAGCGTGAGCAGGCGGCCGGACGCCGGGTCCCACGCACGGGCGGCGAACGGCGAGCCGCTGTCGAGCACCCAGTTGTGGTCGTAGCCCTGGCCGGTCACCAGCTGGGGGTCGGGCTCGCCGAGCCGGGCGCCGATCCGCGTCGACCTACGGAAGTCGAACGGCGTGCCCTCGACCGGTACCGGGTCGCCGGCCGGGATGAGGTCGTCGCCGGTGGGGCAGAACCGGCTCGCGGCGATCTCGAGCCAGTGCTCGTGGACGTCGCCCGCGCCTTCGCCGGCGAGGTTCCAGTAGGTGTGGTTGGTCAGGTTGACGACGGTCGGCGCGTCGGTGGTCGCGCGGTAGGTGATGCGCAGCCGGTCGCGCGCGTCGACGCGGTAGGTCACCTCGGTGCTGAGCCGGCCGGGGTAGCCCTGGTCGCCGTCCGGGCTGACCAGCGTGAGCCGCAGCGCGACGCCGTCGCCGTCGCGGATCTCGGTCGCGGACCAGACGTGCGTGTCGAACCCGGCGGGGCCGCCGTGCAGGCTGTTCTTGCCGTTGTTGAGCGGGACCCGGTGCTGGACGCCGTCGAGGGTGAAGGTGCCCCCGGCGATCCGGTTGGCGAACCGGCCGATCACCGCGCCCAGGAAGACGCGGTCCGCGCCGGGCTGGTTGTTGGCGAGGTACCCGTCGAGGGCGCCGAAGCCGAGGACGAGGTTGGCCGTCCGGCCGTCGCGGTCGGGCGCTTCCAGCGACTGGATGACGCCGCCGTAGTCGAGGACGCGCACGATCAGGCCGCCGGGACGGCCGAGCGTGTACCGGTGGACGTCCGTGCCGCCGGCGCGGCCGAAGAACTCCCGGGTGAGTTCGGGCGGGGGCGGGGTCATCGGCGAGTCCTCCAACTGGCTGTTAGCGCTAACAGCTTGGACAGACCATAGGTTCGGCCGCCCCGCACGGTCAAGGACGTCCCCGCGATTGCCCCCCTGAGACCACCTTCAGGGCAGTGAAGGTGGTCTCAAGGGGGCCGGCTCTCAGCGTTCGCCGGCCGGGGGACGGGTGCCCAGCAGCCGGTGCGCGCGCAGCGCCATCTGGATCTCCAGCCGGTTCGCCGGATCCGCCAGCCGGTCGCCGAACAGGTCGCTCAGCTGGCTCACGCGGTAGCGGACCGTCTGGGGGTGGATGCCCAGGGCCTGGGCGATCTCCGGCGTGTTCCCGTTGTGCTCCAGCCAGCTCAGCAAGGTCTCGGACAGGCGGGTCTGCTGCTTCACCGTCAGGCCCGCGAACGGCGCGAGCACCTTCGCCGACAGCTCGTCCAGCAGGAAGCGGTCGACCAGCAGCCAGTGCGTCGCCAGGTGGTCCGCCGTGTGGGTGACCGGACGGTCGCCGGCCAGACCGCGGCGGACCAGGTCGAGCGTGCGACGGGCCCACAGCAGTGACGTCGCCGCGTCGGCCGGGCGGACCCGGGGGCCGACCGCCGCGCGCCAGCCCGGCAGGCGGCCTTCGAGCCCCCGCAGGTCGCGGTCCGGGTTCGGGGTCAGCAGGCAGGGGTCGGGGCCTTCGAGGTCGAGCAGCACGTCGTCGGCGAGCTGCGGGGACGACGGCGGGTGCCCGTCGGTCCGCGGGTCGAGCGCGACCACCGTGACCCACTCCGGCATCGCCCACTGCGCCGCTTTGGCCATCGTCGCCAGCGTGCCCGGCGACGCCGGCGGGGTGGCGAGGAGCAGTTCGAACAGCCGGTGCCGCCGTCGTTCGAGCGTGCCGGTCGCCATCGCCTGCGCCAGCGTGTACCCCTCGACCGAATACGAGGAAATCTCTTCCACGTAGGCGAAAATGGCTTCCGCGCCGACGCAGAGCACCGCCGCCGGGAAGCGGTGCGCCTGCCCCAGTTCCGCCACGTAGCGCCACGCCGCGCGGCCACCCGCGCGGTAGGCCGCCTGCAGTGAATTGAGGCTGCCGCCGTCGTGGTGAACGCGCTTCCCGACCTCCATGAACAACTTCGCCCAATTGTCCTGTGTGGACGCCAGATCTTCGATGCTGTCGATGCAGCTGAGCACCGCCTGCTCGATCGCCAGCACGATCATCTTGCCGAATTCGCCTTCGAGGGGCTTGGCGTACTCGGGGACGGCCCGCTGGACCTCCTCGAGGATCCGCCGGGCGAGCGGGTCGGCGTGCGGCCGGAACCGCCGCGCGAGTTCCGTCGGCAGCGAGCACCACAGCTGCCGCGCGCGGCCGGTGCCCCGCGGGTGTGGGATCGTCCCCTGCGTGATCATCCGGGTCATGGCACACACCCCTTTGCCGCACCTCGTGGGAAGGTTCGCGCCGCGGTCGGCGCGGACGCCATGTACTCACACGGGATCGGACTTGGCAACCGCCGCCCCTGCTCCCTGATCGGGTTCTGTCACGCCGGGATCAACGGTCCCACCGAAGTTTGTCACCTGCCGGACAAAGCCGGAACACTCATCGCGGCGCACGTTTCCGCGTTCCGATTTGTGAACCGGGACGGTATCCCGTTGTTGGCGTGATCAACCGGCTCGCGGGAGGAGACACCGATGACGGCGCTCGTTTCCTGGTGTTTCCGCCGGGCCGGGGTCGTCATCGTGCTGTGGCTGGTGGCGCTGGGCACCGGCGCGGCCTTCCGCGACACGGTGGACCTGCCCGCCGCCGACAGCACGGCGGCGGCGAACCTGCTGCGCGCCGCCGGTACCGGCGGCGCCGGGGAACGCGTCGTCGTCCGCTCGCCGGAGGGCCGATCGACAGCGGCACGGGCCGGGCCCGGCCCGAGGCGCTCGCCGCCCGGCCGGCCGCCGGGGCTTTCGGCGAACTCGCCGCGATGACGGCCGCCGCGCCGGACCTCGGCAACGCCGGGATCGGCCTGCTCGCCGCGGCCGGGGTGCGGGAGCAGTGGACGACCTACCTGGCCGACCACACCACCGGGATCCTCGCCGGCAACGCGGACGCTCACCAGTGGATCGTGAAGCGGTTCAACGGCGAGCCGGCCCCGGCCGACTGCTGAGCCGAAGGTTCGTGCAGGCAGGCCACCTTGAGGAACTTCGAGTTCCTCAAGGTGGCCTTCACGAAGATCAGACCTTGCCCGCGACGAAGCTGGCCGCGTCGCCGGCTTGGCCGCCGTAGCTCAGGTGGGCCAGGATGTTCGTGCCGAGCGGCTGGCAGACCGGGTCGCCCAAGGCGCAGTAGTCCTTGGTCCGGCCCTGGTAGGTGCCGGTGACCGAGCGGCCGATCGCGCGGATCGGGTTGCCGAACAGCAGGATGGCCGCGATCCGGGGAGCGAGGTCCGCCGGGATGGTCGCGGCGATCGGGCCGCCGACGACCGCGCCGGCGCTGCTGATGCCGATCGAGTTGTCGACGACGTTGGCGCCCTGGGAGTAGCCGACCAGCACGAACCGCTGCGACGGGCAGGCCGCGGCCTGCGTCCGCACGTGGTTGACCAGGTCGGTGTTGCCCCGCTGCACCGAGGCGGGCTGGATCAGGTCGGCCGGGTAGTTCACCCCGTAGCTGCTCACGGATCGGGGCAGCAGCCGGGTCTGCACCGCCTGGAAGACCGGCTGGCCGACGATGAGGCCCAGCGTGCCGGGTTCGCCGGTGCCGCGGGCGACCGCCACGTCGATGTCGGTGCACGGCGCGGCCGTGGCCGCCGGTGCGGCGGCCACGGTGAGACCGGTGACGGCGAGGCCGAGCGCGGCCGCGGCGGAAAGCAGGCGTTTTTTGGGGACACGAATCATGGCTGATCAACACCTCTTTGTGCGAAAGGGGGGTCGGCAAGCGCTTTCCGTGGGGAGCGGAATTCGTGCTGCGCTTGCGGTAACCGCAGCGTCGCAGCGCTTGCTGAACCCGGCAAGAGGCGATTTCCCGGCGCGCCGGGAATTGTTCAGCCGGTGACAAACAGTCCGGTGTGGATGCTCAGGTGGCGCACTGCCGGGCCGGCTGCGGGCGGTCGACGCGCGCCAGCAGCACGGGATCCAGCCCGCGCAGCGCGGCCATGACGAAGCCGGTGGCCAGTTCGCCCGCGGCGATCGGGTCGAGCCCGGGGGAGTGGGAGACGTGCATCGCGGCGCGCCCGACGAGGCCCACCATCATCGCCGCGAGCAGGTCCGCTCCGGGACCGACGGGGCGCCCGTGGGAGATCAGGTGCTCGCGGATCTGGCCGACCACGTGCGTGGCGATGCTGTCGGCCAGCGCGCGGCGTTCGTTCGACATCTCGTCGACGGCCGAGTCGAACAGCAGCCGGAAGCTCTCCGGGTGGGCGCCGGCGTAGCCGAACATGGCCATCACCGACAGCCGGACCCGGGCTTCCAGCGGCTGCGGGCTCGCCTGTTCGTAGGCCCGGATCACCCAGTCCCGCAACGCGCCGACCTCCCGGCTGACGGTGGCGCGGAACAGGGCGGCCTTGTCGCCGAAATGCGCGTAGAGGGTGGGCTTGGTGGAATCGGCGCGGTCCGCGATCAGCCCCATGGTGGCCTGCGCGTACCCCCGCTCGGCGAACACGGCGCGGGCGGCGTCGAGCAGTTCGTCGTCGGTGGGGCGGGCGGCCGGGCTGCGGCGAGCGCTGGATCGATCAGGGGAACTCTGCCGGCTCATGTCGGTGTACTCTACGGTCTCCCCAGCTTTACTGACCGGTAAAGCTTGCTCCGTCGCCGTCCACGGTGGAGGAAATCCTGGTGTCCCGCGACAGTGCCCGGCAATCGGTCCCGGTCCCCCGGGACACCGGCGAAGAAGTCCTCCGGCGCAAGGAGCTGGCCGCGCTCATGCGCCCGGCCCTGCCCGCGCTGACCGACTGGATCGTCCGGGAGGTGCTGCGGGCGGTCCCGGTCTACACCCGCCCCGGGGACGGTTCGTACACCCGGGTGACCCGGCACGGCGTCGAGTGCGCCGTCGCGCTCTTCGTGGACCTCGTGGAGGATCCGCTGGCCTCGCGCGACCGGCTGTACGAGACGTGCCGCCGGCTCGGCGCGGGCGAGGCGCGCGAGGGCCGGACCCTCGACGACCTGCAGGCGGCTTACCGCGTGGGCACCCGCGTCGGCTGGCGCTGGATCATGCGGCTCGGCCGGCGGCACCGGCTCTCCTCCGCGGCCATGGCGCAGCTGGCCGAGATGCTGTTCGGCTACGCGGACGAGCTCGCCCGGATGTCGAGCCGGGGTCACCGCGAAGCGTGGGCGGAGATCGAAGGCACCCGGGCGGGCCTGCGGCGGCGGCTGCTGCGGCTGCTCACCGGACCGGGCACCATCCCGGACGCCGTCCTCACCGAACTCGCGGAGGCGGCGGGCTGGCCGGTGCCCCGCGAGGTGGCGGCCGTCGCCGCCGAGACGACGGTGGGCGCCTCGTGGGGCCCCGACGTCCTGGCCGACCTGGATTCGCCGCAGCCGTACCTGCTGCTGCCCGCGCCGGTGGAGGCGCGGACGCTGACCCGGCTCGGCACGCGTGTTGCGGTCGGGCCGCCGACGGACCTCGGCGCGGCGGCGCATTCCCTGCGCTGGGCGCGCACCGCCCTGCGGCTGGTGGCGGACGGCGCGCTCCCGGACGCGCCCGTGACGTGGTGCACCGACCACCTGACGGACCTGTGGCTGCTGTCGGACTCGCCGCTGGCGGAGCAGGTCGCCCGGCAGGAACTGGCCCCGCTCGCGCAGTTCCCGGACCGGACGCAGCGCAGGCTGGGCGAGACCCTGCTGTCCTGGCTGCAGAACGGCGGCAACTCGGAGAAGATCGCGGTGGACCTTTCGGTGCACCCGCAGACGGTCCGCTACCGGGTGCGTCAGCTGAAGCAGGCTTTCGGTGATCGGCTCGACGATCCGGACGCCCGGTTCGCGATGCAGGCCGCGCTGCGCGCGGCCGGGCTGCGGATCGCCCGGAACGAGTTCCCCCCGCCCGAAGAGTAACCGGCGCCGCTCCGCGCTTCCCCACCTTGTCCAAAGCGAGAACATGTTCTAGTTTTGGCGGTGGAAGGTGGTGTGCCCGTGAAGACGGAGCTGGGGCTGGCCGGGACCGTGGTGCTGGTCACCGGCGGCGTCCGCGGCGTGGGCCGGGGCATCGCCGCCGTGTTCCTCGCCCACGGTGCCCGGGTGATCACCTGTGCCCGGCACGAGGCGCCCACCGCGGCGGAGTTCGTCCGGTGCGACGTCCGTGCCGAGGAGCAGGTCGCCGCGCTGGTCGAGGGGATCGTCGAGCGGCACGGGCGCCTGGACGTGGTGGTCAACAACGCCGGCGGGGCGCCGTACGCACCGGCGGCGGAGGCGCCGCCGCGGCTGCACGAGAAGATCGTGCAGCTCAACCTGCTGGCTCCGCTGCTGGTTTCGCAGCACGCCAACGCCGTGATGCAGCGCCAGGACGCCGGCGGCTCGATCGTGATGATCTCCAGCGTGAGCGGCACCCGCGCGTCGCCCGGGACGGCGGCGTACGGCGCGGCGAAGGCCGGGCTGGACAACCTGACCGCGAGTCTCGCGGTCGAGTGGGCGCCCAAGGTGCGGGTGAACGCGCTCGACGTCGGGATGGTGCGGACCGAGCAGGCGCACCAGCACTACGGCAGCGAGGCCGCGATCGAGGCGATCGGCAAGACCGTCCCGCTCGGCCGCCTCGCCGAGCCGGAAGAGGTGGGCGCGTGCGCCGCGTTCCTCGCCTCGCCGCTGGCTTCCTACGTCTCCGGCGCGACCCTGCGCGTGCACGGCGGCGGTGAGGTCCCGGCGTTCCTCGCCGCGGCCGACGTCAACCATCGGGAGGATTCGTGAACGGGTTGTGCCAGGACCGGGTGGTCGTGGTCACCGGCGCCGGCCGCGGCATCGGGCGGGCGCACGCGCTGGCGTTCGCGGCCGCGGGCGCGCTGGTCGTGGTCAACGACGTGGACGAGGGCGTGACCGCGGAGGTCGTCGCGGAGGTCGAGGCGCTCGGCGGAACCGCGGTGGCCGACACTTCCGATGTCGCCGACTGGGCCGGCGCGAAGGAACTGGTCGGCACCGCGGTGCAGACCTTCGGCCGCTTGGACGTGCTGGTCAACAACGCGGGGTTCGTCCGGGACCGGATGCTGGTCAACCTCGCCGAGGACGAGTGGGACGCGGTGGTCCGCGTGCACCTCAAGGGCCACTTCTCGCCCCTGCGGCACGCGGCCGAGCACTGGCGGGCCGAGGCCAAGGCGGGCCGGACGCCGAGCGCACGGGTGATCAACACCAGTTCGGGTGCCGGGCTGCTGGGCAGCGTCGGCCAGGGCAACTACTCGGCGGCGAAGGCGGGGATCGCGGGGTTGACGGTGGTGGCGGCCGCGGAACTCGCCCGCTACGGCGTCACCGTCAACGCGATCGCGCCGGCTGCGCGGACCCGGATGACCGAGGCGGTGTTCGCGTCGATGGCGCGTCCGGACACCGGCTTCGACGCGATGGCGCCGGAGAACGTCTCGCCGCTGGTCGTGTGGCTGGGCAGCGCGGAGTCCGGGCACGTCACCGGGCGGGTGTTCGAGGTCGAGGGCGGCAAGGTTTCCCTGGCCCAGGGCTGGCGGCACGGTCCGGCCGTGGACAAGGGCGAGCGGTGGGACCCGGCGGAACTCGGCCCGGTGGTGAAGGAACTGCTCGAGCGCGCGCCCGAGCCCGAACCCGTCTACGGAGCGAGCTGATGGGCATCCTCACCAAGCGCGACGGCCACGTCGAGGTCGTCACCGTCGACTTCCCACCGGTGAACGCCCTGCCCGTGCAGGGCTGGTTCGACCTCGCCGACGCGCTCACGCAGGCGGGCCGTGACCCCGAGGTGCACGTCGTGATCCTCCGCGCGGAAGGCCGCGGCTTCAACGCCGGCGTGGACATCAAGGAGATCCAGCGCTCCGCCGGTTACGACGCGTTGGTCGGCGCGAACCGGGGCTGCTATGCGGCGTTCGGTGCGGTCTACGACTGCGCGGTGCCGGTCGTGGCGGCCGTGCACGGCTTCTGCCTCGGCGGCGGCATCGGCCTGGTGGGCAACGCCGACGTGATCGTCGCTTCGGACGATGCCACGTTCGGCGTCCCCGAGGTGGAGCGCGGGGCACTGGGAGCGGCGACGCACCTGGCGCGGCTGGTGCCCCAGCACCTGATGCGCACCCTGTACTTCACGGCGCGGAAGATCACCGCCGCCGAACTGCACACCCACGGCTCGGTCTACCGGGTCGTGCCGCGCGCGGAGCTCGACGAGGCCGCCCTGGACGTCGCCCGGGACATCGCGAAGAAGGACCCGCGGGTCATCCGGGCGGCGAAGGAGGCCTTGAACGGCATCGACACCCAGCAGGTGCACCGCAGCTACCGGTTCGAGCAGGGCTTCACCTTCGAGCTCAACCTGCTGGGCGCGTCCGACGAGGCTCGTGAGGAGTTCTTGAATGGCCGATAAGCGCACGACCGCCGACGACGTCGCGGCGGAGCTCCGCGACGGCATGACGATCGGGATCGGCGGGTGGGGATCACGGCGCAAGCCGATGGCGCTGGTCCGCGCGATCCTCCGCACCCCGGTGCGCGGCCTCACGGTGGTGTCCTACGGCGGCCCGGACGTCGGCCTGCTGTGCGCGGCGGGCAAGGTGTCCCGGGTCGTGTTCGGGTTCGTGACGCTGGATTCGATCCCGTTCGACCCGTGGTTCGGCCGCGCCCGCGAGACCGGCGCGATCGACGTCACCGAGTACGACGAAGGCATGTTCGGCACGGCGCTTTCGGCGGCGGCGCAACGGCTTCCGTTCCTGCCGACGCGCGCCGGGCTCGGCTCGGAAGTCATGCGCGCCAACCCGGACCTGCGCACCGTCCGGTCGCCGTACGCCGACGGCGAGGAGCTCGTGGCGGTGCCGGCGCAGCACCTCGACGTCGCGCTCGTGCACCTCAACCGCGCCGACGCCCGCGGCAACGCGCAGTACCTCGGCCCGGACCCGTACTTCGACGAGCTGTTCTGCCTGGCCGCGGAGAAACGGTTCGTGTCGGTGGAAAAAGTCGTCGAAACGGCCGACCTGACGGCCGGGGGACCGGTGCAGTCGCTGCTGCTCAACCGCGCCACCGTGGACGGCGTCGTCGAGGCGCCGCGCGGCGCGCACTTCACCACGGCCGTGCCGGACTACGGCCGCGACGAGCGGTTCCAGCGGCACTACGCCGCCTGCGCCAAGGACCTCGACGCCTGGCCCGGGTTCGTGGACCGGTTCCTGTCCGGCGACGAGCGCAGCTATCTGTCCGAAGTGGACAAGTTCGAGGCGGAGGCGGCATGAACGCGACCCGGGCCGAGATCGCCGTGGTGGCGGTGGCCGAGCTGTTCCGCGGCGACGGCGAGATCGTGGCCAGCCCGATGGGCCCGATCCCGCAGCTGGGTGCGAAACTCGCGCGGCTGACGTTCGAACCCGATCTCCTGATGTCCGACGGCGAGGCGTACCTGCTGACGACCGACGGCGTCGTCGAGGGCTGGCAGCCGTTCCGCAAGATGCTGGACACGATCGTCCCGCACGGGCGACGGCATGTCGTGATGGGCGCCAACCAGGTCGACCGCTTCGGCAACCAGAACATCTCCGCCATCGGTGACCACGCCCGGCCGAAGAAGCAGCTGCTGGGCGTGCGGGGGGCGCCGGGCAACACGGTCAACCACCGCACCAGCTACTGGGTACCCCGGCACAGCACGCGGGTCTTCGTGGAGAGCGTCGACGTCGTTTCGGGGGTGGGCTACGACAACGCGGCCAAGGCGGGCCCGGCCGCCGAGAAGTACCACGACGTGCACCGCGTGGTCTCGAACCTGGGCGTGTTCGACTTCGGCACGCCGGACCACTCGATGCGGGTGGTGTCCCTGCACCCCGGCGTCACCCGCGAGGAGGTCGCCGCGGCGACGGCGTTCGGACTCGGCTTCTCCGACGCGGTCACCAGCAGGGAACCCACGGAAGAGGAGCTACAGCTCATCCGGGACGTGCTGGACCCCAAGGGCTTGCGCGACAAGGAAGTTCCGGCGTGAAGACCGCGCTCACCCGGCTGGTGGGGGTCGAGCACCCGGTCGTGCAGACCGGGATGGGCTGGGTTGCCGGCCCGCGGCTGGTGTCGGCGACCGCGGAAGCCGGGGCCCTCGGCATCCTGGCGTCGGCGACGATGACGTTCGGCGAGCTCGAAGCGGCGATCGCCGAGGTCAAGAAGCGGACGGAGAAGCCGTTCGGGGTGAACCTCCGGGCCGACGCGGGCGACGCCGGTGCGCGCGTCGACCTGCTGATCCGCGAAGGCGTGAAGGTTGCTTCGTTCGCGCTCGCGCCGCGCAAGGAGATGATCGCGAAGCTGCGTGACCACGGCGTCGTCGTCATCCCCTCGGTCGGCGCCGCCCGGCACGCCGAGAAGGTCGCCGCCTGGGGCGCGGACGCCGTCATCGTCCAGGGCGGCGAAGGCGGCGGGCACACCGGGGGAGTGGCCACCACGCTGCTGCTGCCCTCGGTGCTGGACACCGTCGACATCCCGGTGGTCGCGGCCGGCGGCTTCTTCGACGGCCGCGGCCTCGCCGCGGCGCTGGCCTACGGCGCGGCGGGGGTCGCGATGGGCACCCGGTTCCTGCTGAGCAAGGAGAGCACCGTCCCCGACGACGTGAAGCGCCTCTACCTGGAGCAGGGTCTCACCGGGACGGTCGTCACCCGGCGCGTCGACGGCCTGCCGCACCGCGTGCTGCGCACCGACCTCGTCGAGAAGCTCGAACGCACCGGCCGCCTCCGCGGGCTGGCGCAGGCCGCGCGCAACGCGCTGCGCTTCCGGAATATCACCGGCCTGTCCCCGGTTGCGATGGTGCGAGAAGGCTTCGCGATGAAGCACGGCAACGATCTGACGTGGAGCCAGCTGGTCATGGCGGCCAACACCCCGATGCTGTTGCGGGCGGGACTGGTCGAAGGCCGGACGGACGCGGGAGTGCTAGCGTCGGGACAGGTGGTGGGCATGATCCACGACCTGCCCACGGTGGCGCAGATCGTCGAGGGCGCAGTGGCCGAGGCAGGTGAGATCCTGCAGCGTCTTGGCCGGCAAACGGGAGGATGAGAGAGCGTGGCGTTGAAGGTCGGTTACAAGGCATCGGCGGAGCAGTTCGGGCCGCGGGACCTGGTCGAGTACGCCGTGCGTGCCGAAGAAGTCGGCCTCGACTCGGTCTGGGTGTCCGACCACTTCCTGCCGTGGCGGCACGAGGGCGGCCACGCGCCGTGGGCCCTGGCGTGGATGCCGGCGGTGGCCGAGCGCACGAAGCGGGTGCAGATCGGCACGAGTGTGCTGACCCCGACCTTCCGGTACAACCCGGCGGTGATCGCGCAGGCGTTCGCGACGATGTCGCTGCTGTCCAACGGCCGGGTCATCCTGGGCGTCGGATCCGGCGAAGCGCTGAACGAGATCGCCGTCTCGGGGCGCGAGTGGCCGGAGTTCAAGGAGCGGTTCGCGCGGCTGCGCGAGTCGATCAAGCTGATCCGCGAGCTGTGGACCAGCGACAACGTGAACTTCGACGGCGAGTACTACCAGCTGGTGAACGCGAAGATCTACGACCGTCCCGAGCAGCCGGTACCGGTGTACATCGCGGCCGGCGGCCCGGTGGTGGCCAAGTACGCGGGCCGCTCGGGGGAGGGGTTCATCTGCACCTCGGGCAAGGGCATGGACCTCTACACCGAGAAGCTGATGCCGGCGGTCAAGGAGGGCGCTTCCGCGGCGGAGCGGAACGTCGAGGACATCGACCGGACGATCGAGATCAAGATGTCGTACGACCGCGACCCGGAGAAGGCGCTGGAGAACACGCGCTTCTGGGCGCCGCTGTCGCTGACGGCCGAGCAGAAGCACACGGTCTCCTCGGCCGAGGAGATGGAGCGGCTCGCCGACGAGCTGCCGATCGAGCAGGTCGCCAAGCGGTGGATCGTGGCGTCGGACCCGGACGAGGCCGTGGCGCAGATCAAGCCGTACCTCGACGCGGGGCTCAACCACCTCGTCTTCCACGGGCCCGGCCACGACCAGGAGCGGTTCCTGACCCAGTTCTCCGAGGACGTGCTGCCGAAGCTGCGTGCCCTCGGCTGATCAGCGCTGTCCGGCTTCACAGCCGTTCGATGATGGTGACGTTGGCGGTGCCGCCGCCTTCGCACATCGTCTGCAGCCCGTACCGCCCGTCGCGGCGCTCCAGCTCGTGCAGGAGCGTCGCCAGGAGCTTGGTGCCGGTGGCCCCGATCGGGTGACCGAGGGCGATGCCGCCCCCGTTGACGTTGACCCGGTCGGGGTCCGCGCCGGTTTCGTCGAGCCAGGCCAGGACCACGCTGGCGAACGCCTCGTTGACCTCGAACAGGTCGATGTCCTCGACGGTGAGCCCGGCGTTGCGCAGCGCGTGCGCCGTGGCCGGGATCGGGCCGGTCAGCATCCACACCGGGTCCGCCGCGCGCACCGACAGGTGGTGGATGCGGGCCCGGGGGGTCAGGCCGTGTTCCTCGACGAACGACGCCGACGCCAGCAGGGCCGCACTCGCGCCGTCGGAGATCTGGCTGGCCACCGCCGCCGTCAGGCGTGAGCCCTCGCTCAGCGGCTTCAGGCCGCGCATCCGCTCCAGGCTGGTGTCCCGGCGCGGACCCTCGTCGTGCCGGAATTCCTCGACCGCGACGGTTTCCGCGTCGAACCGGCCTTCGTCGATGGCCGCGAGCGCCCGCTGGTGGCTGCGCAGCGCGTACTCCTCCATGGCCGCGCGGCTGATGTCCCAGTGTTCGGCGATCATCTCGGCGCTGCGGAACTGCGAGACCTCGACACTGCCGTAGCGCTCCTGCCAGCCCTTCGAGCCGGAAAACGGGTCGTCGAAGCCGTACTCGCGCCCGGCGAGCATCGCCGCGCTGATCGGGATGCGGCTCATGTTCTGCACACCCCCGGCCAGCACCAGGTCCTGGGTGCCCGACATGACCGCCTGGGCGGCGAAGTGCACGGCCTGCTGGCTGGACCCGCACTGCCGGTCGATCGTCACGCCGGGCACGTGGTCCGGGAAGCCGGCCGCCAGCCACGCGGTGCGCGCGATGTTGCCCGACTGCGGGCCGAGGGTGTCCGTGCAGCCGAGGATGACGTCGTCGACCAGGTCCGGGTCGACGCCGGTGCGCTCGACGACCGCCTTGATGACGTGCGCGCCGAGGTCGGCGGAGTGCCACCCGGAGAGGGCACCGCCGCGGCGGCCGACCGGGGTGCGGACGGCGTCGAGGAGGAAGGCTTCGGGCACGGGAGCTCCTAGGGGTGCTGGCTGCTGACGGAGACGACTTCGCCGGTGAGGTAGCTCGCGTAGTCGCTGGCGAGGAAGACCATGACGTTGGCGACCTCCCACGGTTGCGCCGCCCGGCCGAACGCCTCGCGTTTCGTGAGGTCTTCGAGGAGTTCGTCGCTGGTCACCTTGGCGAGGAAGGGGTGCATGGCGAGGCTGGGGGCGACGGCGTTGACGCGGACGCCGTGCTCGGCGGCGTCGAGGGCCGAGCAGCGGGTCAGGGCCATCACCCCCGCCTTGGCGGCGGCGTAGTGCGCCTGGCCGGCTTGGGCGCGCCAGCCGATCACCGAGGCGTTGTTGACGATCGCGCCGCCGTTCCCCTGGGCGACGAACTGCCTGAGCGCCGCGCGGGTGCAGCGGAACGTGCCGGTGAGCGTGATGTCGAGGACCTTCGACCACTCGTCGTCGGTCATCTCCAGCACCGATTTCGTGCCGCCGAGCCCGGCGTTGTTGATCAGCACGTCGAGGCGGCCGAAGTGGTCCACCGCGCCGTCGACGAGCGCTTGGACCTGGTCCTCGCGGGTGACGTCGCAGGGGATGGCGTGCACCTTGCCCAGCTCGGCCAGTTCGGCGGCCTTCTCGGCCAGCCGGCGTTCGTGCCAGTCGCTGATGACGACGTTCGCGCCTTCTTCGAGGCAGCGCTTCGCGACGGCGGACCCGATGCCGGTGCCCGCCGCCGCGGTGACGACGACGACCTTCCCGGCGAGCAGGTCGTGGCCGGCGGGGTATTGCGGGATCACGGGCGTGCCTCCCTGGGCAGGCCGAGGACGCGCTCGGCGATGATGTTCCGCTCGATTTCGTCGGAGCCGCCGTAGATGGTGTCGGCGCGGGTGAACAGGAACAGCCGCTGGCACTCGTCCAGCTCGTCGCCGTCGGCGACGAGAGACCGGGCGCCGCGGGCGCGCACGGCGAGTTCGCCGAGCCCGCGGTGCCACTGCGCCCACAGCAGCTTGCCGACGGCGACTTCGGGTCCGGCCGCCTGCCCGAGGGTGCGCAGGGCGTGGGCGCGCAGGACCCGCAGGCCGAGGCGGGCGCGGGTGAGGTCGGCCCGCAGCAGCGGGTCGTCGTAGGTGCCGGACCGTCGCGCTTCGGCGACGATGTCGTCGAGTTCGCGGCGGAAGCCGATCTGCTGGCCCAGCGTCGAGACCCCGCGTTCGAAGCCGAGGGTGGCCATGGCGATCTTCCAGCCCTCGCCGGGTTCGCCGACGACGAGGCTCGCGTCCGTGCGGGCGTCGTCGAAGAAGACCTCGTTGAACTCCGAAGTGCCGGTGAGCTGCCGGATGGGCCGGATCGTGACGCCGTCCTGGCGCAGCGGCACCAGGAGGTAGGACAGGCCGTGGTGGCGCTGCGACCCCGGTTCGGTGCGCGCGACGACGAAGCACCAGTCCGCGGCGTGCGCGAGCGAGGTCCAGATCTTCTGGCCGTTGACGACCCATTCGCCGTCGCGCCGGACCGCGGACGTGGAGACGGCGGCGAGGTCGGAGCCGGCGCCGGGCTCGGAGTAGCCCTGGCACCAGAGTTCCTCGGCGGTGCGGATCTTGGGGAGGAAGCGGGCCTGTTGTCCGGGGGTGCCGAAGGCGATGAGCGTGGGGCCGAGCAGCTGTTCGCCGATGTGGTTGACCCGCGCCGGCGCACCCGACGCCGCGTACTCCTCGTGGAAGGCGACCTGCTCGGCCAGGGACAGGCCGCGGCCGCCGAATTCGTGAGGCCAGCCCACGCACGTCCAGCCCGCGGCCGCGAGGTGCCGTTCCCAGGCCAGGCGCAGCTCGAACTCCTCGTGCTCCCGGCCCGGCCCGCCCAGCCCGCGCAGCCGCGCGAACTCGCCGGTCAGGTTGGCGGCGAGCCAGCCCGCGACCTCGCGGCGGAATCGCGTCGGTTCCACGCACGCCTCCTTGCTGCCGGGCCGGTCCGGCACCTAGGGTAATGAGAACACGTTCTACTTTGCCGGTCCAGAGGAGGGTGCGGTGGGACAGACCACGATCCCGGCCGTCGTCCGCGATGCCGCCGCGAAGTTCGGTGCCGCGGAGGCGCTGGTCGACGGCTCCGTGCGGCTCGGCTACGACCGGCTTCTGGAACGTGTTCGCACGGTCGCGCGGGCGTTCGCCGCGTGCGGCGTCCAGGCGGGCGACCGGGTCGCGATCGCCCTGCCCAACACCCACCACTGGGTCCTGGCGGCGCTGGGCGCGCTCTACGCGGGAGCGACGCTGATCCCGGTCAACACCCGCTTCACCGCGACCGAAACCGTGGACCTGCTCGTCCGCGGCCGGGCCACGGCCCTCGTCGTGGCCGCGGACTTCCTCGGTACCGACCGCCACGCCGCGATCCGGGAGACCGGGGCGGCGCTGCCGGACCTCGGCACCGTCGTCCGGGTGCCCCTGCAGGAGCCGCACCGGCCGGTCGAGGGCACGGTGGGCTGGGACGAATTCCTCGCCATGGCCGAGGGGGTCACCGAAGCCGAAGCCGAGGCACGGGCGGACGCCGTCGGCCCGGACGACGTGAGCGACATCCTCTTCACCTCCGGCACCAGCGGCCGTTCCAAGGGCGTGCTCTCGGCCCACCGCCAGACGGTCGAGGTCGCCGCGGCGTGGGCGGACTGCGGCCAGGTCACCGCCGACGACCGGTACCTGGTGATCAACCCGTTCTTCCACAGCTTCGGCTACAAGGCCGGCATCGTCGTCGGCCTGCTGACCGGCGCGACGATCGTCCCGCAGGCGGTGTTCGACGTCCGCGCGGCCCTGGACGTGATCGAGCGGGAGCGGATCTCCGTGCTGCCGGGCGCGCCGACGATCTTCCAGTCCCTCCTGAACGAACCGCACAAGGGCGAGCTGTCCTCGCTGAGGCTCGCGGTCACCGGGGCGGCCACCGTGCCCGCCTCGCTGGTGCGCCGGATGCGCGCGGAGCTCGGGTTCGAAACCGTCCTGACCGCCTACGGCCTCACCGAAGCCGTCGTGGTGACGATGTGCCGCCCCGGCGACGCCGCGGAACTCGTCGCGAGCACGTCGGGCCGGGCGACCGCGGGGTTCGAGGTGGCGATCGACGGTTCGCCGGGCGAGATCGTGCTCCGGGGGCCGAACGTGATGCTCGGGTACCTCGACGACCCGGAGGCCACGGCGAAGGCCGTCGACGAGCGGGGGTGGCTGCACACCGGCGACGTCGGCGAGCTCGACGCCGCCGGGAACCTCACCATCACCGGCCGGCTCAAGGACATGTACATCTGCGGCGGGTTCAACGTCTACCCGGCCGAGGTCGAGCACGCACTGACCGAGCTGGCCGGCGTCCGCGACGTCGCGGTGGTCGGCGTCCCGGACGAGCGGCTCGGCGAGGTCGGCAAGGCGTTCGTCGTCGGGACCGGGCTGACGGCCGAAGCGGTCCTCGCGTTCTGCCGCGAGCGGCTCGCCAACTACAAGACCCCGCGGTTCGTCGAGTTCCTGGACGCGCTGCCCCGCAACGCTTCCGGCAAGGTGCTGAAGCGGCTGCTGACCGAGGAGAAGGCATGAGTGAACCGGTGGTCCGTTCCGAGCGGCGCGGGCCGGTCGCGGTGGTCACGATGAACCGGCCGGACTACCGCAACGCCCAGAACTCCGCGATGACCTACGCCCTCGACGACGCCTTCGCCGAAGCCGTGAACGATCCCGAGGTCAAGGTGATCGTGCTGGCGGGGGCGGGCAAGCACTTCTCGGCGGGGCACGACATCGGGAGCCCCGGCCGGGACGCCGACCAGTCGTTCGACCGGCGTGCGGTGCTGTGGTGGGACCACACCGACCGGGCCGGCGGTGATCAGCGGTTCGCGCGCGAGTCCGAGGTGTACCTCGGGATGTGCCGCCGGTGGCGGGAGATCCCGAAGCCGATGATCGCGAGCGTGCAGGGCGCGTGCATCGCGGGCGGGCTGATGCTGGCCTGGGTGTGCGACCTGATCGTGGCGGCCGACGACGCGTTCTTCGCCGATCCCGTGGTGCGCATGGGTATTCCGGGCGTCGAGTACTTCGCGCACCCGTGGGTGCTCGGGCCGCGGGCGGCCAAGGAGGTCCTGTTCACCGGCGAGCGCTTCACCGTTCAGCAGGCCAGGGAGTGGGGCATGATCACCCGGATCGTGCCGCGCGCGGAGCTGGAGCAGCACACCCTGGACCTGGCGGAGAAGGTCGCCGGGATGCCGTCGTTCGGGCTGGCGTTGGCGAAGAAGGCGGTCAACCAGGCCGAAGACCTGATGGGGCTGCGGTCCGGAATGGACTCGGTGTTCGGGTTGCACCACCTGGCGCACGCCCACAACGCGGAGACGTCGGAAGACTCCCTCGGCGGGCAGTCCGCGCGGTCGATGCGTGACGCGGGCAAGGGGTCCTGATGGACCTCGACATCGACGAAACGTCGGCGGCGTTCCGCGCCGAGGCACGGGAGTGGCTGGCTTCGCACGTCCGCTCGTTGCCGTCGATGGACACCGCGGAGGGGTTCGCGGCGCACCGCGAATGGGAAGCCGAACTGGCCGAGGCGCGCTGGTCGGTCGTGTCGTGGCCGCGGGAGTACCACGGGCGCGAGGCGTCGATGCTGCAGTGGCTGCTGTTCGAGGAGGAGTACTACGCGGCGGGTGCGCCGGGCCGGGTGAGCCAGAACGGCATCTTCATGCTGGCCCCGACGCTGTTCACGCACGGCACGCCGGAGCAGCGGGACCGGATCCTCCCGGCCATGGCCCGCGGCGAGCAGGTGTGGGCCCAGGCGTGGTCGGAGCCCGAGGCGGGCAGCGACATCGCGGCGCTGCGCAGCACGGCGGTCCGCACCGAGGGCGGCTGGCTGCTGTCGGGTCAGAAGACGTGGAGTTCGCGGGCCGCGTTCGCCGACCGCGCGTTCGGGCTGTTCCGGACCGACCCCGCGGCGCACCGGCATCACGGCCTGACCTATTTCATGGCCGACCTGCGGGCCGATGGGGTGACCGTGCGGCCGATCGCGCAGCTGGACGGTGAGCCCGGCTTCGCGGAGATCTTCTTCGACGACGTCTTCGTGCCGGACGAGGACGTGATCGGCGAGGTCGGCGCGGGCTGGCGGGTGGCGATGACGACCGCGAACAACGAGCGTGGCCTGTCGCTGCGCAGCCCGGGCCGGTTCCTCGCCGCGGCGGACCGGCTGGCCGTCCTGTGGCGGGAGCACGGCGCAGCACCGTCCACTCAGGACAGAGTGGCCGATGCGTGGATCGGCGCCCGCGCTTACCAGCTCTACACCTTCGGCACCGTCAGCAGGCTGGAGGACGGCGAAGAGCTGGGGCCCGAATCGAGCGTGAACAAGCTGTTCTGGTCCCACCTCGATGTGGAACTGCACGAAACGGCGCTCGATGTGCTCGGACCGGCCGCGGAGACCGATCGCGGCTGGGTGGACGGGTACCTGTTCTCCCTCGCCGGCCCGATCTACGGCGGGACCGACCAGATCCAGCGGAACACGATCGCCGAACGGCTGCTGAAGCTCCCGAGGGAGGACCGTCGATGAGGTTCCAGCTCTCGCCGGAGCAACGGCAGTTCGCCGCGACGCTGCACGAGCTGCTGGGCGGGGCGGACACCGCGGCCGCCGCCCGGGCGTGGGCGGTGGGGGAGCACGACCGCGGCCTCAAGCTCTGGCGCGCGCTGGCCGACGTCGGGGTCTTCGCGCTGCTGGTGCCCGAGGACCACGGCGGCCTCGGCGCCGGCCCGGTCGACCTGGTGGTGGCCTGCGAAGCGCTCGGCTACCACGCCGTCCCGGGTCCGGTGGTCGAGTCGGCCGCGGTCGCCCCGGCGCTGCTGACCGGGCACCGGCTCACGTCCCTCGCCGAGGGCGACCTCATCGCCACCGTCGTCGCGCCGCCGGAAGTGCCACTGGCGCTGGACGCCGACATCGCGGGCGTCGTCCTCGACCTCACCGGTGCAGAACTCACCGGCACCGGGAGCGGGCCCGTGCGTTCGATCGATCCGCCGCGTCGGTTGTTCCGGGTCCCCGCGGCGCCGGCGGACGGCGGCGCCGCGTTCGACCGCGGTGTCCTGGCCGTGGCCGCCCAGCTCCTGGGGGCGGGCCAGTGGCTGCTCGACACGTCGGTGGCGTACGCGAAGCAGCGCAAGCAGTACGGCCGGGCCATCGGGGAGTACCAGGCCATCAAGCACCTCCTCGCCGACGTCGTCACCCGGCTCGAACTGGCCCGGCCACTGCTCCACGGCGCGGCCGTCGCCGGGGAGACCTTCGCCCGGGACGTGTCGGCGGCGAAGGTCATGGCCGGTGCCGCCGCCTCCCTCGCCGCGCGGACCGCCCTGCAGGTGCACGGCGCGATCGGCTACACCGCCGAGCACGACCTCGGGCTCCGGCTGACGAAGGTGCGGGCACTGGCCGGGGCCTGGGGGACCGGATCGTTTCACCGGGCGCGCGTCCTGGCGGGGATGCGATGACGGACCCGCTGGAAACCGAGGAAGCCCTGGCACTGCGGGACGCGGTCCGCTCGCTGCTTTCCCGCCGGTCGGGGCCGGCGGCGGTGCGGTCCGCGATGGAGTCGCCGCTGGGCTACGACGACAAGCTGTGGTCGACGCTGTGCGAGCAGATCGGTGTCGCCGCACTGGCGATCCCGGAGCACTACGGCGGCGCGGGCGCCGGTCTCGCCGAGGCGTGCGTCGTGCTGGCGGAACTCGGCCGGACGCTCACGCCCGCGCCGATGCTCGGTTCGGCCGTGCTGTGCGGCGAAGCCCTGCTCCGCACCGGGAACGACGAAGCGTGTGAGCGGCTGCTGCCGGGCATCGCGGCCGGGACGACACTGGCGGCCCTGGCCTGGTCCGCCGAGGACGGCCGGTGGACGCCGGCCCTGCGTGCGTCGGCCGCGGGGCTCGACGGCCGCGCCCACTACGTCCTGGACGGTGACACCGCCGACGTCCTGCTCGCCGTGGCCCGCACGGACGACGGCACCGGCCTGTTCGAAGTCCCCGTGGCGGGGGTCCGCCGGGCCCGGGTCACCAGCCTGGACCCCGGCCGGCGTCTCGCGGTCGTCGACTGCGCGTCGACGCCGGCCCGGCGGCTGGACATCGGCGGGTTCACCGAACAGCTGCGGCAGCTGCGGGACACGGCGGTGGTCGCCGTCGCCGCCGAGCAGACCGGGGCGGCCGAGCGGGCGTTGGAGCTGACGGTCGAGTACACGAAGCAACGGCGTCAGTTCGGTCGCCCGATCGGGTCGTTCCAGGCGCTGAAGCACCGCATGGCCGACGTGCACGTCCACGTCCAGGCGGCGCGCTCGGCGCTGTACGCGGCCCTGGCCGACGGCGATCCCGAGGCGGTCGCGACCGCGAAGGTGGTCTGCGGCGAGGCGTTCGCGCACGCGGCGGCGGAGATGATCCAGCTCCACGGCGGCATCGCGATCACCTGGGAGCACGACGCGCACCTGTACTTCAAGCGCGCCCACGGGACCGCCCTGCTCTTCGGCGTCCCCGCCGGGTTCCCCACCCCTCGGCTCAGCCGGTGAGCCGCGCCGCCGACCCCGGCAGTTCGCGGTTCGCTTCGTCCAGGCCGCGTGCGATCAGCCGGCAGGCGCGGCAGCCGGCGACGTGCTCGGCGACGGCGTGGGCCTTGCGCGGCGGCAGGGCCCCGCGGACCCAGGCACCCATCCGGCGGCGGGGTTCACGGCAGCTCGGCTCGTCCGGTTCGGGCACCTGGACCTGCAGGTAGGCCTGCCGCAGGCCTTCCCGCGCCCGCATCGCCAGCGCCGCGACGCTGTTCGGCGACAACCCGAGCGAGGGTGCCAGCTCCGTCGGGGTGCTGCCCTCGGCCTCGGTCCGCCACAGCACCGTCCGCCACCGGTTGGGCAGTGTGCAGTAGGCCAGCCACCCGAGCCGGGCGTTCGACCGGTGCAGGGCGAGTTCGTCGGCGCCCCCGGCGGCCGCTTCGGGGACCGTGGCCCACAGCTCGACCCGGCTGCGCTGCTTGCTCCACCGGGACACCAGGTTGCGCATGGTCACGACGAGGTAGGGCCGCAGGTCACCGCGGGGCCCGCCGCCGGTGCGCACGATCGTCAGCACCCTGGCGAACGTCTCGGCCACGAGGTCGTCGCGTTCGGTGGGCTGCCGCGCCCAGGCCCCGGCGATCCGCCGGAGCGGCTCGACGTGCCTCCGGAAGAGCCGCCCGGCCGCGTCGAGGTCACCGGCCCGCAGGGCGGTGAGCAGCACCGAGTCCGGCGGCTCGGTGTCGGCTGGTTCCATGGCGTCCTCCCCGGGCTCGTGCTCCGTGAGCCCGGGTACCCCGCGTAAGCGCCATGTCGATGTCCGTGACGGAGGGTCGGCCCGATCGGGTGTTCTTGCGCGTCAGGGGTGGACAGCGCCTCAGACCGCGAACACCTGCGAATCGTCGGCGAAGGCCTTGAACTCCAGGGCGTTGCCGGCCGGGTCGAGCAGGAACATCGTCCACTGCTCTCCGGTCTGGCCCTCGAAGCGGACGTACGGCTCGATCACGAACTCGGTGCCCGCGGTTCGCAGCCGGTCGGCGAGGGCCTGGAATCCGGCGACCGTGAGGATCAGGCCGAAGTGCGGCACCGGCACGTCGTGGCCGTCGACCGGGTTGTGGACGCGCTTCGGCCCGGCCGGGGCCAGGTGCGTCACGAACTGGTGGCCGTGCAGGTTCCAGTCGATCCAGGTCTCGGCGCTGCGGCCCGGGTCGAGGCCGAGGACCTCGCCGTAGAACCGGCGGGCGGCGGCCAGGTCGTCCACCGGCATCGCGAGGTGGAAGCGGGGGATGGGCAGGGTCATCGGATTCCTTTCGCCGAAGCGGTTGTCTTAATGTTAACATCAGGACATGAGTGGACTGGCGCCTGCGCGTCGCCGCGGGCTGGCCGACGAGGTCGCGGACCGGATCCGCGACGCGATCTTCGACGGCGGCTACGCCCCGGGCAGCCAGCTGCGCGAAGTGGAGCTGGCGGCAGCGCTGGGCGTCAGCCGCGGGCCGGTGCGGGAGGCGCTGCTCAAGCTGGAGCGCGAAGGGCTCGTCCGTGGCGAGTGGCACCGCGGCACCACGGTGACCGCCCTGTCCGACGAGGACGTCGCCGAGCTCGGCAGCCTGCGGGCGGCCCTCGACCAGCTGGCCGTCGAGCTGGTGGTCGACCGCGCCCCGGAGGACGCACTGGCAGCGCTCGACGCCGTGGTGCGGCGGATGGAACGCGCGGACGGCGCGCACGAGCTGCTCCGCTGCGACCTCGAGTTCCACGACGCGGTCTACGCGGCCGCCGGCCACCGGCGCCTGCGGGAAGCCTGGCAGGCGATCCGGTCGCAGGTGCACCTGTTCCTGCTGACCCGGATCGGCGTCACCACCGACGGCTACCTCACGGCCATCCCCGCGGAACACCGGGAGCTCGCCGCGGCCCTGCGAGCCCGCGACCGGGAGGCGGCCCTGGCGCTCTTCGCCGAGCACCGCCGCCACGCCTTCGAAATCCTCGGCGGCCGGACGTCCCAGGGCGTCACAGCGTCAGGTCCGCCGCCGTCCTGATCTCCTGGGCTTCGCTCGTCGACTCCAGGCCGCCGAGGGGATCGGCGGCCTGGAGGTCGCCGAACGACAGCCCGGTCAGCTCGGCGATCCGGCGGACCGGCACCTGGTACGTGCGGTAGGCGCCGTAGTCGAACTCGACCGCCGCCTCCAGCCCGTGGATGAGCTCCTCCTGGCTCAGCAGGTACGCCGTCGCCGAGAGGGCGCCGCCGGCCTTGACCATCGCGACGACCTTCCAGAACTGGCGCGGCAGCTGCACCCGGCGGTACTGGTCGTCGTCCGCGGCCAGCACCGGGCCGGTCACCACGCTGACCTTGAGGTCGAAGTTGTCCGCGTTGGTCAGGATGTAGTCCTCGAGCCCGGCCCAGGTCGTCTTGTTCTGGTTGAAGTCCTTGTGCTGCGGCGAGCAGTTCGTGAAGTGGAACGTGTCGTCGTTGCCCAGCTGCGCGATCGCCTCCGTCGCGCCCCACGCCGGGTCGAGCCGGCGGACCAGGTGCCCGCGGTCCAGGGGGTTGTCCCGGTAGATCTCCTCGCCGATCTGCTCGGTCACGGCCACGCGCGGGTCGAGCGACCAGTGGTCGGCTTCGCGCCGCAGCGCCCGGCTGGTGCGCCCGTCGATGTTGACCGCCGTGAACATCGCCAGCCGCCGTTCGCGGTGCATGACGACGCTGAAGTGGTGGTACGGCAGCACGTACCGCGGCTCGTCGGTGGCCTGCCGGTTGAGCGCGGCCAGCGGGAGGAGCGCGGCGGACAGGCCGGGCAGCGGCACGGTGTGGCCGGGCAGGAAGGCCGGGTCGTACCCTTCGCGGTTCGAATAGTCGGGATCGACCCGCACGGTGGCCGCTTCGGCGCGCAGCCGGATGTCGAACGGCATCGAGAGCGTGAGCGCCGGCGGAGCGCCGTCGGCAGTCGGCCGCGCCCGCTCCGGGCGGGTGGCCAGCCCGTCGAGCAGCGCCTGCTGCGCCGGCGCGAACCGCTGGTCCCGCAGGAACTTCAGCAGTTTGCTGACCCGGATGCCTTCGTTGAGGAAGCCGCCGTACTCGGCGTGGCCCGCCGCCGGGACGCTGGCGTGGTGCAGCGC
Source organism: Amycolatopsis sp. NPDC026612 (assembly GCF_040638285.1). Lineage (NCBI taxonomy): Bacteria > Bacillati > Actinomycetota > Actinomycetes > Pseudonocardiales > Pseudonocardiaceae > Amycolatopsis > Amycolatopsis sp. NPDC026612. Next base: position 111,552 of record NZ_JBEZYB010000008.1, read on the forward strand.
CACGACCTCCCACTGGTCGTTGAACACCGGCGAGCCGGACGACCCGGGTTCGGTGTCCGTTTCGTAGTGCAGGAATTCCTCGAGGACGTCGACGACCCGGTTTTCCCGCAATGCGACCTGCTTCTTGCCGCCACCGGGGTGCTGCACGATGGTGACGAAGTCGCCGACGATCGCCTTGCCCTCGCTGGCGATCAGCCGGTTGAAGCCGAAGGGGCGCAGCTCGTCCGCGGTCGCCTTCACCGCGACCAGCGCGAAATCCAGCTCCCGGTCGGCGGCGAAGAACCGGTCCGGGTCGAGGGCGAAGGCCCGCACCGACCGGGGCAGGCCGTCGATGCCGTCCTGGTAGTCGAACTCGATGACGCTGAACCCGGCGGCTTCGGCGTCCGGCAGCACGTGGTGGTTGGTCAGCAGCAGCTCCGGCGACACCAGCGAACCCGTGCCGTAGCCGACCAGCCGGCCCTGGGCGTTGCGGATGTTCACCCGGCCGACGGCGCCCGACGCCGCGACCCCGCCTTCGAGGTAGCCCACGCCGAGCAGGTCGTCGGTGAGGACGATGCGTTCGAGGATCGCGCCGGCGGCCGTCATCGCTTCCGGGTCCCCGGCCGCGATCGCCGCCGGGCTCACCGGCCGGACGTCGGGGTAGTAGCGGCCGAGCCGGTCGATCCGGGTGGCGATCCGGCTCGGCTCGTCGGCCTCGGCGATCCCGCCGGGCTTGCGCAGCAACGCGATCTTGGCCTGCCGCGGCCCGGTGCGCTCGGCGGCCCGCGCCGCCGCGGCCTGTTCCTGCTCGGCCTGGCGGTCCGTCCTGACGTCCACGATGCCTCCCGGCGAGCGATTCGGAAACACCGCGTTAGTCGCGCTCCCGGAGGGCGCGTTACACGATTTCCGGCGCGTCGCCGGGAGTTCTTTTTCAATCCACCGCGCGGTTTCTTCGCGCGATCAAGGCTGTTGCCGAAAATCACGAACCGGCAGCACGATCGCCGACGCGTGGGCGGGGTCGTGGTGGACCTCCTGGTCCGCGGTGCGCAGCGTGACCGCGGTGGCGTGGGGTTCGCCGGTGCCGGGATTGCGGGCGTAGCGCGGGAAAGCGCCGCTGGAGACCTGGACCCGGATGCGGTGCCCGCGCCGGAACCGGTGCGCCGTCGGCCACAACCGGACCGTGACCGCGGCCAGTTCAGCCGCGTCGCGCAGGCTGGTGAGGCCGTCGCAGACGTTGACCGAGCGGCCGTCCGGGCCGACGTCGCAGAGCCGGACGAAGACGTCGGCGAACCGCAGGCTCGACCGGAACCAGATCTCCGCGCTCACGTCCCCGATCACTTCGACGTCTTCGCCGAGCACGGCCGTGGTGTAGGTGAGGACGTCGGCGCGGGCTTCGAGCGCCGCGTTGTCCACCCGGCCGGCGTCGGGGGCCATGCGCACCCCGCCGGCCGCGGGGGTCGGGTCCGCCGGGTCGTAGCGGTAGCGGTCCACTGCGGACTCTGCGGACTCTGCGGACCCGGCGGGCGCGTCCGGCGACAGCCCGCCCCCGGACTGGAGGTGGAACCGTTGCGGCGCATAGCCTTCCGGCGGCCACGAAGCGAAGTCGTGCCAGGCTTCCTCGCCCATGACGAACAGCCGGACCGGTGCCCGTTCCGGCGGTTCCTCGCCGCGCGCGAGCGCGAGCCCGAACTCACACGTTTCCCGGAGGGAGACGCCCGCGCCGGTGAGCAGGTCGCCGGCGTGGGTCCACGGCCCGACCGTGAGCCGCGGCCGCTGTCCGGCGTCCTGCAGGGTCCGGAAGTCGCGGAGCTGGCCGGGCAGGAAGATGTCGTACCAGCCGCCGACCGAGCTGACCGGCACGGTGACGTCGGCGACGCGGTCCCGGTGGTCGAGCGCCGCCCACCGGGGGCTCGTCTCCGGGTGGGCGAGGATGTCCTGGATGTAGTCCGAGCGGTGGCCGATGGCGACGACGTCGGCCTGGGCGAGCGGCAGCGTGTTCAGCGCCCGGCTCACCTTTTTCGCCTGGCTGCGTTGCCGGACCAGCGCGAAGCGGCGCTCCTGGGTCGCGACCTGGACACCCCAGCCGAACGGTGTCTCCAGCGAAAGGCCGTCCTCCCGCAGGAATTCCAGCGTCAGACCGGACTCGGTGACGTGCGGGATCATCGCCTTGACCTGCGGCGGCAGGCGATCGGCCACGGCCCACTGCACGTAACCCAGGTAGCTGGGGCCGGTGAGCACGATCGCGTCGCCGAACCAAGGCTGCTTCACGACCCAGTCCAGCGTCGCGAGGCCGTCCTCGCGCTCCTGGCGCAGCGGATCGAAGGGACCGCCGGAACCGAAGCCGCCGCGGGTGCTCTGGATCAGCACCTGGAAACCGCGCTCGGCCAGCGGGCGGGCCAGGATCGCCCCGAACACGCCCCGGCGGCCGTAGGGGCTGCGCAGCACCGCGGTGGGCAGGCCGGCACCTTTCCCGCCGCCCTGCCCTTCGGGCCCACCCCCCTTGCCGGTGCGCGGCGCCCAGTGGTCCGCCAGCAGCTCGGCGCCGTCGGGCATCGGGACCCGCAGGTCCCGCTGGACGGTGAGGCGCCGGGTGGCCGGCGCGGGCAGCTTCAGCAGACGTTCGACGACACGGCTGATCATCGGCCGGCCTCCTTCTTGATCATCGCGGTGACGACCGAGCGCATCCGCGCCAACCGGCCGGCGAACTCTTCCGGGTCGAGCGGGTCCGGTCCGTCGACGACCCACGTGTTGACGAACGCCCCGGCGCCCCCGGTCAGGAACGTGGCCAGGTCGTCGAGATCCGTGGCGTCGAGGTGACCGCCGAGTGCGTGGCCGAGGTGTTCCCGGTTGAGCGGGAGGAACAGGCCGGTCAGCGCCTTGTTGAGGGCGTACGCGGACGCTCCGGTCAGCAGGGCGCGGTAGAAGCGCCGGTGCGCGGCGAAGTGGCGGCCCAGTGCCAGGAACGACGCCTGTTCGTCGCGGGGCGACGCGAGCCCGGCGAGGTCGCCGAGCAGTTCGCGCCGGACGAGGTCGAGCGCCGCCTCCAGCAGCAGCGTGTCGCGGTCGCCGAACTGCTGGTAGAGCACCTGGCGGCTGACGTCCGCCGCTTCGGCGATCTCGGAGACCGGGACGGCTGTGGTGTCGCGGCCGGAGACGAGCTCGACGGCGGCCTGCATCAACGCGGCGCGCGACCGGCGCACCCGCCGGTCCTTCGCGGGCGCTTCGGTCGTCCAGTCGGCTGTCATCCCTCGATAATGGACAGGTGTTAATAAAATAGCAAGTGTTCGACAACTGGTGGGATGCGAGGATGCGGCCATGTCTTCGACCATGTGGGCCTTCGTGCTCACCGGGCCGGGCGAGTGCTCGGTGCAGGAGGTGCCCGCGCCGCGAGCCGTCCCGGGCGAGGTCGTCGTCGACGTCGAGCGCGCCGGGGTGTGCGGCACCGACGTCGAGTTCTTCACCGGCGAGATGACCTACCTCCACCAGGGGCACTCCGCGTACCCGATGCGGCTCGGCCACGAGTGGGCGGGCACCGTCACCGCGGTGGGGGACGGCGTGGACCCGGCCTGGCTCGGCCGCCGGGTCATGGGCGACACCATGCTCGGCGACCGGACGTGCCGCCGCTGCCGCCGGGGTCACCAGCACACGTGCGAACGGCGCGAAGAGGTCGGCATCCGCGGCGGCCGGGCCGGGGCGCTGGCCGAACGGCTCGCCGTGCCCGCGTGGTCGCTGCACGCCCTGCCCGGCGAGGTGGACGCCGTGCTCGGCGCCCTGGTCGAACCGGGGGGCAACGCGCTGCGCGCCGCCCGTGCGGCCGGCGCCGGCGCCGGCGACCGGGCGCTCGTCCTGGGCCCGGGGACGATCGGGCTGCTCACGGCGATGTTCCTGCGCGCGGCGGGCGCCGAGGTGCACGTGCTGGGCGTGGGTTCCCCCGGATTCGCCCGCAGCCTCGGCTTCGCGGACACGTGGACCCGGGAAACGCTGCCGGACCTGCCGTTCGACGCGGTCGTCGACGCGACCGGGGCCGCCGGTTCCCCCGCGCTGGCGGCGGAGCTGGTGGAACCCGCGGGCCGGGTCGTCTACATCGGACTGTCCGGGCAGCCCAGCCGGCTCGACACCCGTGCGCTGGTGCTGAAGGACGTCACGGCGGTCGGCGTCCTCTCCGGGTCGCCAGGCCTGGCCGAGACGATCGCCGCGTACGCGAGCGGCGCCGTCGACCCGCGGCCGCTCGTCGCGGCGACCGTGGGCCTGGGTGAGGTCGGGGCCGTGCTCGCGGGGGAGCGGCCCGGCGGCCCGGGGCCGAAGATCCACATCGACCCGCGGGCCTGACCGGTCAGAGCTTCGCGAAGAACTCCAGCAGTGCCGTGTTCACCTCGTCCGCGCGTTCCGCCTGCACCCAGTGCCCGGCACCCGGGACGTCGACGGCGCCGCGCAGGTCGGTCGCGACTTCGGCGATGCGGGTGGGGTCGCTGAACGCGCGGGTGAGATCGCCGTCGCCGCACAGGTACAACGCCGGCGGCGTGATCGGCTTGCCCTGCCACGCGGCCAGGAGCTCCCAGTTGCGGTCGATGTTGCGGTACCAGTTGAGCCCGCCGGTGAACCCGGAGCGGCCGAACGACGCCACGGCGGCGTCGATGTCCGCCTCGCTCAGCCAGGCCGGCAGCGCGGCCGGCTCGGTGAAGCGGTCGAGGAAGCCCTCGCCGTCGCGGACGACCGGCGCCTCCGCGTTCCCGCCGAGCAGTTTGCGGAACGTCGTGCGCAGGTCCGCGCCGAGCTCCGCTTCGGCGACACCGGGACGCTGGAAGTAAATCTGGTAGAAGCCGTCGCCGAACCGCTCGCGCAGCAGGCTCAGCGGCGGCGCGGGAGCCCGGGGAGTGGGTGGCACGCTGAGGCCGGCGACCCCGCGGACCACGTCCGGGCGCAGCAGGGCGGTGTGCCACGCGACGGGGGCGCCCCAGTCGTGGCCCACCACGATCGCCTCCCGCTCGCCGAGCGCGTGGATCAGCCCGACGACGTCGCCGACGAGGTGCAGCATCGTGTACTGGCCGGCGTCGGCGGGGCCGCCGGTGGCGCCGTAGCCGCGCTGGTCCGGCGCCACGACGTGGTAGCCGGCGTCGGCCAGCGGCCCCATCTGGTGCCGCCACGAGTGCGAGGTCTCCGGCCAGCCGTGCAGCAGCAGCACCAGCGGGCCGGTGCCCTGCTCGGCGATCTTCATGCGGAGCCCGCCGACCTCGATGGTCCGGTGCGTGAGCATTCGTCTTCCCCTGTTCGCCGTCGTCCACTCAGGACGGTACGGCAGGGCGCGGCGGGCGGCCGCCCGGGCGGAACCGTTTCCGCAGATCGGGGAACTGTTGGTGTGACGGGGTTCTCAGGCCGGCAGCCGGGGCGAAGCCAGCGTCGTCGGCCGGCTGCGGCCGCGCAGGGTGACGTCCCCGGTCGCCGTCCACCGGGCCGCTTCGTCCGCGGCCGCCGCCTCGACGGCGGTCCACGAGGCGAGGAGGCGCCCGGGGGCGTTCTTGGCCAGCTCGGTGAGCCGGGCGGCTTCGTTGACCGGGTCGCCGATCACCGTGTACTCGAAGCGACGCGGGTCGCCGACGTTGCCGGCGACCGCTTCCCCGGTCGCCACGCCGATGCCGGCCGGGCCGTCCGGCACCTCGGCGGCCAGCCGGCGGGCGATGGCGCGGCCGGCGGCCAGCGCGCAGGTCGCGTGGCCGGGCAGCGGGGCCGGCGTCCCGAAGACGGCCAGCGCGGCGTCGCCGACGAACTTGTTGACCAGCCCGTGGTGCCGGTCGACCTCGTCGACCACCACCGCGAAGAACCGGTTGAGCAGGCCGACGACCTCCTCCGGCGGGCGGCTCGCGGCCAGCGCCGTCGACCCGACGAGGTCGACGAACAGCACCGACACGGTGCGCACCGTGCCGCCCAGCTCGGTGGCCGTGCGCATGGCCTCGACCGCGACCTCGTGGCCCACGTGCCTGCCGAACAGGTCGCGCAGCCGCTCCCGTTCGGCCAGCCCGGCCACCATCCCGTTGAACCCGGCCTGCAGCAGGCCGAGTTCGGTGCCGTCGTCGACCGGGATCTCCACGGCGAAGTCGCCGGCCCGGACGCGGTCCAGCGCGTCGCGCACCGAGGAGATCGGGTTCACCACCGCGTGGGCGGTGAACACGGTGACCAGCAGGCCGAAGCACAGCACGACCAGCCCCAGCGCGATGACCGACACGGCGAGCCTCGTGGTGGGGACGTCGCCGCGTACCCAGGCCAGCACCGCCGTGACGACCAGCCCGGCCACCGGCACCCCGGTGCCCAGGCACCAGAACAGCAGCATCCGCAGGTTGACGCCGCCGTTCACCGGGCGCGGCGGGGTGGTGCCCGCCAGCGCCAGCGCCGTGTACGGCCGCAGAGCCAGCTCGCCGAAGAGGTAGGCGATCGCGCAGACGACGACCGCGGCGAAGGCGACCACGAGGAACTCGGTGAGCACGACCTTCGGCTGGATGGCGGCCGCGAGGCCGCCGAAGAGCAGGGTCGCGATGCCCCACAGGACGGCCTGCACGCAGGTCAGCCGCAGTGGGACGCGCAGGCACGCGGTGCGTTCGGCGTCGGTCGGGCGGCGCCCCTCGGCGGCCCAGCGCAGGGTGCGAAGGGCACCGCGGGTGCCCCACAGCGTGCCGGCGACGACAGCCGAAACGACGTACACCGGGACCGCGATCACGGTGACGCGCACCAGGTCGCCGGACATGCCCGGGGCCGGCATGAGCAGCGCCGCGAGCCCGGCCACGACCAGTGCGCCGATGACGTTGGTGGCGATCAGGGCCGCGGTGAGCAGGCCCTGGACGCGCCGGCGCAGCGCGGTGACGTCCTGAGCCGGTGGCCCGAGTGGTTGCACAAATTGAGTGTACGGTTGTTCACTGAATTGCCGGCAGACGGGCCAGGAAAGTATGTGTTACGGTTGGTAACAGTGAACTGCGGTAACACCTGGCGAGGAGGTCGGCTGTGACGAGCATCGGCGAATCGGACGTGTCGGATCGGGAGACCGTCGCGCGGCGGCTGCTCGACTCGTCGGAGCAGCTGTCCTACGACCCCGTCAAGGAGGTCGACTGGGAAACGCCGCTGGACACGGGCTATCACGGCGCGAGTCCGGAGTGGAGCACGCTCTACGGCACCTCCTACTGGGCGGACCTGACCCCGGAGCAGCAGCGCGAGCTGACCCGCCAGGAGGCGGCGTCGGTGGCCAGCACCGGGATCTGGTTCGAAATGATCCTGCAGCAGATGATCTTGCGCGACTTCTACGCCAAGGACCCGGCCGACCCGGCGTTCCAGTGGGCGCTGACCGAGATCGCCGACGAGTGCCGGCACTCGATCATGTTCGCGCGCGGGGCGGCGAAACTGCGCGCGCCCGCCTACCGGCCGCGGCGGTTCGTCGTCGAACTGGGCCGCGTCTTCAAGGCCACTGCCACCGGTGAGGCCGCGTACGCGGCGATCCTCGTGGCCGAAGAGGTCCTCGATGTCATGCAGCGCGACTGGATGCGCGACGAGCGCGTGGTGCCGTTCGTGCGCACGATCAACAACATCCACGTGGTCGAGGAGTCGCGGCACATGAAGTTCGCCCGCGAGGAGACCCGCGAGCGGCTGAAGGGCGCCGGGTGGCTGCGGCGGCAGATCAACGGCCTGGTCGTCGCGATCGCGTCGTACTTCATCGTCACGAGCATGGTGAACGGGAAAGTCTACGAAAACGCCGGGCTGGACGGCAAGCGGGCGCGGCGCGAGGCGAAGGCGAACGAGCACCACAAGTCGATGCTGCGCTCCAGCTGTTCCGGGCTGATGGAGTTCCTGCACTCGGCGGGGCTGCTGACCAAGCCGGCGCTGTGGTTCTACCAGCGCGCGAACCTCATCTGACATGGCCTTCGCGATCACCCAGACCTGCTGCGCCGACGCCTCCTGCGTGTCGGTCTGCCCGGTCAACTGCATCCACCCGGCGCCCGGCGAGCCGGACTTCGGGACGACCGACCTGCTCTACATCGACCCGGCCACCTGCATCGACTGCGGCGCCTGCGCCGACGCCTGCCCGGTCGACGCCATCTTCCCGGCCGGCGACCTGACCGGGCCGCTGCGGGCGTACGAGCAGATCAACGCGGAGTACTACGCGGGCCGGGACGTGCTGGCCGGCGTTTCGGCCGCGCCGAACTTCCACCGGTGGGCACCGCCGTCGTTCCCCCGGGTGCTCCCGAGCGACTTCGCGCCCCTGGACGTCGCCGTCGTCGGGACCGGGCCGGCGGGCATGTACGCGGTGGAAGACCTGCTGCTGCACACCAACGCCCGCGTCACGCTCGTCGACCGCCTGCCGGTGGCCGGCGGCCTGATCCGCTACGGCGTCGCGCCCGACCACCCGTCGACGAAGAAGATCGGCGAGACGTTCGCCCGGTTCCACGACCACCCGCGGCTTCGGCTGCGACTCGGCGTTTCGGCCGGTCCCGACCTGGCCGGCCAGCACGATGCGGTGATCTACGCGGTCGGGGCCACGGACGCGCGGCGGCTCGGCGTGCCGGGCGAGGACCTGCCCGGCAGCTTGCCCGCCGCGACGGTCGTCGGCTGGTACAACGGCCACCCGGACGTCGGGCCGGACGCCGTCGGCCTCTCGGCGGACCGCGTGGTCGTCGTGGGCACCGGCAACGTCGCCCTGGACATCGCCCGCATCCTCACTGCGGACCCGGCGGCGTTGGCGAGCACGCCGATCGCGCCGGAAGCGCTGGCACGGCTGAGGTCGGGCAAGGTGCGCGAGGTGGTCCTGCTGGCCCGGCGCGGTCCGGAGACGGCGGCCTACACCCCGCCGGAACTGCTGGCGCTGGCCTCCCGCGGCGATCTGGTGGTGGACACGCACGACCCCCGGATCGCGGCGGCGATCGACGGCGCGGCGGCGGGGGAGAAAGCCGCGTGGCTGCGGGGCGTGCCGCGGGAGGCGGTCGACTGGTCGTCGCCGCCCCCGGACGGCCGTCCCCGCGTCGTCCTCCGGTTCCACTCCGCGCCGGTGGCGTTCCGCGGCGACCCCGAGGTCCGGGCGGTGCTGGCTTCGGGACCGGCGGGCGACGTCGAGATCGCGGCGGGCCGGGTGGTGCGTGCGGCCGGCTTCCGCGGCGCGCCGGTGCCGGGCCTCCCGTTCGACGAGGAGACGGGCACCATCCCGAACACGGCGGGCCGGGTGGCCGGGCTGCCGGGTGCGTATGTGGCGGGGTGGATCAAGCGCGGGCCGTCGGGCGGGATCGGGGCGAACAAGGCGTGCGCCCGGGAGACGGTGGGGGCCTTGCTGGCGGACGCCGTGGCCGGCCGGTTGCCGGGGCGGCCCCGGCGAAAGGGCGTGGGGCGAGCACGAAACCGGGCCTTCGGCGCCACGTGACGCAGGGGCCGTGGCCGCGCGGCTACCGGCACCGGCCGGTTCAGGGGCGTCGTCCACAGCGGGCGACGCCTCCTCCGTCGTGTGGAGGCGGCTCTCGAACCGGCGCCTTCCCGGACCGTGGCCGCAAGGCCGGATCCTGAAGCCCGGCCTCCGGGCTCGGCGTCAGGACGCCGGTCGGGGGCGGCCGTAGCCCCGCTGCACGGCCGCGGTCACGACGGCGTCCTGCTGCTGAGCGTCCAGCTCCCGGGGCGCGCCGAGCGTCGCGGCCCGGACGTACAGGCCGCAGGCCCACTCCAGCAGCAACGCGTTGTCCACCGCGGCTTCGAGCGTCGGGCCGTGGGCGATCGCGCCGTGGTTGGCCAGCAGCGCCGCGGCCTTGCCTTCGAGCGCCGCGAGCGTGCGCCCGGCCAGCTCCGGTGACCCGAAGACGGCGAACGGCGCGACCCGGATCGAGCCGCCGAGCGCGAGCTGCTGGTAGTGCACGCACGGCAGCTCGTCGAGCACCAGGGACACCGCGGTGGCCTGCGGGGAATGGGTGTGCACCACCGCGCCCGCGCCGTAGCGCTGGTAGATCCCCAGGTGCAGCTCCAGTTCCGAGGTCGGCGCCAGCTCGCCGGCGACCACGTCGCCGTCCAGGTTCACGACGGTCACGTCCTCCGGCGTGGCGTGGCCGAGCACGACACCCGTGGCCGTGACGGCGACGTGCGCACCCGCCCGGACGCTCACGTTGCCCGCCGTGCCGATCAGCAGCCCTTCGCCGGCCAGGCCGTGACAGGCCCGGGCGACCGCGCGCCGTGCCTCTTCGAGAACAGAACTCCCCGCTGCCATGGCTCCGAGGCTAGGATAAATCCGAAACAAAGTCACGTTCAGGTATGGAGGACCGGATGACCGGGCCGGAGCCGATCGAAGCCGGCGTCCGCCTGCGCCGGGTGCCGCGCCAGGCACGCGCCCGGCAGAAGCTGGCCCGGGTGCTGGCCGCCGCCGACCGGCTGCTCGCCGAAGAAGGCGTCGAGGCGCTGACGACCACCCGGGTGGCCGCGGAGGCCGGCGTCTCGGTGGGCGCGCTGTACCAGTACCTGCCCGACCGCGACGCCATCACCGAGGCACTGGGCGAGGTCTACCTCGCCCGCCTGGAAGACCTCCTGACGTCGTTCGCCGAGCGAGCGGCCGAAGAGACCTGGGCGGATCCCGTCGGCCTGCTCGTCGACGCCTTCGCCGGGCTCTACCAGGCCGAACCCGGCTTCCGCGCCTTGTGGTTCGGCCGCGGCCTGACCGACGGGACACGCGAAGCCGACCGCGCGCACAAGCGGGTGATGGCCACCGGGGTGCACCGCATCCTGCTCGCGCAGCGGCTGCTCCGCGACGACGCCGCGGCCGTGATCGCTTGCCGCACCGCGTTTCTCGCCGCGGACGCCGTGATCCAGGAGGCGTTCCGCGGTGGCGGCGCGCCCGAACTGCTGGAGCAGGTCAAGACGATGCTGCGGGCGTACCTCGGGCAGCTGCCCCGGCCGTAGGTCCGGTGGTGGCGACGAGGAACTCCTCGCCCCGGACGATCCGGAGCCCGTCGGCGCGGCCCGCGAAGTACCGCTCGTCCAGTTCGGCGGCCGAAACGTGGGTGGCGTCGCGGAAGCCGGCGGCGCCGGCCATGGCCAGCACTTCCGCGGGGGAGAAGGAGCTGACGAACGGCGTGCCGGCCGCCTTCGCCCTGCTCGCCGTGGCGCGGTGCCGGGTGCGTTCGCCCTCGTCGAGGAGTTCGGGCGGCAGCATGAACGTCATCGCCAACGTGGAGCCCGGGGCGAACCCGGCGATCCGGCGCAGCGTGGCCGCGTTCGCCTCCTTCGTGAGGTACATGCTGACGCCGGTGGAGGCGACGACCGCCGGCTCGTCCGGCGCGAAGCCCGCCGCCGCGAGCCGCTCCCACCACGACGTGGTCTCGAAGTCGACCGGCACGAAGTGCAGCCAGTCCGGCACGTCCAGGCCGAGTTCGGCCAGCCGGGCGCGCTTCCAGGCCTGCGGGCCCGGCTGGTCGACCTCGAACACGCGCAGCCGGGCCGCGATTTCCGGACGGCGCTGGGCGAAGGTGTCCAGTCCCGCACCGAGGATCACGTACTGGCCGACGCCCCGGGCGGCCTGCTCGGCGACCAGGTCTTCGACGAACCGGGCGCGGGCCACCATGCCGGCCCGGTAGCGGCCCGCGGTGGCCGGGTCCATGTCGTCGCGAGCCCGCCAGGTGTCTCCGGGATCGGCCAGCCGCAGGCCGAGTTCGTCGGCGAACACGTGGGGCGGCGGATCGACCTCGACGTGCAGGGCCCGCCACAGGGCCGTGCGCACCGCCGTGCTGTCCGGCGCGGCCACGTCAGGCCGGCTTCGGGGCCGACAGCGTCCACGTTCGCCCGTCGGGGTCGCGGACGGTCATTTCCCGGGTCCCGTAATGGGTTTCTTCGAAGGGGGTGACCACCTCGACGATGTCGTCGGCTTCGAACTTGTCCGCGTCGGGGACCTTGAACACGATCTGCGTCCGCGGTTCCCGGCTTTCGGGCACCTCGGCGATGAACAGCCAGGGCCCGTCGCCGTTGCGCAGCTGCCCGGAGTTGTGGTCGGTCGCGAAGTCGATCTCGTAGCCCAGCGCCTGGAAGAACTTGGCCGCCTTGCCCCAGTTGTGCGTCTCCAGGTACATCGCCTCGATGCCCTCGGTCGTCATGTCAGTGCTCCTCTTCGGGATCGGTCGCGAGGTAGGCGCGCAGTGCTTCGGCGACGAGCGCCGAGAGCGACTGCTCCGTCTCGACGGCTCGGTGCTTGACCTGCCGGATCAGGCCGATCGGCAGGTACACGTTGAACTGCTTGACGTCGTCATCGCCCACTCGTCGATGCTAGCATGCTAGTAAGCTAACTCCGCAAGTCCCGCCGACCGCCCCTTGACGCGGCGTCGCGAGACGTCAACAATGCAGACGCAGCGCGAAATGTTAGCGCTAACAGTTTTTCGACGACGAAGTCGGAGTCATGTCATGAAGCTGCGCCTCGGATTGTCCGCGCTCGTGCTGATCGCCGGGATCACGCCCGGATTCGAGGTCGCCGCGGCGAGCACGACCGCCGCGGAGGTGGCCGTCGCGCCGCCGGCGATGGGCTGGGCGTCGTGGAACACCTTCGCCGCCAAGATCGATTACACCACCATCAAGGCGCAGGCCGACGCGCTCGTCTCGGCCGGGCTGAAGGACGCGGGCTACAGCTACGTCAACATCGACGAAGGCTGGTGGCAGGGCACCCGCGACAGCTCCGGCAACATCACCGTGGACACCGCCGAATGGCCCGGCGGGATGAAGGCGATCGCGGACTACCTGCACGGCAAGGGCTTGAAAGCCGGGATCTACACCGACGCCGGCCGCGACGGCTGCGGCTACTACTTCCCGACCGGCCGGCCCGCGGCGCCCGGAAGCGGCAGCGAAGGCCACTACCTGCAGGACATGCTGCAGTTCCAGCGCTGGGGCTTCGACTTCGTCAAGGTCGACTGGTGCGGCGGCGACGCCGAAGGCCTCGACCCGAAGAGCACCTACCAGGCGATCAGCGACGCCAACAAGGCCGCCACCGCGCAGACCGGGCGCTCCCTCACGCTTTCGATCTGCGACTGGGGCAAGAAGAACCCGTGGAACTGGGGTGCCGGGACGGCCCCGATGTGGCGCACCAGCACGGACATCATCTACTACGGCCAGACGGCGAACCTCGGGCAGGTGCTGACGAACTTCGACCAGGCGCAGCACCCGGTGTCGCAGCACACCGGGTACGTCAACGACCCCGACATGCTGACCGTGGGCATGCCCGGCCTCACCGACGCGCAGGCCCGCACGGAGATGAGCCTGTGGGCCGTCTCGGGCGCGCCGCTGCTGGCCGGCAACAACCTCGCGACGATGAGCGCGGCCACGAAGGCGATCCTGGCGAACCGGGAAGTCATCGCCGTCGACCAGGACCCGCGCGGCCTGCAGGGCGTCAAGGTCGCCGAGGACGCCGCCGGGCTCCAGGTCTACTCGAAGGTCCTCAGTGGATCCGGCAAGCGCGCGGTGGTCCTGCTGAACCGGACGTCCGCGGCCGCGACGATGAACGTCCGCTGGGCCGACCTCGGCCTGACGCCGGCCACGGCACGTGTCCGGAACGTCTGGGGCGCCGCCCATGCCGGTACCTTCGCCACCGGCTACAGCGTGAACGTCCCGGCGGGCGACTCGGTGCTGCTGACCGTCCAGGGCACCGACGCGGTGTCGGCGAGCTACCCGGCCACCGGCTCCGGGTTCACCGGCGTCACTGCCGCCGCGACCGGGCTCGCGGTCGCGACCTTCACCTACAGCGCGACCGGCACCCAGACGGCGACCCTCGCCGTGAACGGCCAGCAGCCGACCGTCCTCGCCTTCCCGGCCACCGGCGGAACGCCGAAGACCGTCTCCGCCGTCGTGTCGCTGGGCAAGGGGAACACCAACACCCTGACGCTCTCCGGGACTCCGCCGCAACTCTCGAACGTCGCCATCCTGCCGCTGCCCGGCAGCATCGGCGTCCAGCTCGCCGGTGGCCAATCCGGACGGTGCGTCGACGTCGACGACAACGGCATCACCAACGGGATCCAGGCTCAGCTCTGGGACTGCGCCGCCGGTCCGAACCAGACCTGGGCGCCGGTGCGCGGGCAGCTCGTCGTCAACGGCACCAAGTGCCTCGACGCCTACGACAGCGGAACGGCGAACGGCACGGCCGTGGTCGTCTGGGACTGCAACGGTCAGCGCAACCAGCAGTGGACGCTCAACACGAACGGGACGATCACGAACGCGGTGTCCGGACTGTGCCTGGACGCGAGCGGCGCGGCCACCGCGAACGCCACGAAGATCATCCTCTGGACCTGCGGCGGCGGCGCCAACCAGCAGTGGACCCGCCGTTAGGCGGTCGACTCCCGGATCACCAGCCGGCACGGCCGGGTGTGCCGGCCGGGGGAGGGCTCGCCGTTGATCGCCGCCAGCAGGCGGTCGGCGGCGGTCCGCCCGAGTGCCTCCAGTTCCATGTCGACGCTGGTCAGCGGCGGCTGGCAGCCCAGCGCCATGACGTCCCAGTTGTCGAAGCCGACCAGGGCGACGTCACCCGGCACGCGGCGGCCGCCCGCCCGCAGCGCGTCCGCGGCACCGCGGGCGATCTGATCGCTGCCGCAGAAGACGGCGTCGAACGGGGTGCCGGCGCCCAGCAGCATCCGGACCGCCTGGCGGCCCCAGGCCTCGCTCCACTCGCCGAACATCGGGGCCCCGGCCGGCTCGAGCCCGGCTTCGGCGAGCCGCCCGGCCGCGGCCGCCGCGCGCACGGTCGCCGAGTGGTGCCGCTCGGGGCCGGTGATGTGGGCGATCCGGCGCCGTCCGGTGGCCAGGAGGTGTTCGACGGCCTTGCGCGCCCCGCCGGCTTCGTCCGGCACTACGGAACAGTCGTTCGGGTCGGTCGAGCTGATGAAGGCGTACACGACCGGGATCGGCAGGTCCGCGCCGATCGGCGGGCGGGCGTGGGTCCGGCGGCCGGTGACGATGATGCCGTCGACCCTTCGGGACAGCAGCGTGCGCAGGTAGTACTGCTCGCGGATCGGGTCGTCGCGGGCGTCGCAGAGGAAGACCGACATCTCCCCGGCGCCGAGGGCGTCCTCGGCGCCCATCATCAGCGGGATGCTGAACCGGCCGATCGTGTCGGTGGTGATCATGCCGACGGTGTAGGTGCGCCCGGAGTTGAGGGACACGGCCGCGCGGTTCGGCTGGAACCCCAGTTGCTCGGCCGCCGACAGCACCCGCTGCCGGGTCTCCGCGCGCAGCGACCCGCGGCCGTTGAGGGCCTTCGACGCGGTGCCGACCGAGACACCCGCCAGCAGGGCGACCTCGCTGATCGTGGCCGGCTTCGCAACGGCGCCGGGAGTTTCCGAAAGTTTCCGCGGGGGCATGGTGGCACAGTACCTCCGTCGACAGCTTCGACCCAAGAAGACCCACTCGGACTACGGCAAACAGCCTCTTGACGTCCTGATCGAACGGCCCTAGCTTGAGTCGGAAACCGGTTTCTGAAAGTTTCCCGGTTGCTTCTTCGGCACTGCTTCTTCGACACCGCAGGCGGCGGCCGCCCGTTAGGAGAGTCGATGACTTCGCACATCCGAACCAAGGCACGGTGGGGGCGTGCCGCGGCCGCCGTCGCCGGGGCGCTCGTCCTCGCCGCCTGCCAGAGCGGCCCGGCCTCCTCGGCGGCCGGGGACACTGCGAGCGTGGACGACGGCACCACGATCACCATGTGGACCCGGTCGCCGACGGCGACCTTCAGCCAGACGCTGATCGACGCCTACAACGCGAGCCACAAGAACAAGGTCAAGCTGACGGTCTTCCCGGCCGACTCCTACCAGCAGAAGGTCGGCACGGCCGCGGGCGCGAAGCAGCTGCCGGACCTCCTCGCGGCCGACGTCGTCTACGCGCCCAACTACGCGGCCAAGGGCCTGTTCCTCGACCTCACCGCCCGCGTGACGCAGCTGCCGTTCAGCGGCAGCCTCGCCGCGGCCCACATGAAGGCGGCCACCGCCGGCGGCAAGCACTACGCGGTCCCGCACGACATCGACCTGTCCGCGGTGTTCTACAACAAGGTCCTGTTCACCCGGGCCGGTCTCGACCCGGCGAAGCCACCGTCCACCTTGGACGAACTGGCGGCCGACGCGCGCAAGATCGCCGCGCTCGGCGGGGACGTCAAGGGCTACTTCTTCGGCGGCGCCTGCCCGGGCTGCCAGCTGTTCACCAGCTGGCCGATGATCTGGGCCTCCGGCGGGACCGTGCTCAACGAGCAGGGCACCGCCGCCACGCTCGACAGCCCCCAGGCGGCCAAGGTCTACTCCTGGCTCCGGCAGCTCTACGCCGACGGCGTCGTGCCGGCGTCGGCGAAGAACGAGTCCGGGCCCACCTGGACGCAGTCCTTCCTCGACGGCAAGATCGGCATCCAGCCGATGGGCGCGACGGCGTTGCAGGGCATGAAGGAGGGGCCGGACCTGCAGGTCGGCGTCGCTCCGATCCCGGGACTGACCGGCGGCAGCTCGTCGTTCGTCGGCGGGGACGTCCTGGGCATCGGCAGCAACAGCACGCACGCCGCGGCCGCGTGGGACTTCATCGCCTGGACCCTGTCGGACCAGGCGCAGGTCGACGTCGTCGCGAAGAGCAAGAACATCACCGTCCGCTCGGACCTCGCCGACAACACCTACGCCAAGCAGGACCCCCGGCTCGGCGTGTTCAACCGGCTCGCGAGCCAGGGCCAGACGCCGATCTCGGTCAACTTCGGCAAGACGTTCAACGACACCAACGGGCCCTGGACGGCGACGGTGATCGACGCCGTCTTCGGCAGCGGCGACGCCGGAACGATCCTGAAGCAGCACAACGCGGCCGTCACCGAGTCGCTCGCCGGCGGCAGCTGATCATGGTGTCGCTGCTTCCCCCGCGGGTGTCGGCGCCGGAGACCCCGGCGCCGGCACCCCGCCGCCGGGGCTCGATCGCCCGGGGACGGCGCCGGCTGGGGATCGCCTACGCGGCTCCGATGGCCGTGCTGGTCGCCCTCTTCTTCGTCATCCCGCTCGGGCTGATGGTGTGGATGTCGGTCAGCCACTGGCCGCTGGTCGGCGCGTCCTACCCCAACGGCGTCAAGAACTACGACGCGCTGAGCGACCCGCTCTTCCTGCGCGCGGTGTGGTTCACGCTGAAGTACACCCTGGTCACGACCGTCGTGCTCAGCCTCGTCGCCTTCGGGCTGGCGCTGCTGGTGCAGCACGACCGGCGCGGCACCGGGTTCGCCCGCACCGTCTTCTTCCTGCCGAGCGCGGTCGGGCTCGCCTCGACGAGCCTGCTGTTCTACGGCCTGTTCAACACCGACTCGTCGGCGTTGAACCACCTCGTGGACTTCCTCGGCTTCGGCCGGGTGGACTGGCTGGGTTCGGGCGGCAGCGCGCTCGGTTCGACCGTCGGGATGATCACCTGGCGGTTCGCCGGGTTCTACATGCTCATCCTGATGACCGGCCTGCAGGGCATCGACCCGGCGCTGTACGAGGCCGCGCGCATCGACGGCGCCAACCGGTGGCAGATCCTCTGGCGGGTGACGCTGCCGCTGCTGCGGCCGACCCTCGCGCTGGCGATGGTGCTGTCCCTGACCGGCTCGCTGCTGGCGTTCGACCAGTTCTTCATCCTCACCGGCGGCCGCCACGACACGGCCACGGTCGTCATCGACATCTACCGCGAGGCGTTCCTGTCCCAGGACCTGGGGCGCGCGGCCGCCGTTTCGGTGGCCACGCTCGCCGTGCTCATCCTCGTCAACGTCGCCCAGCTTCGCCTGATCCGGCGGGAGGGGAAGTGAACCGGCTCCGGGCCGCGGGCCTGCACGTCACCAGCGCCGCCCTCGCGGTGCTGTTCCTGCTGCCACTGCTGTGGACGCTGTACTCGTCGCTGACCGGGCGGGACGCGGGGGATTCGGAGACCGACAGCTACCGGCGGCTCGCCGGCTACGGCAGCGGCCTCGGCACCTACCTGGTCAACACGACCGTGGTGGCGCTCGTCGCGGTCAGCGTCACGGTGGTGGCGACCACGCTCGGCGGCTACGCGATGGCCCGGCTCGCCTTCCCCGGGCGCACCCTGTTGTTCCTCGTGACCCTGGCCATCCTGATGGTGCCCTACACCACGATCCTGGTGCCGCTCTACATCCTGCTCGGCTGGCTCGGGCTGCAGAACTCGCTGCTCGGCCTCGGCCTGGTGATGGCCGTGCTCCAGCTGCCGTTCGGCCTGTTCATGATGCGCAACTCCTTCGAAGCACTGCCGGTGGAGCTCGAAGAAGCAGCGCTGATCGACGGCTGTTCGATCGGCGGCGCCCTGCGGCGGGTGCTGCTGCGCGGGGTGCTCCCCGGCGTCGTCACCGTCGCGCTGTTCTCGTTCTTGGCGGCCTGGAACGAGTTCGTGGCCCCGCTGATCTTCCTCACCGACGGTGAGAAGTTCACCCTCCCGGTCGCGCTGTTCAACCTCCAGTCCGGCAGCCTCGGCTCGGTCGACTTCGGGGCCCTGCAAGCGGGAGTGGTGGTCTCCGCCCTGCCGTGCGTGGCGGTCTTCCTCGTCCTGCAGCGGTACTACGTCCGCGGCTTCACCTCGGGAGCCCTCAAGGGCTGAGACAGGAGCACCTCGATGACCGAACGCATCCTCGGGCCCGTCCACCCCACGGCCACCGCTAAGTCGGCGCTGCGGCCGCTTTTCCTCGGTGCGGTCGCCTTCGCGCCGGACAGCCTTCTGGGCGGCTGGCAGGAACGCAACGCGAGCCGGACCCTGCCGCACTGCGTCGAGCAGCTCGACGCGGCCGGCGCCCTCGACAACCTCCGCCGCGTCACCGGCGAGGTCGACGGCGAGCACCGCAACATGTGGTTCGCCGACTCCGACGTCTACAAGACCCTCGAAGCCGCCGCCTGGCAGCTCGGCCGCGACCCGGGCGACGCCGAGCTGCGCGCGTTCCTCGACTCCACGGCGGCGCTGGTGGCCAAGGCCCAGGAGGACGACGGTTACCTGAACTCGTACTTCACCGTCGACAAGCCGGAGCTGAAGTGGCGGGAGCTGCACTGGAGCCACGAGCTGTACTGCGCGGGCCACCTGATCCAGGCTGCCGTCGCCGCCGCCCGGGCCGGGGTCGGGGCCCAGCTCGTCACGGTCGCCCGGCGGTTCGCCGACCTGATCGTCGAGCGGTTCGGCAGTGCCGGCGGGGTCGACGACGTCGACGGGCACCCGGAGATCGAGACGGCGCTGGTGGAGCTGTACCGGGTGACCGGGCACCGGCCGTACCTGGACCTGGCGCTGCGCTTCCTCGACCTGCGCGGGCGCGGCCTGCTCAACGGCGACCGGTTCGGCTCGCGGTACCTGCAGGACCACGTGCCGGTCCGGGAGGCCGACGAGGTCGCCGGGCACGTCGTGCGCCAGCTCTACCTGCTCGCGGGCGTCGTCGACGTCGCCGTCGAGACCCGGGACGACGCACTGCTCGAAGCCGCTCGCCGCCTGTGGGCCGACGCCTTCGGCACCAAGACCTACCTCACCGGCGCGCAGGGCTCCCGCCACCGCGACGAGGCGTTCGGCGACCCGTACGAGCTGCCGCCCGACCGGGCGTACGGCGAGACCTGCGCCGCGATCGCGAGCTTCCAGTGGAACTGGCGGCTGCTGCTGGCGACCGGCGAGGGCCGGTACGCCGACGAGATGGAACGGGCGCTGTACAACGCGATCGCCGGCTCGACCGCCCTCGATGGAACGCACTTCTTCTACTCCGACCCCCTGCACCTGCGGACCGGCCACGACGGTTCGCACGAAGACGCGCCGTCGCAACGCCTGCCGTGGTACTCGTGCGCGTGCTGCCCGCCGAACCTCGCCCGGCTGATCGCGTCGCTGTCCGGCTACGTGGCGACCAGCGACTCCGGCGGCCTGCAGGTGCACCTGTACGCCGCCGGGACGATCCAGACCACTGTGGACGGTGCCGACGTCCGCGTCGAAACCCGCACCGGGTACCCCTGGGACGGCTGCGTCGAGCTGACCGTGACCACCTCGGCGCCCCTCATGCTGGCCCTGCGGATTCCCGGCTGGGCCGGCGAGGCCCTGGTCGACGGCGTGCCCGCGGACGTCCGCGACGGCTACGCGGAGGTGCGGCGGGACTGGACGGACGGCGCCACGGTGACGCTCGAACTGCCGATGCCCGCCCGCGTCGTCCGGCCGCACCCGCGGATCGATGCCGTGCGTGGCTGCGTCGCGGTGACGCGCGGACCGCTCGTCTACTGCGTGGAGCAGGCCGACCTGCCCGGCGGCGTCACGCTGGAGGACGTGCGGGTCGACCCGGGCGCGGCGTTCTCCGCCGGGCCGCTGCCCGACGTGCCGGTGGCCCTCACCGCGCGCGGCCGGGTCGAGGTTCCCGCGTCGGGCGAGCTGTACGGCGCCGGGGACAACGCGCACGGCGAGCCGGTCGACCTGACCGCCGTGCCGTACTTCCTCTGGGGCAACCGGGAACCGGGCCCGATGCGGGTCTGGATCCCGGTCGCCACCGCATAGCCGCCACCCCCTGATCGGCACCCGGGAGCGCACCCAGCCGACGAATGTTAACGCTCACAACCGAAGATTGCGAGGACTCGATGATGCGTCCTGTGTTTCGGCATCCGCGTGGCATGACACGGCTGGCCGCCGCGGTGGTGGCCTGCCTGGTGGCCGGGCTGCTCTCGGTGCTGTCCGCGAGCAGCGCACTGGCCGCGGCCGCGTTCACCACCACCGTGGTCGACCAGGCCGACGGCCAGTGCGCCACCGTGCCCAACGGGAACAGTGCGGTGCAGCTGACCGAGTCGGGGTGCACTTCCGCGGCCGGGCAGTCGTTCCGGTTCACCCCGGTGTCCGGCGACGTCTACACGATCGGCACGTTCACCTCCGGCAGCTGTGCGGACATCACCGGTGCGTCCACTTCGGACAATGCCGCGGTGATCCAGTACGCCTGCCACCCGGGGACGAACCAGCAGTTCCGGCTGCAGACCTCGGGAAGCGCTTTCTTGCTGGTGGCGGTCGGCTCGGGCAAGTGCGTCACGGCGGTGAACGGCCTGCTCGTCCAGCAGTCCTGCGGCACGGCCGTCGCGTGGCGGCTGCCCGGCTACCAGACCGGCGGAGGTACGCAGACGCCGGCCGAGAAGACGGTGCGGGTGTGGCTGCTGCGGCCGTCCGACGTGCCCTTCGACCAGCGCTACCCGGACGGCATCGCGAACGTCCTGCGCGAAGCCCAGCGGTACTACGGCCAGGAGCTGGGCAAGACGTTCCGGCTCGCCGACCCGGTGGTGCAGGTGGTCACCGGCGAGCACGTCAAGAGCTGGTACGAGAACACGCCCAACGGCAGCGAACGCTACTGGTGGGCCGTGTTCAACATGCAGCAGGAGCTGCTGCGCCGGTTCGACGTGAAGGCGCCGGACAGCCGGTGGATCAACGTCGGCGAGGTCATCGCCGAGGGGCCGGGCGCGGGTGGCGGCGGAGGCGGCGGCTGGGTGATCCTCTGCCAGCACGACGCCGACGGTGCGGCCGGGCTCAACGGCCCGATGAACCGCTGGTACGGCGGCATGGTGCACGAACTGGGCCACGCCTTCGGCCTGCCGGACTCCACCTCGACCGACGGGACGCCGATGTCGGCGTCGTTCTACGACTACCCGAACACGCACTTCAGCCAGAGCCAGAAGACCGCGATCTTCAACGGCCCGTACGGCTCCTTCCTCTTCTGAACCGGAGAACCCGATGAGACGTCCAGCCCTGCTGGCCGCCGCCCTCCTGGCGGCCGGCTTCTTCGTGGTGGCCCCGGCCGGCGCCGCGACCACCTTCACCAGCACGATGGTCAACTCCTCGAGCGGTAGCTGCGCCACCGTGCCCAACGGCGACAGCGCCGTCCAGCTGACCCAGACGGCCTGCACCTCCGGTGCCGGGCAGTCGTACACGTTCACCCCCGTGTCCGGCGACGCCTACACCATCGGCACGTTCACGTCCGGCAGCTGCGTCGACATCTACGGCGCGTCCACCGCGGACAACGCCGCGGTGATCCAGTACGCCTGCCACGGGGAGACCAACCAGCAGTTCCGCCTGCAGTCCGCCGGCACGAACACGTTCAACGTCGTGGCCGTCAGCTCGGGCAAGTGCGTCACCCCGGCGAACAACGCGCTCGTCCAGCTGCCGTGTTCGAGCGCGAGCGCCTGGCGCGTGCCGGGCTACACCCCCGGTACATCCGACTCCTACCAGGGCATCCCGAACCTCGCGCCGAACGCGTGCAAGAACTCCGGGCTGCCGCGGTCGTACGGCACGAACTTCCAGACGCCGAACGACCCCTACGGCCAAGGGTTCCAGAACACCACGGCGATCGGCTGGGACGGCAACTACTGGCCGGTCTTCAGCTACCTGTCCGGCTCGTTCTTCGCCCGCGGGGTGAACACGACGTACAACGGCCTGTGCGGCGGGATGTACTCGTTCAGCGCCTACACCTACGGCGGCAACCCGGGCGCGCAGTCGGTGCAGTGGACCGAGGACAACGGCTACCTGCCGGCGATGACCACGTCCCGGACCTCGGGCAACGTCGGGATCACCATCAAGAACTTCGCCGACAAGGTGACGATCAACGGCAGCGCGGTCATGCTCGTCTACACGCGGGTGTCCATCAAGAACAACGGCTCCGGCTCGGTGACCGTCCCGCCGGGTGGTTCCGGCCCGGGTCTCGTCCGGCTGACATCGTCCACATCGGACACTGTGGCGGCCGGGCAAACCAGCAACCACGACTTCGTGGTGGCCGTGGACAACTTCGGCAGCGGTGTAGCGTTGCCGACCGGCACCACGCTGTCCTCGAACGCGCCGAACTTCGACACCGCGTACACCCAGATGACGTCGTACTGGAACTCCCGGCTGGCCGAGACGAACACCTTCAGCCTGCCGAACACGACCCTGCCCAACACCGGAAACCTGGCGAACCCGGGCACCGCGATGACGAACGCCTACAAGGCGGGAACCATCTACAACCTGATCATGCAGGTGGGCAAGGCGCAGTTCTCCGGCGCCAACAACTACAACTGGATCCTCAACCACGACGTCCCCGGCGAGCTGACCGCCAAGTTCGAGACCGGCGACTTCCGGGACGCGCGGAACCTGCTGCTCACCGCGCGGATCGCCCAGCAGGACAACTGGGACGAGGTCGGCGCCAACTGGTACTGGGACGGCGTCTGGAAGACGATGGGCACCTGGGCGACCTACCTGGCGAAGACGAACGACACCGCGTTCGTCAGCCAGTACTTCAACGACGCCGGCTCGTGGGGGCCCAGCCTCCGCACCATCGCCCGGGTGAAGTACCCCGCCCAGCTCGCGTCGGACGGCACTTTGCAGACCAACTTCGACAACGACTCCACCGGGCGCTGGCTGTTCAGCAACTTCTCGGCGTTGCAGATGCTGGCGTCCTACAAGTACATCGCGACCAAGATCGGCCAGACCGCCGAGGCGACGTGGGCGAACACGGCGTACACCTCGCTGTTGAACGCGCTGAACACGGTGGTCGGTCGCAACCAGTCCGCGAACGGCTTCAACTACCTGCCGTGTGAGGTGGACAAGCCCAACAGTGCCAACCGCTGCAACACCTTCAACGACGCCAACTGGGCCTCGCCCGGGTGGGTCGGGCAGAACCAGTGGTCGACGATGCTCTCCGGCGGCGCGCTGACCGGCATCATGGGCGACCCGGGCCAGATCGACCGGATGTACCAGTGGGGCTTCAACCGGCTGTCGGCCAACGGCTACCCGTTCCCGACGTTCGGGGCGTTCAACGGGTACTCGACGGCCTACAACACGTCGTACTCCTCCGACGGGTTGTTCTCCGACAACTACCGCGACCTGCCGATCACCAGCTACGCCTGGCAGCTCAAGACCACCACCGGCGGCCCGAACGCCTGGTGGGAGGCCAACGGCAGCGGGCCGAGCACGGCCAACCCGTGGATCGGCAGCCACGCCGGCCCGCAGTTCGGCGCGTGCCCGTACGCGTGGCCGATCGCCGGGCAGCAGCAGGGCCTGCTGGAGTCGCTGGTGGCGGAAGGCCTGGCGGCGAGCGGCTCCGGGCCGTACACGTTCACCCGGCCGCTCTACATCGGCCGCGGGGTGCCGAACGCCTGGGTCACGCCCGGCCAGACCATGTCGGTGGGCAACCTGACCAACACCTACGACGTGGCTTCGGGCAGCCGGTCCACCTACGGGGTCTCCCTCGCGGTGAGCGGCTCGAGCGGTGCGCGCGTCGTCACGGTGACGACGTCGGGCACGCTGCCCGGCGGCGCGGTCCTCATCCAGCTGCCGGTGTTCCTCTCCACCGGCGTGAACTCGGTCAGCGGCGGGAGCTACGACGCCGCCACGCACACGGTCACCGCGAGCGCGAACACGGTGACCATCACCCTCGCGAGCTGAACCTGCCGCGGCTGTCGTGAGTGGTAAATCGGGTCAGAACCCGATTTACCACTCACGACCGGCCGCGCCACTTCGTCAGTCAAGGAAGGCTCGATGATGCGCGAACCCACCTTCGACCGCCGCCTGCTGCTCAAAGCCGTCGGCGCCCTCTCTGCGAGCGCCGCACTCGCCCCGGCCTTCGCCGGCACCGCCGCGGCCGCCGGCCGTCCCGACATCGGCGTCTCGGTGTTCCCGTTCCCGCTGGGCGCGGTGCGGCTGCAGGCCGGCCCGTTCCTCGACAACATGAACCGCCAGCTGGCGTACTTCCGGTTCGTCGACGCGGACCGCCTGCTGCACACCTTCCGGACCAACGCCGGGCTCGCCAGTTCGGCTCAGCCCTGCGGCGGCTGGGAAAGCCCCAGCACGGAACTGCGCGGCCATTCGACCGGCCACCTGCTGTCCGGGCTGGCCCAGGCGTACGCCAACACCGGCGACACCGCGTACAAGACCAAGGGCGACTACCTGGTCAACGCCCTCGCCGCGTGCCAGGCGGCGGCACCGGGACGCGGTTTCCACACCGGGTACCTGTCGGCGTTCCCGGAGAACTTCTTCGACCGCCTGGAGGGCGGCCAGTCGGTCTGGGCGCCCTACTACACGCTGCACAAGATCATGGCCGGGCTGCTCGACCAGTACCTCCTGGCCGGCAACCAGCAGGCCCTCGACGTCCTGCTGCGCAAGGCGGCCTGGACGAAGGCCCGCACCGATCCGCTGTCGGTCACGCAGATGCAGGCCGCGCTGCGCACGGAGTTCGGCGGGATGCCCGAGGTCCTCACCAACCTGTACCAGGCGACCGGCGACGCGAACCACCTCGCCACGGCCCAGCGGTTCGACCACGCCCAGATCCTCGACCCCCTGGCCGCCAACCAGGACCGGCTGTCGGGGTTCCACGCCAACACCCAGATCCCCAAGATCATCGGCGCGATCCGCGAGTACCACGCCACCGGCACGACCCGCTACCGCGACATCGCGGTCAACTTCTGGCGGATCGTGCTCGACCACCACTCGTACGTGATCGGCGGCAACTCCGACGGCGAGTACTTCCAGACACCCGACGCGATCGCGAGCCGGCTCTCGGACACCACGTGCGAAGTCTGCAACACCTACAACATGCTCAAGCTGACCCGGCAGCTGTTCTTCACCGATCCGGTGCCCGAGTACATGGACTACTACGAGCTCGCGCTGTTCAACCAGATCCTCGGCGAGCAGGACCCGAACTCGAGCCACGGGTTCGTCACGTACTACACGCCGTTGCGCGCCGGCGGGATCAAGACCTACGCCAACGACTACGACGACTTCACCTGCGACCACGGCACCGGCATGGAATCGCAGACGAAGTTCGCCGACAGCGTCTACTTCTTCAACGGTGAGACGCTGTACGTCAACCTGTTCATCGCGTCCGTGCTGACCTGGCCGGGCCGGGGGATCACCGTCCGGCAGGACACGACCTTCCCGGCGTCGTCGGGGACGAAGCTGACGATCGGCGGGTCCGGGCACATCGCGCTGAAGCTCCGCATTCCCAAGTGGACTTCGGCCGCGGTGGTGAAGGTCAACGGCGTCGCCCAGGGCAGCCCGGCACCGGGGTCGTACTTCACGATCGACCGGACGTGGGCGGCCGGGGACGTGGTCGACGTGTCGGTCCCGGCGTCACTGGCCTTCCCGCGCGCCAACGACGACGCGGGCGTCGGCGCGGTGAAGTACGGCCCGATCGTCCTCGCGGGCCAGTACGGCTCGACGAACCTGAGCGCGCTGCCGACGTTGCAGACGGGCACGGTGCAGGCGGATCCCGCGAATCCGCTGCGCTTCACCGGGACGGCGAGCACGGGCGCGGTCACCCTGCTGCCGTTCTACGCCACCCACCACCAGCGGTACACGGTGTACTGGCGGCTGACCGGCACGGCGCCCACCGGGACGTCGTACGAGGCCGAGGCGGGGACCCTGGCCGGGCAGGCCGCGGTGCGGAGTTCGTCCGGTGCGTCGGGTGGGGCCCTCGTGGGGTACGTCGGCGGTGGTTCCGCGAATTACCTGCAGTTCACCGGGGTGACCGCCACGGCGGGCGCGCATCCGGTGACGATCTTCTACGCCTCGGGTGAGGCTCGGTCGTTGACGGTGAGTGTCAACGGTGGTGCGGCGGTCTCGGTCGCCACGCCCGGTACGGGTGGCTGGGACACGGTCGGGTCGGTGCAGGTGACGCTGAGCCTGGCCGCGGGCGCGAACACGATCCGGCTCGCCAACCCCTCGGGCTGGGCCCCGGACATCGACCGGATCGTCGTCGGCTGAGGAGCCGTGAAGGCCACCTCGGGGGTCCCGAGGTGGCCTTCACCGCCTCACTGCGCGGGTTCGCCGGACGGGACCGGGAGCCGGGTGCCCAGGGCGACCGGGGTGCCGAAGTTCGGCGTGCCGTCCGCGTTCCAGGTGAACTTCTGGGCGCGCGTGGTGCGGTTCAGGTCGCACCCGCCGTTCACGGAGTCGTTGGCGTGGTAGACGATCCAGTCCTCGGTGCCGTCCGGGGACTGGAAGAACCCGTTGTGGCCGGGCCCGAACACCGCGTTCGAGTCACTGCGCTGGAAGACCGGCTGCGCGGATTTGACCCACGACGACTGCTGCAGCGGGTCGCCGCCGTTGTAGGTCAGGATGCCCAGCTTGTAGTCGGGAGTGGAGCAGTGACTGGCGGAGAACACGATGAACGTCTTGCCGTTGCGCTGCAGGACTTCGGCGCCTTCGTTGACCGCGCCGCCCACGGTCTCCCAGCTGTACGTCGGCGACGACAGGATGTGCCGCGTCCCGCTCGCCGTCCACGGGTTCGACAGCGGCCGGATGAAGTTGGGCTGGGAGCCGTTGTAGAACGTACCCAGCAGGTACAGCTTCCCGTCGAGCTGCAGGATGCTCGGGTCCAGCTCCCAGGTGTTGTCCTGGGTGGGGTCGAGCAGGTCGGCTTTGAAGCTGTAGGGGCCCATCGGGTCGGTGCCGGCGCTCTCGAGCACGTGGATGCGCTGGGTCCCGAGGTCGTAGGGATCGCGGCCGGCGACGTAGTACAGGTACCAGCGCGGCCCGTTCGGCCCCGTGAGCAGGTGGAACTCGGGCGCCCACATCGTCCCGGCGCCGTTGGGCCTGCTGAGGGTGAAGATGACCGTGTCCGGCGCGGAAGCCAGCCCGCCGAGCGTGCGGGACTTGCGCATGGTGATCGTCGAGTTCCACGTCGTCGTGGCCAGGTAGTAGTAGCCGTTGTAGTACTGCAGCCACGGGTCGGGGCCGTGCCGGCTCAGCGGGTTGCTGAAGGTGGCCGGGCTCGTCCCGGCGGCGATCCGCCAGACGCCGCTCGCCGCCGTCGTGCACGGCAGCTGCACGAGCCCGGCCCCGCTCGCCGCCGGGGAAACGCACTTCCCGGAACCGACGGAGACGACGGTGAACGTGTTCGTGCCCACGGCCTGCATGCGGAATTGCTGGTTCGTGCCGGAATGGCAGGCGTATTGGATGACGGTCGCGTTGTCGGCGGTGGACGCGCCGAAGATGTCGACGCAGCTCCCCGCGGTCATCGTCGCGATCGTGTAGACGTCGGCGCTGTTCTGGTAAGGGGTGAAGGTGAAACTCTGCTTCGCCGCGGAAGAACAACTGCGCTGGACGAGCTGCACCGCGCTCGAACCGTCGGGCACCTCGGCGCAGTTCCCGCTGCCCTGGTTCACCATCGTGCTGCTGAACGTGGTCGCCGCCCGCGCGGGTGCCGCCACGAAGAGGCCGGTCAGCAGAATTGCCGCCGCCAGCCAGGGTGATCGCCGCATCGTGCCCTCACATCGACGAGAAGGAGAGAAAGCCGGAGCCTGTGACGTTACGCCGGAAATGGCCGGATGAACAGAAAGAACAGCCGATTCCCGGTTTTGGGAATCGGCTATCCGGTGTTGCGTAGAATGGGTTACGCGCGTTTGAGATATCGGTCGAAGAATGCGCCGAGTGTCACCCGCTGGGTGGCGGTGCTCCGGCCCGGGTCGACGGTTCCGATGAACGGCGCGAGCGACGCCGGGTCGAGGCCGAGGCGGGGGAGCAGCGTCTGGTAGTCGGTGTAGCTGAAGTGCTCGCCGTCCGGCAGGTGCCGGGTCCGGACCGGGCCGCGCTGGTGGGCGAGGAACACCTGCCACGAAGGGTCGGACGCCGCGCTGTGGTTGCCCGCGCTCAGCAGCAGGAAGGGCTGGTCGAGGCCTTCGTCGGCGGCGCGGCCGTACTCGCGGGCCTGCTGGGAGTACGCCATGCTGCCGTCGAGGTCGGCCCCGGCATCCAGGCGGGTGTCCGGCACCATCGTCTCGGCGGTGGTGAACCCGCCCGCGGAGTGGCCGAACATGCCGATGCGGGAGACGTCCGGCGTCAGCCCGGCCGGGAGCGCTCGGTGCTCGGCGTCCGGATTCCCGCCGCGGGCCACGGTTTCGAGTGCGTCGAGGACGAACCGGGCGTCCGCCACACGGGTGGCGATCAGCTGACGGCCGGCGTCGGGGCCGGCGGGCAGGACCCGTCGTTCGACGCGGCCGCCGGGGAACTCCACCGCCGCGGGCTCGTGCGTGTGGTCGATCGCCACCGTCACGTAGCCCTCGCTCGCGAGCTGTTCCAGCTGCGCCGTGCCGACCGAGCGCGGGTACTTGGCGCTGGGCGAATACAGCACGACCGGCCGCCGCCCACCGGCCGCGGGAACGCCGGTGCGGGCGTGCGTGGCGAAGGTGTAATCGAGCCGGTCGGCGGCGATGCCGAGCGTCCGCGCGTCTTCCTCGGCGATCAGTTTGGCGGCTTCCGGTGCCTGGTAGGGCGCTTTCGGGCCGCCGCCGGACCGCGCGGGGTACCGCACGGTCACCATGAGTTCGCGGGGCGTCCCGGCGACCCAGGGGTCCGGCCGCGCGGGGTCGACGAGGTGCAGATCGACGCTGCCGACGGCGTACGCCCCGGTGGGGGCGGGCAACGCGAGCGGGGTGGCCGCGGCCGCGGAGGCGGGGAGCGCGGTCAGGAGAAGGACGCCGGCCAACCCGGCGACGAGTGGTGGATTTCGCATCCTTTGACCGTATTGACGGTCCGGGCGCACCACATCGGGACGATCGCCGAGATCGACCCGGTCAGGGCTGTGGCCCGGGCACCGGCCCGGGCCACAACTCACCTGCTCAGAAGCCGTAAACGGTTTCGTAGACGCGCTCGGCGTTGGCCGCGACGAGCCCGTTGGCCCACAGCGAGTTGACCCGGCTGCGCTCGGCGCTGTTGGGCACCGCGTTCGTGCAGGACGGGCCGGGGCCGCCACCCGACATCAGTTCGGAGCACGGGCCCGAGTAGTGGTCGGGCAGCCCGAGGGCGTGCCCGGTCTCGTGCGCCGCGATGCGGGTCGGGTTGTACTGGCGGGCCTGGGTGTAGTCGATGAAGATGGTGCCGCTGCCGTGCCCGTTGGTCGAGGCGTAGGAGCCGCGGGGGTCGTTGCCCTCGGTGTAGCGGAGGCTCGCGCCGGAGCTGCGCTCGACCAGCTTGACGTTGGTGACGCTGCGGTTCCAGTTGGCGGCACCGGCGTTGATGACCGAGCGGAAGCTCGGCGCGCTGGAGGTGCTGTAGTAGACCGTGGTGACGGCGGCTTCCTGCTCGGTGCCGGCCGACGCGGTCCCGGCGGCGAGCGGGGTCATGGTCAAGGCGAGCGCGACGGCGCCGGCCAGGGCGAACTTCCTCGACATCGGAAGACTCCTCGTGGGGACGGGGGTTTTGCCGGAATTGCGCGCGCTGTCGAGAATTTACCCGGGTGACGTCGTCATGGGAGCCGACTAACGTAGGGCGGGGGAAGTGGTGATTTACCAACACCAAAGTCGGGTTGACAAGGGCGGGTGACGTCCCGGCGGCCGACGGGAGAACGCGCGCCGACCACCTCGTCCGCCCCGCTTGGCGGGGCAGGGTGACGCCGCACACGAGTAGGCTGGAGGAAGCGGAAGGAGCCGGGCGTGACGGCCGAAGAACTGATCATCGAGTTCGCCTTGACGCGCTTGGACCACCCGGGCCTCGACTTCGAGGAGATCGCCGCGCTCGTGGTCCGGCGGGGCGGCCCGGAGCGGGAGCTGGAGTTCGCATCCCGCAACCTCGCCGACCGCGGCGAACTGCGTGGCGCCCCCTTCCCGACGGCGGTGGAATACGTGCTGCGCGTGGTGCTCACCCTGCGCGGGCCGTCCGACTGATCCACAATGGACGGCCGCCCGGGCGTTGCCCCCGGTGCGGCCCCTCGCACGACGCGCCTCGGATCCTCGGGGCTTTCGGTCGTGCGCGGGCGGTGGCATCGGACGCGCGAAGCCTTCCGCGGCCGAGCCGGACGGATCCGGCAGCGTGATCCCGGCTGGACACGCTCTGCGCAGGTCGCGACGAGCGAAGGCCGGTGCGCGGGGCCTTCCCGGCGGGTGACCCGGCCGCGCTGCGCCGCTCCAGGTCGACCAGCCTCTGGCCCACCGCAGGGTCCGGCAGCCCGGCGTCGGCCGCGAGCCGGAGCGGGGTCGCCTCGCGTGCGCAGCCGGTCCAGCACCAGGCGCGACTTCGGCGCCCGCACGGTCGCCGAAGCCGCGCCCTATGGCCCGGTTCGTCCCACGCGTCCCCCCGAGTTGCCGCAAGTTTATCCGCGGAACCCTTCCGGCCCCAGTCGTTCTATGTTAAGAAACTTTACTAACTACTAGTCGGAGGCACGTCGTGAGTTCACCCACCCGGTCCGGGGAGCCGGCCGCCCTGGAGCGCAGGATCGGTCCGCTGCAGGCCACCGCGATCAACATGACGCAGATGTGCGGGATCGGCCCGTTCGTGACCATCCCCGCCATGGTCGCCACCATGGGTGGCCCGCAGGCGATGTTCGGGTGGATCATCGGGGCGATCGTCGCGCTGGCCGACGGGCTCATCTGGGCCGAACTCGGCGCGGCCATGCCGGGGGCCGGCGGCACCTACCTCTACCTGCGTGAAGCGTTCCAGTACCGCACCGGGCGGCTGATGCCGTTCCTGTTCGTCTGGAGCGCGGTGCTGTTCATCCCGCTGATCATGTCGACCGGGATCATCGGGCTCGTCCAGTACCTCGGCTACCTGATCCCGGGTGTCACCGACGACGCGGGCACGACCCCGCTGGGCAAGATCATCGGCGTCGGCATCACGCTGGTGATCATCCTGGCGCTGTTCCGCAAGATCGGCCAGATCTCCAAGCTCACGACGGTGCTGTTCGTCGTCATGCTCGTCGCCGTGCTGGCCACGATCGTCGCGGCGTTCTCGCACTTCAGCGCGGCGCAGGCGTTCGCCTTCACCCCGGGCGCGTTCGGCTCCGCCGGCGAGGGCACGTTCTGGGGCGGCCTCGGCGCCGGCCTGATCATCGCGATCTACGACTACCTCGGGTACAACACCTCCGCCTACCTCGGCGGCGAGGTGCGGACGCCGGGCCGCACGCTGCCCCGTTCGATCATCTTCTCGATCCTCGGGATCATGGGCCTGTACTTCCTGCTGCAGGTCGGGGTCCTCGGCTCGATCCCGCTGGAAGAGCTGAAGGCCGCGAAGTCCGTCGCGTCCTCGGTGCTCGAGCAGGTGTGGGGCACCGCGGCCGCCAAGTCGATCACCGTGCTGATCGTGATCGCCGCGATCGGGTCGGTGTTCGCCGGGCTGCTCGGCGGCTCGCGCGTGCCGTTCGAAGCCGCGCGCGACAAGGTGTTCCTGCCGGTGTTCGGCAAGCTGCACCCGAAGCTGCACCTGCCGACCGCGGGCGTGCTCACCATGGGCGCGATCACGATCCTCGGCTCGCTGTTCACCCTGACCACGGTGATCAACGCGGCGGTCGCGACGCTGGTCATCATCCAGTCGCTGGCCCAGGTGGCCGCGATCATCGTGCTGCGCCGCCGCCAACCGGAGCTGCGGCGGCCCTACCGGCAGTGGCTCTACCCGGTGCCGACGCTCATCGCGCTCGTCGGCTGGGTCTACATCTACGTCTCCGCCGACCTGCTGTCCATCGGGCTGTCGCTGGGCTGGATCGCCGCCGGCGCGGTCGTGTACCTGATCTACGCGGCGGTCGAGCGCACCTGGCCGTTCGGTCCCAAGGAAATCAAAGAAGCCTTCGCCACCGAACCGGAAGGGGCTCAGGCATGACCCGGAAGTCCGCGGTCCTCGCCGCGCTGCTCCTCGTGCCCGGCGTGCTCGGCGTCGCCGGGCCCGCCGCCGCGCAGGACACCCGGGCGGCCACCCGGCCGCACGGGATCGGCACGATCGGCCTGCAGGGCTGGCAGGTCCTCACCACCGCCCAGGTCAAGGACGCCGGCGAGAAGGTCTCCACACCCGGGTACGCCACCCGCGGCTGGCTGCCGGTCAAGCCGGACGACGCGGGCGCGCCGGGTACCGAGATCAACGCCCTCGTCCAGAACGGCAAGTGCCCGGACGTCTTCTACTCCGACAACATGCGCAAGTGCTTCGGGTACGTCGACAAGCTCGGCCCCGTCGTCACGAAGCCGTTCTCCGACCCGTGGTGGTACCGCACCGACTTCGCCCCGGACATCCGGCCGGGGCAGCACGCGAAGCTGACCATCCCGGGCATCGTCGGCGAGGGCGACGTCTGGGTGAACGGCACGCTCGTCGCCACGAAGGACGTCGTGAGCGGCGCGTTCGCCGGGCACACCTTCGACGTCACGAAGCTGGTCAAGCCGGGCAAGAACACTCTGGCGATCAAGGTCTACCCCAACGACCCGCTGAAGATGTACACCCTCGACCAGGTCGACTGGGGCCAGATCCCGCCGGACAACGACACCGGCATCCAGTTCCCGCCCACCCTGCAGGTCTCCGACGCGCTGACCGGCGAAAACGCCCACGTCGTGCAGGACAACGCGCCCGACTTGTCCAGTTCGAAGCTGACGGTGAAGGTGGACGTCACCAACAACGCGGCGACGCCGCAGACCGGCGAGGCCGCCGCGACGATCACCCCGCCCTCCGGTGCGCCGATCGTCGTGCGGCAGCGCGTCACGATCCCGGCGAACACGAAGCGGACCGTGGCGTTCGCGCCGGTGACGATCGCCCACCCGCGCGTCTGGTGGCCGTACTCGATGGGCGACCAGCCGCTGTACACGCTCACCACCGCGGTCTCGCAGGACGGCGTGCTGTCGACGTCGTCGAAGAGCACCTTCGGCATCCGCACGGTGACTTCGCGCCTGGTCGGGAAGTCCAAGCCGCTGCCGGCGGGTGCGCGGCAGTTCACGATCAACGGCAAGGACTTCGTGTTCCGCGGCGGCGGCTTCGCGCCGGACCTGTTCCTGCGCTACGACAAGGCCGACACCGCCCACCAGATCGCGCTGATCAAGAACCTGGGCCTGTCCGGCGTCCGGCTCGAAGGCCACGACATGCCACAGGACTTCTACGACCAGGCCGACCGCGCCGGCCTGCTGGTGATCGGCGGGTTCCTGTGCTGTGACGCCTGGCAGCCGGACACCGCCGAGCAGCTGGGCGAGCGGGACCTGCGGATCATCCACGACTCGTCGGTGAGCATCGCGCAGCGCGAGCGCAACCACCCCAGCGTCTTCAACTACGGCTGGAGCGACAACGAGCCGTTCCCGAACCAGGAGCACGCCGTCCTCACCGCGTTCGAGCAGGAGGACTTCCAGGTCCCGGTGATCGCCTCGGCGGAGTACAAGAGCACGCCCACCCTCGGCCAGTCGGGGGAGAAGGAAGGCCCGTACGACTGGGTCCCGCCGTCCTACTGGTACGACAGCTCGCACTTCGACCCCGAGGACTCCTCCCGCACGAACGCGGGTGGCGCGTGGGGCTTCGCGAGCGAGCAGAGCGCCGGGCACACCGTGCCGACGCTCGACTCGATCAAGCGGTTCCTCTCGCCCGCCGAGCAGGCCAAGCTGTGGCAGGACCCGGCGTACAACCAGTACCACGCGAACTTCGAGCCCGGCCACGGCGGCTACGCGTTCGGCACGTTGTACACCCTGGACCAGTCGATCACGCAGCGGTACGGGAAGTGGACCTCGCTGAAGTCCTATGTGGACCTCGCGAACATCGCGAACTACGAGAACACCCGCTCGCAGTTCGAAGCGTTCCTGCACCACTCGACGGACAAGGCCAACCCGTCGACCGGCGTCGTCTACTGGCAGCTGAACAAGGGCTGGCCGACGCTGCTGTGGTCGCTCTACAACGACGACGGCGACCAGGCGGGCGCGTTCTTCGGCGCCCAGAAGGCGAACAGGCCGCTGCACGCCCTCTACGGCTACGACAACGGCTCCGTGACCCTGGACAACCTCGGCGCGGCCACGCAGTCCGGGCTCTCGGTGCAGGCGCGGGTGCTCGACACCGCGGGCAAGGTGCTCGACGACCAGACCGCGACCGGCCTGAACCTCGGCAGTCAGGGCGTCAAGACCGGCGTCCTCAAGCCCAAGGTGCCCGCGGAGACAAAAGCCCCGGCCCCGGCGCAGGTCTACTTCGTCGAGCTGCAGGTCAAGCAGGGCGGGAAGGTCGTCGACCGGAACGTCTACTGGCTCTCGACGCAGAAGGACGTCGTCGACTGGGGCAAGACCCTCGGCAACCCGCAGGCCACGCTGTCGCAGTACAGCAACCTGCAGGCCCTGCAGAACCTGCCGAAGTCGCAGGTCAGTGCGGTGGCGTCGACCCGCCCGGCCGGTACGGGCCTGGTCACCACGGTGACCGTCACCAACACCGCGAAGACGCCCGGAGCGGCGTTCTTCCTGCGGGCCGACGTCCGCCGCGGGACGCCGGACGGGCGCGAGGCACCGGGGGACAACCAGCTCGCGAACGCGACTTGGGACGACAACGACATCACGCTGTGGCCGGGCCAGTCGCAGACACTGACGGTCACGTACCAGGCGGCCGACCTGCACGGTGCGGTCCCGGTGATCAGCGTCGACGGATTCAACACGGGCCGGATCGTGGTGCGGGGGACAGGAGGGACGCACGAGTGAGCGGGGATCGGATTCTCGGCATCGACTTCGGCGGCACGAAGGTGGCGCTGGGGCTCGCCGACCGCGACGGCACCCTGCTGGCGACGCGCCGGCTGG
The DNA here is from genome assembly GCF_040638285.1 of Amycolatopsis sp. NPDC026612. Lineage (NCBI taxonomy): Bacteria > Bacillati > Actinomycetota > Actinomycetes > Pseudonocardiales > Pseudonocardiaceae > Amycolatopsis > Amycolatopsis sp. NPDC026612. The sequence continues at coordinate 146,936 of NZ_JBEZYB010000008.1, forward strand.
ACACCGACGCGCAGGCGGGGGCCGAGCAGGTGGTGGTGCGCGCGCTCGCCGCGGCCAGGGCGCTCCTGGCCGACGAGGGCGCGGTGCCCGCCTGCATCGGCGTCGTCAGCCCGGGGATCGTGCTGCCGGATCGCATCCTGCTCGCGCCGAACGTGCCCGGGTGGGAGCAGCTGCGCCTGGCCGAGCTGGTGGCCGCGGAGTTCCCCGGCCGGTCGATCTCGGTGGGCACGGACGCGAAGGCGGCGGCGCTGGCGGAGTGGCGGTGGGGCGCGCTGGCCGGGGCCGACCCGGCGGTGTTCCTGTCCCTGGGCACCGGCATCGCGGCCGCGGTGCTGATCGGCGGCCGGCTGCTGACCGGCGCCAACGGAGCTGCCGGCGAGATCGGGTACAACCTGCTCTCGCCGCAGGACACCGAGGGTTTCGCGAGCGGAGCGGCGCCGCTGGAGGAAGCCGTCGGTGGGCGTGGGCTGGGCGGCCGGGCGAGCAGACTGCTCGGCCGCCCGGTCACCGCGGGGGAGCTGTTCGCGCTGGCCAAGGAGAACGTCGAGGCCAAGGAGCTGGTGACGGCTGCGCTCGACGAGCTGTCGATGCACGTGGCCAACCTGGTGATCGCCCTGGACCCGGAGCGCATCGCGGTCGGCGGCGGGCTGGTGCGGTCGGCGGACGTGCTGCTGCCGGCGCTGGCCGACCGCCTCGCGCACGCGGTGCCGTTCCCGCCGCAGCTGGTGGCGGCCCGGTTCGACCAGGACGCGGCGCTGCTGGGTGCGGTGGCGCTGGCCCTGGGCGGTTAGCGAGCCGGCCGCAAGGAGACGGACCCCCGCGCGGCACGGAGCTGGTGCGACGAAGTCGTCCGGCCGTGACCGTGGCCGGATCGGTGACGATCGGCGCTGTGGCGTCCGGGTGGTGTGCCGGTGCCCCGACCCGGCACGCCACCCGGCTTCAGGCCTGCGCGGCGGCGAGCTCTTCGGTTCGCCGGAACGCCGCGGGGGACAAGGTGAACCAGACCAGCACCGCGCTGACCGCCTGGATGCCCGCGGCCATCACCCAGACGGCGCGCAGGCCCCAGTGCGCCGCGACCAGGCCGCCGGCCAGCGCGCCGAGCGGGGTCAGGCCCCAGGCCAGCGCCCGGTGACTGGTGAGCACCCGGCCCAGCAGCGGCGCCGGCGTGAAGCGCTGGCGACTGGACTGGGAGCAGACGTTCCAGATCAGCACCGTCGCCGTCAAGGACACCAGCACGACGCCCACCAGCGGCGGCCACGGCGGGACGACGGCGATCAGCAGCTGCGCCACCACGCCGAAGCTCTGCGCGAACCGCATCGACCACGAGTAGCCGAGCCGGTCCACCACCTTCTGCACCATGAACGACGAAGCCACCCAGCCGACGGCGAGGCAGGCGAGCAGCAGGCCGTAACCGACCGAGCCGACGTGCAGGACCTGGGTCGCATACAGGACGAACATCGCGTTGCCGGCGCTCGCGGCGAACGAGCCGAGGGCGACGTTGATCGTGATCGACCGCAGCAACGGCGTCCGGACGAGGTGTCGCAGCCCGCCCGAGAGGTCCCGCATCGGGTGGGTCGTGGCCGCCACCACGGACTGCGACGGGATCCGGCGGGCCAGCACCAGCGCGACCAGCGCGCAGGCCGCGGCCAGCCAGGCGGGCGCACCGGTGGTGAGCACGACGAGGAACCCGGTCAGCGGCGGCACGACGAACTGCACGACGCCCCGGTCGATCACCGTGAGCCGCGCGTTGGCGTGGGCGAGCCGGTCGGGGCCGACGAGTTCCGGCACCAGCGCGCCGCTGGCGCCGTCCCCGAGCACCTGCGCCGAGGTGACGACGAAGGCGACCACCAGCAGCACGGGCAGGGTGAGCAGCCCGGCGGAGGCGATGGCGGCGAGCGCCACCGCGGCCGCGACCTGCACGGCGTAGGCCCACGCCAGCACGGTGGTCCGGCGCACCCGGTCGATGAGCACCCCGGCGAAGAGGGACAGCAGCAGCCACGGCGCCTGGCCGGCGACGTTGACGAGCGAGACTTCGCGCGGATCGGTCGTGACGGACACGGCGAGCAGCGGAATGGCCGCCAGCATCAGGCCTTCGGCGGACGAACCGGACACCGCCACGGCCTGCAGCCGCGCCCACCTGGTCACCATGATCCGACCTTGCCGGAGTGTTCCGTGAATTCCAAACGATTTAGGGGCGGGCGAGGGCCGGAGATCCCGGATCGCGTCATGGTAACGACTTGGCGCGAATTCGAGATTCACCACCCGTGGCGCGCGCGGGTGAGGCGTCCTACTCGGAAGAGGAACAAGTTGCGCAAGCGAAGTGAACGCGAGCCGGTCGACCCGACGGTCCAGGCGGCGCGCATCAACCGCCGTGGCACGCTGATCACCGCCATGGCCACGGTCATCGCCGCGTTGATCGGCGGCCTGTTCGCGGCCTACAAGGTGGGCAGCGACCAGGGCGCGGCCGCGGTCCCGCCCCGGACGGTGACCGTCACCACCACCGTGCCCGGACCCGGATCCCCGCCCGCGTCGACCGGCGCCGCGCAGGCGAGCGACGTGTCCACGCAGGTGCGGCTCGAGTCCGGCAGCGGGGTCGACATCGACGCACCCGACGCCCACGCCGTCGAGACCAGCGGCCCGAACGGGGACGTCGACCTGTACTTCGGTGACTCGGGCCTGCTGGTCGGCCGGTCGGCGATGTACTACTACAACGGCGGCGAGAACACGGCGAGTGTCGCCTGCCCCAAGGCGGTGGCCAACGACAGGCCCGCTCCGGGCGGCCCGACGGTGTTGTCCCCGGGAAGCCAGTTCTGCATGCGGACCTCGGAGGGCAAGGTCGGCTGGGTCGGCTGCAACGACGTGAAGATCTCCAGTGACCACACCGGGTACATCGTCCTGAACTACCGGCTGTTCGCCACGACGTGAGCCGCCGGCCTAGCGGCGCACCCGGGTCGATTCGCGGACGACCAGTTCCGGGGTGAACACCACGGCTCGCCGTTCCGGTTTCGTGTCCGACGTTTCCGCCAGCAGCAGTTCCGCGGCCGTGCGGCCGAGGCGGCGGGCCGGCTGGCGGACCGACGTCAGCGGCACCGCCGCCGCACCCGCGAACTCGATGTCGTCGTAGCCGACGATGGCCATCTCGTCCGGGACGCGGACCCCCGCGCCGACCATCGCCTGCAGCACGCCCAGCGCCTGCAGGTCGTTCGCGCAGAACACCGCCGTCGGCCGGGGGCTCATGCCGAGCAGGCGCGCGCCGGCGTCCCGGCCCGAGGAGACGTCGAGGCCGATCGCCTCGAGCACCGTCAATTCCGCCGTCGAGCCGGCCAGTGCGTTGCGGAGGCCCTGCTCGCGGTCCCGGCACTGCGCCAGGATGGCGGGGCCGTTGACGAACGCGATCCGCCGGTGACCGGTCTCCAGCAGGTGCCGGCCCGCGAGCGCGCCGCCGGCGACGTCATCCACCGACACCGAACTGGCCTCCGAGGCGGGGACCTTCCGGTCGACGAAGACGTACGGCGTGCCGCTGCGCCGGAACGCCCCCAGTGCCGCACCGGACGTCGCGACGGGGCTCAGCAGCACCCCGCGGACCCGCTGCTCGGCGAACATCGCCAGGTACGACGCTTCCAGTTCGGACCGCTGCCCGCTGTTGCAGGTGATGATGTTGAGGCCCTCGGCGTGCGCGGCCTGCTCGGCCCCGCGGACGACGTCGACGAAGAAGGGGTTGCCGAGATCGAGCACGAGCAACCCCATGACGCGGCTGCGGCCGGCGCGCAGCTGCCGCGCCGACTCGTCGCGGACGTAGCCGAGCTCCTCGATCACCGAAAGCACCCGGCTCCGGGTGGCGGCCGCGACCACGTGCGGGCGGTTGACCACATTGGACACCGTGCCGATCGAGACGCCGGCCCGCTTCGCGACGTCCTTGATGCCGACCACGGAACCCCCTCGCTGAGAAGGCGCCAGCTTATCATGTTCTGAAACGTTTCAGCCCGGGTGGCCGGGGTGGCCCGGGTGGCTCGGGCCGGCTCGGGCGGCGCGGCGACATGTCGACTCCGTGCCGGCCTCGGAAACCGCCACGGCATCCGGCGCACGTCGGCTGCTTCCGCCGCGGCGTTGTCCCCTCGATGTCCAGCCGTTCGTCGGTGATCCACCGGGATAGGGTGGCCGCGTGCGGAGTCGACTGGTGTTGATCGGTGCGGTCCTGTTCTCCTTGCTGCTGCTCCCCGGCGTTGCTTCGGCGGCGCCGGTCGTGGAAGGCGACACCGACAATCCGGTGACCGCCGCGCCCGCCGTGACCCGGCCGGACACCGCGCACTGCAGCGTCACGCTCGCCGACGCGTTCCGCTCCAACGCCGCCGACGGCAGCCCCCGGTTCTACGAAGGCACGCTCGCCCCGCCGAAGGCCTGCCCCGGGCCGTGGGCGAAGGTCGTCATGGACCAGACCGTCACCGTGAGCGGGCGGCAGTACGACCGGATCGGCGACCTGCGCATCGGTGGCACCGAGGTCTGGTGGGGGACCACCGAGGAGCCCAGCGGTGAGGGCCGCCGCGCGATCACCTACCACTTCGACAAGGACCTGACGCCGTACAGCGCGCTGCTGCGCACCCCGCAGCCCTTCCACGGCGGCGTCGAGAACTACACCTCGCCGATCTACACCGGCGTCTACGCGCAGACCGTGACGCTCACCTACTACCAGGCCGACCGCAAGCACCCCGCGCCCGCGACGCCCGATCACGTCGCCGGGTTCGGGCACGCCGACGCGACCCCCGCCGCGCCCACCGTGCACTTCACCGCCCAGGGCCTGCCGCGCAACATCACCCGCGCGTACCTCGAGGTCACGCTCGAAGGCCACGCCTGCGACGAGCAGTGGTTCGACGACGTCCCCGACGCCGTGGCGGCGAAGTACCCGGCGGCCGGGCTCTGCGGCAAGGGTCCCTACCGGGAGGCCAACTTCGCGATCGACGGGACCGCCGCGGGGAGCGCGTTCACCTTCCCGCACATCTACTCCGGCGGGATCGTGCCGCAGCTGTGGCGGCCGGTCGTCGCGATCGACACCTTCAGCCTGCACGCCGAGACCTACGACGTCACCCCGTTCGCGGGCCGGCTCGTCGACGGCGCCACCCACGACATCTCCTTCTCCTTCCCGGACATCGGCGGCGAATTCACCGTCGTCCCGACCCTGCTGCTCTACACCGACCACAAGGCGGCCCGGACGTCCGGCGCGCTCACCCGGGACGACGTCGCGGCCGCGCCGGTGCGGCAGACGACGGTGCAGGACATCCGGGACGGCGTGAACGTCACGGTCACCGCGAAGCGCCACGATGTCACGGCCGGCTACGTCGACACTTCCGCCGGCCGCGTGGCCACCCGCGTCGAGCGCACCCGCGACTACCGCAACAGCGACGACGTCACCGGCGGCGGCTTCACCCAGCACGTCGTGCAGGGCGACTCCGGGCAGCAGACGTCGGTGTCCACAGTGGACGGGCGGGTGCGGTCGGCGGACCGGCACACCTGGTCCTACCCGCTGACCACCGACGCCACCGCGACCATCACCGACGACCAGAACCTGCGGATCTCGGGCTCGGTGGACATGACGAAGGTCCTCGGCGACCTGACCGGCGACGGCCGGAGCTGGCGGCCGGTGCGCGCGTCGCGGGAGTGGCTGGCCGCGTCCGGCGTGCTGGCCCGGACGAACGGCGTGAACACCGAGGCCGACGGCCGATCGAAAACGCTCTTCACCGGCTCCGATGACCTCGGCCGGCCGTACTTCCACTACGTCGCGAGCGAGCACGGGCTGCTGACCGAAAACCGGGAGCTGCCGCCGCGGGGGTGAACCCCATCGCGCTCCTCGTCACCCGATCGGGCTAGTGCGGTACTGTCGGTGCCATGGGGAGTCTCCGCTCACGGGTCCTGGGCTGGGCCGGCCGACGCTACCTCGCCCGGCAGTCGAAAAAGGGCTTCGACCTCGAGAAGATGTCGTCCTTCCTGCCCGACTCGGCGCTGGAGCCGCTCCGGCGGGACGGCCTCGATCCCGTGCCGGCGATGGCCACCCGCCGCACCGAAGCGCCGATCGGCCGGCTCGACCTGCCGTTCGGGATGAACGCCTGGCTGGTCACCGGCTACGACGAGGCGAAGGCCGTGCTCGGCCGGGCGAACGGGTTCTCCAGCGACTTCGGCAACCTCGTCGGCAACGCCGGGGTGACCGCCGACCAGAACCCGGGCGGCCTCGGCTTCGCGGATCCACCGGTGCACACGCGGCTGCGGAAGCTGCTCACGCCGGAATTCACCATGCGCCGGCTGAGCCGGCTGGCCCCGCGCATCGACGAGATCGTCGCCGGGCAGCTCGACGCGATGGCCGCGGCCGACGGCCCGGTCGACCTGTGGCAGGCGTTCGCGCTGCCGATCCCGTCGCTGACCATCTGCGAGCTGCTCGGGGTGTCCTACGAGGACCGCGAGGACTTCCAGCGGCTGAGCACCGCCCGCTTCGACCTCTTCGGCGGCGCGAGCGCTTCGCTCGGCGCGATGTCCGAGTCGCTGACCTACCTGCTCGACATCGTGAAGAAGCAGCGCGAGCAACCCGGCGACGGCCTGCTCGGCATGCTGATCAAGGAACACGGCGACGAGATCGACGACCGCGAGCTGGCCGGACTGGCCGACGGCGTGCTCACCGGCGGCCTGGAGACCACGGCGAGCATGCTGGCGCTCGGCGCACTGGTGCTGCTGCGCGACGAAAAGGCGATGGAGGCCGTCCGCGGCGACGACGATTCCGTGCACCGCTTCGTCGAGGAGCTGCTGCGCTACCTGACCGTGGTGCAGATGGCGTTCCCCCGGTTCGCCAAGGAGGACATGGAGATCGGCGGCGTGCGCATCGCCGAGGGCGACATCGTGCTGGTGTCGCTGTCGGCCGCGGACCGCGACCCGAAGCTGGGCCCGGGCATGGACGGGTTCGACGCCACCCGCGACCCGACGTCGCACCTGGCGTTCAGCTACGGCATCCACCGCTGCATCGGCGCCGAGCTGGCCCGGATGGAGCTGCGCACGGCGTACCCGGCGCTCATCCGCCGCTTCCCGGACCTGCGGCTCGCGGTGCCCGCCGACGAGCTGTCGTTCCGCCAGGTGTCCATTGTGTACGGTCTGGACGAACTCCCGGTCCTGGTCGGCTGAGGAGTCGGTGCCGGTGCGGCTCAGCGGACGCCCCGGGGCCGGAACTGGATGCTGATCCGCGGCCCGACCGCCCGGTTCGTCTTCGGGATGGCGTGTTCCCACGTGCGCTGGCAGGAACCACCCATCACGACGAGGTCGCCGTGGCCGAGCGCGTAGCGGTGCGACTCGCCGCCGCCGCGGGGGCGCAGGGCCAGCTGGCGTGCCGCGCCGACCGAGACGATCGCGACCATCGTGTCCTCGGTGCTGCCGCGGCCGATGGTGTCGCCGTGCCACGCGACGCTGTCCCGGCCGTCGCGGTAGTAGCACAGGCCCGCGGTCCGGAACGGCTCGCCGAGCTCCCCGGCGTAGTGCTCGCTCAGCGCCGCGCGGGCCTCCGCCAGCACGGGGTGGGGGAGCGGCGCCGCTTCGCGGTAGAAGCACAGCAGCCGCGGGACGTCGACGAGCCGGTCGTACATCCGGCGCCGTTCCGCCTGCCACGGGACGCCGGTGACGAGGTCGGTGAACACCTCGTCGGCGCCGCCGAGCCAGCCCGCCTGCACGTCGATCCACGCGCCGGAGCCGAGTTCGGTCCGGCGCGGCGCCAGCGCGTGCAGCGTGACGGGGCCGGTCTCGCCGAACAGCGATGCCTGCAGTGCCGGGGTCGTCATGGGTCCGACCGTACACGATGTTCGAACAGGTGTTCTACCGCAAACTTCGTGATGCCGGCCGGACCCGGCGGCGATCAGTGCACGACGTCGTAGATCAGCTTGAGGATCCCGTTGCCGTAGGTCTCGCTGCCGGCGAGCTTCAGGTTCTGCTTGTCCTTGTCGGTGTCGCTGAACAGCCGCTTGCCCGCCCCGAGCAGGACCGGGAAGACCAGCAAGTGGTACCGGTCGATCAGGTTCGCGTCGGCCAGGGCGCGGTTCAGGGTGGCGCTGCCGTTGACGATGATCGGCCCGCCCTCGGCCTCCTTCAGTGCGGCGACTTCGTCCAGGGAGCGGAGGATGGTGATCTCGCCCCAGGTGTCCACCAGGTCCTCGTCCTTCAGGGTGGTCGACACGACGTACTTCGGCATCGCGTTGTACCCGGTGAACTCCTCGGTCATGCCCGGCCAGACCGGCGCGAACGCCTCGTAGCTGACCCGGCCCAGCAGCAGCGCGGTCGCTTCGCCCTGCTCGGTGCCCTTCATCGTGTAGACGGCCGGGTCGAATTCGACGTCCTTGAAGGTCCAGCCCGCGTTGCGGTAGTCCTGCTCGCCGCCGGGGGCTTCGACGACGCCGTCGAGGGAAACGAACGAGGTGGAGATCAGGGTGCGCATGCGGTGCTCCTTGGTGGTCGTTCCGGTCTTCACAAGTCTGTCGAACGGGCCGGGCCCGATTCGACAGGCCGTCGCGGAAAACTTCCGACGAGCTGATCGCCGGGTTCGCGAAGAGGTCTTGTCCCCGGGTGTCCTCGGCTCGTACAGTCTCCTCAGGTCGGGCAAAGGTCTGAACCTGTGTCCCTCTACCGCCGCCTTGAGCAACACGGGAGGTTGGACGGTGCGCAGACTTCACAGCGCAGGCGTGCTCGCGGCGGTGGCGGCGGGTCTGACGGTTTTCGCCCCGGTGGCGGACGCCCAGGTCGGGACGGGTCCGTGGGTGGCGGACTCGCCGGGCTATGCGGAGCAGGAGCGGGGGTGCGGCGACATCTCCGGGCTCACCTTCAAGCTCACCTGCTCCACCGGCAGCGGTGACCAGCGGGCGGAACGCCGCTACCCCACCTACACCGGCGGTACCCACCAGTTCGAGGGTTCCTTCAAGATCACCAGCATGACCGGCTCCCGGATCAGCCTCAAGCAGACGTTCCGGGACGGCTCCGACGCCGGCCCGTTCTTCATGCTGGCGGTGGAGAAGGGTGGCCGGCTCTACGCCGTGCACGGCGGGGAGACGATCGCCACCGGCGCGACCGTGGGCACCAGCGTCCGGGTCAACACGATCAACCAGGTCGGCAGCACCCACAAGGTGTACGTCAACGGGTCCCTGAAGGACTCGGTTTCGAGCCCGGGCGGCAGCTACTACGACAAGTTCGGCAGCTACCGCACCTCGAGCGGCGCGGGTCCGATCACGGTGCAGTGGAGCGGCATCAGGTTCTGGCACAAGTAGGTGAGATAGGGTCTGACCTGCTGTTTTATAGTTGGTGATCTGGTCAGGCCGTCTCGGGATCTTCAAGCCGTGCCGCCCCGATGTGGCGCGGTTTGAAGATCCCGCCGGCTGCCTCACGCGCCCGGCGATGACTCGACGGGACCAGGTGGGTATAGATCCGGAGTGTGTAACCCGGATCGTGGTGACCGAGATACTCGGCCAGTTCCTTGACCGAATTCCGTCTCGTCGCGGAGTGTAGCGAAGTCCGGCAACAGCGTAGGCCGGTTTCCATACGGCGAGGTTGTACTCGGGACCGCCGATCATCCCGCTGGCACCACGAGTGACAGGCTCGAAGGTGTCCAAGTGCGCGTCGATTTCTTCCAGCACTCCGGCGCCGATCGGTACCAGCCGGGTCTTCCCGCCCTTCGGTGGAGCGAACACGGGCGTGTTGCCGATCCAGCGGATCTGGCGCTGGATGTTGGCCGCCAGCTCCTCGCGATCGACGTCGTCCGGGCTGAACCCGAAGATCTCCATCTGCCGCAGTCCCAGGCCGGCCCCGAGTGGCATGACCACCTGTCGTGGAGCGGGCAGGGCGAGCTTCAACCGGTGTATCCGGGACTCCTTCCAAGGGGTGCCGGGGCCGCACCGAACTGGCCCTGCCGGCTGGCCTGTGCGCCGGAGTCGCCGATGCGGTAGATGTCGTAGCCGGCCGCGCCCGCGGCCACGATCGCCAGCGCCGAGCGCACGACGGTGACCGCCGTCGAGGCCGGGGCGAGGAACGTGGGTGCGCACCAGCGGGGTCGAGGCGACGCGGCGCTCGAGCCATTCGCCGGCGTCGGTCGTGATCGGGACCAGCACCACGACGAGGACGGACAGGATCGCGTTAGGCCCGGCGAGCTTGCCCCGTGCGGCGGGCCACACCGCGCTGATCACGAGGAGCAGTGCGGCGAGGGGAGGAGGACGACGATCGCGTGCACGAGCAGCACGTGGGCAGGAAGACCGTTGAGGGTGGTCATGGTGTCCTTTGTGGAGGCTGGATGGGCCGGGGGCGCCGAGTGCTCAGGGAGCGCGCGCGAGGGCGGCCAGCCGAGCCGGACGTGGCTGCTCCTCCGGTGCGCAGGTCGAGGATCGCGAGGAAGGCGGCCTTGTCGGCCGGTCTTCGACGGCGACTCGCCACGGCGGAGAGGTGGTGACGCCGACCCGGCCGGTGATGTCGCCGCCGACGTTGAGGTAGTGGTCGAACCCGGAACGCACCACCTGAGCGTCAGCACCGTGCCGTACGTCCTGGCCGAAGCGGACCAAGCGCTCGCGGATCTGGCGGCGGACCGGGTGAACGGCGCGGCTGTGCTGCGGGTGAGCCGAGCCGAGCCGGACGGTCATGGCCGTCCGGCCGGGGCCCGCAGGTGCCGCACGGTCGAGACCACCCACAACGCCGTGACCAGCGCGATCAGCACGGCGAGCGTGACACCGCTGCCGGTCACGAGCGTGAAGACGGCGACCAGCAGCGCGGCCGTGCCGAGCGGGGCACTGAGCCACCGCGCCGCGCCCGTCCACACCCACGAGCCCAGCACACAAGCGGCCAGGCCCAGTACCAGTGCGGTCGCGGCCATCGCCCGGGGCCCGTGCACCCACAGGGCGCTCCCGTCGGCCAGGTAATCGATGTACAGGGCGATGGTGAACAGGACCGGTACGGTCGTCACCGCGTCTCGCCATTCGCGTTGCATCACACGACACCTCCTCCCGCCCACCATGCGCCCGTTGCCTGGTTGCCGGGAGCTGTCGAAAGTCCCCGGACGCGGGGACGAACGACCGCATCCGCCGGGCGCGGCCGCGTCCTACCTTCGGGGTCGGATGCGTGATCAGCGCACCGGAACCCGGAGGAAAACGTCATGAGCGCAACCGGAAACCCGCCGATCGTCGTCGCCGTGGACGGTTCGGAGACCGCGGCGGCGGCCGCGTTGTGGGCGGCCGGGGAAGCAGCCCGCCGGCATGCGTCCCTGCTCGTCTACACCGCCTACGGCTTGGAGGACGCGGCGTTCGGCGGCAAGATCCATCCGCCGTCGGACTGGCTGGCGGTCAAGGAGGCCGAAGCGGACCGGGTGCTGCGGCAGACCCGGGCCACGCTCGAAGCCGCCGTGCCGGGGCTGGCCATCGCGACCGAGGCGAGTGACTGCGGCCCGGTTCCGGGCCTGCTCGAAGTCTCGGAGCGAGCCCGGATCCTCGTCACCGGCGAGCCGGTCGGGGCGATCGCGGGCCTGTTCAGCGGCTCGCCCGACGTCGACCTCGCCGCACGGGCGCACTGCCCGGTCGTGGTCGTCCGCGGTGCGGAGCAGCCCGGCGGCCCGGTCGTCGTGGGTGCCGACGGCAGCCCTCTGAGCGAAGCGGCGATCGCCTGGGCCTTCGAGGAGGCCTCGATCCGCAACGCGCCGCTCGTCGCCCTGTACACCTGGCACGACGGCGACACGGCCGGCCTGTTCAGCGACGGCAACGTCGCCTTCCAGGGCGAATCCCTCCAGGATTCGGGCCGCCGCCTGCTCGCGCAGCGGCTGGCGGGCTGGCAGGAGAAGTACCCGGACGTCCAGGTCGAGCGCCGCGTCGAGCACGACAAGCCCCGGGCCCGCCTCCTCGAGATGAGCCGTGATGCGCAGCTGATCGTCGTCGGCAGCCGGGGCCGAGGTGGCTTCACCGGACTGGTGCTCGGCTCCACGAGCCAGGCACTCCTGCACCACGCGGCCTGCCCGGTCATGGTCGTCCGTACCGAGAAAGAGGTTTGATGATGAACGCCGGCACGGTGTCCGCGGTGATGACCGCCGGCCCGATCACCGTTTCCCCGCAGACGTCGTTCAAGGACATCGCCCAGCTGCTCACCGGCAACGGGATCAGCGCGGTCGGCGTGGTCGACAAGACCGGCGCGCTGGTCGGCGTCGTCTCCGAGGCGGACTTGCTCCCGCACCTGTGGGAGGAGCGCAAGCCCCGGTGGCGCGACCGCCGGCTGGCCCGCAAGGCCACGGCGTGCGTCGCAAAGGACCTGATGACGAGCCCGGCCGTCACGATCGACGCCGAGGCGACGCTCGCCGCGGCCGCCGCCCGGTTCGCGCACACCGGCGTACGCCGGTTGTTCGTGCTCCGCGGCGGAAAGGTGGCGGGCGTGCTGGCCCGCCGTGACCTGGTGGCGGTCTTCACCCGCGGCGACAGCGACCTCGAGCGCGAGGTCAGCGAACGGGTGCTGCGGGATCAGCTCGGCCTCGGGCCGGACCGGGTCCGCATCGAGGTGCGGGCCGGGATCGTCACGGTCGTGGGGCGGGTGGAGCGCCGCAGCGAAATCGCCCCGGTGACCCGGCTGATCCAGGAGCTGTCCGGGGTGGTCGAGGTGCGCAACCGCCTGGACTACGTCTGGAACGACGTGGCTTGAACGAAGCCCGGCGAAGGCCTCCATCCACTGTGGACGGAGGCCTTCTTCTTGTTTTGCGGCATGACAAAGTCCCTTCGGCGCGGGAGCCGTGCCTTCGGGGAGGCAGCCGACGCGCACGACGAGCTGGGGTTCCAGTGCGCCGCCGAGGACGCAGTCGCGAATGAGGCCGCGGGTGCCGGTCAGCTCCAGCGGCTCGCTGATCAGGCAGCTCGCGAGGTTCGGCCGGGTCGCGGTCAGCAGGACCGCGCCGGCCGCCTCGCCCGCGCGGAGCCGGTCGGCCGGTTCGTCACCCGTGGTTCGGCCGACAGCGAGGCCGCGATCGCATTCGCTTGCGAGGAGGCGCGGCTGCGGGGCACCAGGCTCGTCGCGGTGCACACCTGGAGCGACGTCCTCGCCGACGGCATGGCTGGCTGGCGATCCAGTTCGGCGTGATCGGGGTGCTTGCTCCGGTGCAGTGGGGTGACCGCGGAGCTGGTGGTCGGGCTGCTCGGGCTCGCGCCGCTCGCCCGGCGCCGGTTGGCGGCGTCATGACCACGACGGTCCTTTGGGAACGTGATCCCGCGAAGGGACGTAAGTCCCCACGACCGGTGACCGACGCCAGCGGTGACCCGGGTCCGGCCTTCCTAGGTTGAGAGGTGACACGAAAGGCAGGAACCCCCGATGCGAGCACGCGACCTGATGACCGCGCCGGTGATCACCGTGCACCCTTGGACGTCCGCGAAGGAAGCGGCCGAACTGCTGTCGATGCACGGCTTCACCGCCCTTCCCGTGGTCGACGACGACGATCGGCTGATCGGCATCGTCACGGAAGCCGACCTGATCCGCGGCCGGATCCCGGTGGATCCCCGGCATGCCCACGAGCACCACGAAGCCGCGTCCGCGGGCAAGACCGTGGGGGACTTGATGACCAGTCCCGTCACCGCGATGAGCACCGGAACCGACGTCGCCGACCTGTGCGAGGCGCTGGTGGACGCCCGGATCCGCGCGATGCCGATCGTCGACGGCTCGGCCGTGGTCGGCATCGTGACGCGTGGCGACGTCGTGCGGGTGCTCGCCCGGGAGGACGTCGAGATCGCTCGCGACGTCAAGCACCGCTTGGAGATCTACGGCGGCAGCGGCCGCTGGCACGTCGACGTCCACGACGGGCTCGTGCACATCACCGACCAGTTCGACGACGACACCGACCGGCACGTCGCCCAGTTGCTGGCGCTCGCCGTACCCGGGGTCATCGCCGCAGAGACCGCGCACGCGGGTGAGGAGCAGACACGATGAGCACCCCCGAACCGAGGATCACCGTGGGCGTGGACGGCTCGGCGGGTTCGACCGCCGCCGTCGCCTGGGCGGCGAAGCTCGCTTCCCGGCGTCACCTCCAGCTCAAGATCGTGCACGGGCTGCAGATCGCCGGCCTCTACTACGGCGGCGGGATGACCGGCATCGGCGCGGCGACGCTGTTCGAGGCGGTTCAGACGGACGGTGAACGCGCCATCGCCGACGCTCGCGCCCTGGCCGCGTCGGTCGACAAGGACTTGGTCATCGTCACCGACCTGCCCACCGACCCGCCGGTGCCGATGCTGATCGACGAGTCGCGGCACGCCCGGCTGCTCGTTGTCGGCCGGACCGGCACCGGTGGGTTCGCGGACATGCTCGTCGGTGGCACCGCGGCTTCGGTCGCCGCGCACGCGCACTGCCCGGTCGCCGTCGTTCGCGGGCGCCACGACTCGACGGACGTCCCGGAGCCGGGCCCGGTCGTGGTCGGCGTCGACGGCAGCCCGAACAGCGAGCAGGCCGTCGCCGTGGCGTTCGAGGAGGCGTCGCTGCGCGGCGTGCCGCTGGTCGCGGTGCACGCCTGGAGTGACATCACCTACGAGGACACCCGCGGCACCGCCCGGATCCTCACCCAGCCGGAGACCCTCGAAGGGGACGAGGAGCGGTTGCTCGGCCAGCGGCTCGGGGGCTGGCAGGAGAAGTACCCCGACGTGGAGATCCGCCGGCAGCTGGTCCGGGACCGGCCGCGGCACGTCTTGCTCGAAGCGAGCGAAACCGCGCAGCTGGTGGTCGTGGGCAGCCGCGGACGCGGTGGCTTCACGGGGATGCTGCTGGGTTCGACCAGCCAGGCTCTGGTCCAGCACGCTCAGTGCCCGGTGCTCGTCGTCCGTCCGGAGCCGGCGAAGTGACCGCGCTCGTCGCCCGGCCAGCGGTGCTCGGGAGCACCGAGCTGGCCCAGGTGGATGCCCTCTGGCGGGCCGCGAACTACCTTTCGGCCGGCCAGATCTACCTGATGGCGAACCCGCTGCTGCGCGAGGAGCTGCGCCCCGAGCAGGTCAAGCCGAGACTGCTGGGGCATTGGGGGACTTCGCCGGGCCTGAACTTCGTCTACGCGCACCTCAACCGCGCCATCCGCACCCATGACCTGAACGCCATGCTGGTCACCGGCCCGGGCCACGGTGGTCCGGCGTTGCTGGCGAACACGTGGCTGGAGGGCAGCTACACCGAGGCGTGGCCCGAGGTGACGCGGGACGCCGAGGGCATGCGGGAGCTGTTCAAGCAGTTCTCTTTCCCCGGCGGTGTGCCCAGCCACGTCGCGCCGCAGGTGCCCGGGTCGATCCACGAAGGCGGGGAGCTGGGCTATTCGCTGGCGCACGCCTTCGGCGCGGCTTTCGACAATCCCGATCTGCTGGTCGCCTGCGTGGTCGGCGACGGCGAGGCCGAGACCGGCCCGCTGGCCACGTCCTGGCACGCCAACAAGTTCCTCGACCCGGTCCGCGACGGGGCCGTGCTGCCGATCCTGCACCTCAACGGCTACAAGATCGCCAACCCGACCGTGCTGTCGCGGATCCCGCCGGCCGAGCTGGACGCGCTGCTGCGCGGGTACGGCTACGCCCCGATCCACGTGGAAGGCAGCGACCCGGAGACGATGCACCAGGCGATGGCCGCGGCGCTGGATTCGGCGGTCGCCACGCTCGCCGAACGGCGCGGTGTGTGGCCGATGATCGTGCTGCGCAGCCCCAAGGGCTGGACGGGTCCGTCCGTTGTGGACGGAAAGCCGGTGGAGGGCACGTGGCGGGCGCATCAGGTCCCGCTGGCCGAGGTCCGGACGAACCCGGGCCACCTGAAGCAGCTGGAGGAGTGGCTGCGCTCGTACCGTCCGGAGGAGTTGTTCGACTCCCACGGCCGCCCGGTCGCGGATGTCACGGCGATGATCCCGGCGGGGGAGCGGCGGATGGGTGCGAACCCGAACGCCAACGGCGGTGTGCTGCTGCGCCCGCTGACCCTGCCGGACATCTCGGCCCACGCCGTCGCCGTGCCGAGACCGGGCGCGACGGTGGCCGAGCCGACCCGGGTGCTGGGCCGGTTCCTGCGGGACGTCTTCGCGCTGAATGCCGAGCGGGCGAACTTCCGCCTGTTCGGCCCGGACGAGACGGCGTCCAACCGGCTCGACGCGGTCTACGACGTCACCGCCAAGCAGTGGCAGGCCGAGATCAAGCCGGTCGACGAACACCTCGCGGCGGACGGCCGGGTGCTGGAGGTGCTCTCGGAGCACCTGTGCCAGGGCTGGCTGGAGGGCTACCTGCTGTCGGGCCGGCACGGGCTGTTCTCGTGCTACGAGGCGTTCGTGCACATCGTCGACTCGATGGTGAACCAGCACATCAAGTGGCTGCGGGTGCACCGGCAGATCCCGTGGCGGCGCCCGGTGGCGTCGCTGAACTACCTGCTCACCTCGCACGTGTGGCGGCAGGACCACAACGGGTTCTCCCACCAGGACCCCGGGTTCGTCGACCACGTCGCGAACAAGAGCTCCGAGGTCGTGCGGATCTACTTCCCGGCGGACACCAACACGCTGCTGGAGGTCGCGGCGCACTGCCTGCGCAGCCGGGACTACGTGAACGTGGTGGTGGCGGGCAAGAACGACTCGCCGAACTGGCTGGACGCCGAGCAGGCGGCGTTGCATTGCGCGCGTGGGGTGAGTATCTGGGAGTGGGCGAGCACGCACACCGGCCGCGAGCCGGATGTGGTCCTCGGCTGCGCCGGTGACGCTCCCACGTTGGAGGTGCTGGCCGCGGCGAAGATCCTGCGGGAGGAACTGCCGGAGCTGGCCGTGCGGGTGGTGAACGTGGTCGATCTGATGCGGTTGCAGCCGGAGGCCGAACATCCGCACGGTCTCGGGGACCGGGAGTTCGATGCGTTGTTCACGCCGGACCGGCCGGTGATCTTCGCCTACCACGGCTATCCGTGGCTGATCCATCGGCTGGCCTACCGTCGCACGAATCACGCGGACATGCACGTGCGCGGTTACATCGAGCACGGCACGACGACCACGCCGTTCGACATGCTGGTGCTCAACCACATGGACCGGTTTCAGCTGGTGATCGACGTGATCGACCGGGTGCCGGGCCTGGTCGCGACGGCGGGGGTGCTGCGGCAGCGGATGACCGAGGCGCAGGGCCGGCATAGCCGCTGGATCCGCACCCACGGGGAGGACCTGCCCGAAGTGCGAGGCTGGATGTGGGAAGGCTGAGGACCTGATCGCCGCGGTCGTATTGGCCGCGGCGATCGCTTGCCTTTTGTAGTCCTCGCCATGGGCCGTCATCGACCTGGCCGAACCTCGGGCCGGCGGCCAGGGGCTGCTGACCCGCCGCAACCGCACCACCGGCGAACTCGCCCGCTACCGCTGCTGGTCACCCGCTCCGGCACCCCTGGCCTGCTGGGCCGACGGCACGCCACGAACCCAGCACGTCACCTCCAACATCGCCATCGAGGTCGAGGAACAGACCGGCTGGGCGGTCGAACGTTCCTACGTCACCGTGCTGCCGGCGCTGCCCGACCTGCCACTGCAGACTGTCGCCGCCGGTCGGTACCGCGACCGCCTCGAGCGCCGCGGCGGGCAGTTCACCGGTAATCGCCCATGCTCTGCACAGCGTGGCGAATGTCGTCGGCGGCGTTTCTCAGCGTGTTGGCATTGTCTTCGAGACCGCCGAGCTTACTTGCGGCGTTGTTCAGGACCTCCGCGCTGTCGCCGAGGTGGGATAGGTTCCTCGCCGCCTGGTGGAGCAGTTCGGCGGCGTCCAGGTTGACCGGGGAGCCGACGGTTCGGGCCGCCTCCAGTTCGGCCCGGAGTTCCCTGAGAAGTGCGGCCGCCTCCGCGTCGCTTTGTTCCAATCTGACCAGGGTGTGCTTGATATCGTCCTCACGTGCCTCGATTGCCTGATTGATGATTTCGGCGAGGCGGTCTTCGGTGAGGTGTCGAAGGCCGTGCAGCTGCTGGATACCGTTGCGCTCGCGGTCCTTCTTCCATTGCCGCAGCAGCTCGGCCGGCCACTTCTTCGCGGCGCCGCGTTCGTCGATCACCTGGTGGTGCGGTAGCACGTTCCCGCGCTCAGCGAGATCAAGGCCGCTCGGTCGCCCCGGGTGTAGTCGCGATTCCCGCTCAAAGCATCCCTTATGGCAGACGAAGTATCCTCACGTTAGCTAATGAAGGCCGGAAAACACCTGACAAATCCAGGACGAATCTCTGGTCACTCTTACGGAGCTTCCGGCGGTGACCTCCACCGCCGGAAGTGTTGCGAACTCGGCTGGTCGATGCGTCACGACCAGCGCCGACCGGCCTTCCGTCGCCGCCAGCACGTCGGCCGCCAACGCTGCAGCCGTGGGCGCGTCAAGGTGCGCCGTCGGTTCGTCGAGCAGCAGGATCGGCCGGTCCGACAGCAGGGCCCGGGCCACGCCGATGCGCTGGCGTTCGCCGCCCGAGATCGGGGTGCCGTGGACGCCCAACGTCGTGTCGAGGCCGTCCGGTAGCCGGCAGAGCCACGGCCCCAGCTGGGCCAGCTCCAGTGCGGCCCGCAGGTCGGAGTCGTCGGCGGACGGCCGGGCCAGGCGGAGGTTCTCGCGCAACGTGCTGTCGAACAGGTGGGTCTCCGGCCCGCACCAGGCGATCCGCTCCCGCACCGAATCGCCGTCGCACGTCAACGTGTCGGTGCCGTCCAGCAGGACCCGGCCTGCCGACGGGTCCAGGTAACGCATCAGCGCCGCGATCACCGTGCTTTTGCCCGCGCCCGAGCGGCCCGTCAAAGCGAGCCGGCGCCCGTGGCCGATGTGGAGGTCCACGTTCTGGACCGCGTCGGCGGTGGCCTGCGGCCAGCGCACCGAGAGGCGTTCGGTGACCAGCTCCACGGCGGCCGGGGCAGGATCCGCAGAGACGGTGTGGGGTGCGGGAAGGGCGTCCAGGCCGGCGAGGCGACGTGCGGAAGCGGCGGCTCCGAGCAACCGTTGCGCCGCCTCCGGCAGCCCGGCCACCAGCTCCGCCGTCGCCAGCGGAACCAGGGCCAGTACCGCGAGCGCGGGGCCGGGGAGCGTCCCCGCGTGCACCGCCAGGATGCCCAGGGCCAGGCACGCCACGGACGTCAGTCCGACGCCCAGGGTCGCGATTCCGCCGCCCAGTCCCCGCCACGCGGCGGACCGGCGCTGGAGTGACGTCACCGCGAAGTCGAGTTCGCGCAGCCGCGCGTGGCGGCGGGCTGCCGCGTCGTGGGTGATCAGGTCCGCCGACGCCTGGAGGAGTTCCGCCGTGCCCGCCGTGAGGTCAGCGCGCAGCCGGGCCGTCTCCCGCTGGGCCCGGCGGCCCGCCACCGCCGCGACGGCGGGAGCCAGCACGCCCGCGACCGCAAGCCCCACCGCTGCCGCGAGACCGGCGCCCGGCAGGATCACGCCGAGGGCGACCACGGTGGCCGACAACACCAAGAACGTCGACACACCCGGGACCAGGCCGCGCACGAGGACGTCCTGCTGGTTGTCCACATCGGACACGAGCCGGTGCAGCAGATCACCCCGGCGCAACCGCGCGGTGCCCGCCGGGCCGATCCGGACCAGCTGCGCCCACACCCGCACCCGCAGCTCCGCCAGTGCGCGCAGGGCGACGTCGTGGGACAGCAGCCGCTCGACGTAGCGGAAGATGCCCTTGGCGAGACCGAACGTCCGGACCGCGACGATCGCCACCATCAAGCTCAGCACCGGCGGGTGCAGTGCCGCGCTCGCGATCAACCACGACGACGTCGCCGTGAGCGCGACCCCGCAGCCCAGCGCGGCGGTCGCGGCGAGGCAGGCCAGGGCCAGCCGCAGCCGGTGCGGCCGGATCGCGTCGAGCAACGGCCGCCACTTCGGGCCGGGCGAGTCCATCGTGGACGGTGTCGCTGCAACCGGGGAGGCGGCACGCACTGCCGGCTGGGCGACCGCGGACGGCGAATCCGCGGAGACCGGCACCGAACCGCCGAGGGCGACGACACGGTCACACCGCGCCAGCACCGCGGGGTGGTGGCTGATGATCACCGCGGTCCGCCCGGCGAGCACCTTCGGCAGGCGCTCCAGGATGGCTGCCTCGGTTTCCGCGTCGACGCCTTCGGTGGGTTCGTCCAGCAGGATCAGCGGCCGGTCGAGCAGCACCGCGCGGGCCAGTGCGACGCGGCGGCGCTGCCCGGTGGAGAGCCCGGCGCCCAGCTCACCGACCACGGCGGACAGCGGCACGTCGAGGGCGGCGGTGTCGGCGGCGGCGAGCACCTCGTCGTCGGTCGCGTCGGGGGAGCCCAGCCGGATGTTCTCCGCCACCGTCCCGGCGACCAGGTGCGGCTGCTGCGGCACCCAGGCCAGGTGCCGGTGCCAGGTGGCCCGTCCGATGTCGGCCAGATCGACATCGCCGAGCAGGATCCGGCCGCCGTCGGGCCGCCGCCAGCCCAGCAGGAGATCGAGCAGGGTCGACTTGCCCGCTCCGCTCGGTCCGGTCACCCCCACCACCTCGCCGGGCGGCACACGCAGGCTGAACCCGTCCAAGATCGGCCCGGAGCGGCCCTCGACCGTGACGTCTTCGCAGCGCAGGGCCACGCGGGTGAGGTCGGGAACCGTGCGGGTACCGGTGTCGCCGGTGGGGGTGTCGGCGAGCGCGATGATCTCCTCGGCGGCGGCGAGGCCTTCGGCGCTGTCGTGGAACCGCGCGCCGACCGCCCGCAGCGGCAGGTAGACCTCCGGGGCGAGGATCAGCACGACGAGCGCGGTCTGCAGGTCGAGTTCGCCGGCCAGCAGCCGGAGGCCGATCGACACGGCGACGACGGCGACCGACAGCGTCGCCAGCAGCTCCAGGGCCAACGCGGACAGGAACGCGACGCGCAGCGTGCGCATGGTGTGCGTGCGGTACTTCTCGGTGATCTCCCGCAACGACCGGATCTGCGCGCGAGCCCGGCCGAACGCGGTCAGCTCGGCGAGCCCGGCGACGAGGTCGAGGAAGTGGTTCCCCAGCACGGAAAGGGTCTTCCACTGCCGCCGGACGTCACGTTGGGTGTAGAGCCCGATGAGGATCATGAAGATCGGGATGAGCGGCACCGTGAAGCCCACGATCACCGCGGCGGCCCAGTCGGCGAGCAGGATCCGCACCCCGACCACCAAGGGCACGACCGAGGCGATCAGCAGCTGCGGGAGATAACGGGCGAAGTAGCCTTCCAGGCGGTCGACGCCGTGGGTGGCGAGCGCCGCGATCTCGGCGGGCGACCGGTCCGCTTGCCGCGGTCCGATGCGCAGCGCGGCCGCGATCACGGTCTCCCTCAGCTGGGAGAGAGCGCGGGCGGCGGCGCGGTGCGCGGTCGTCTCGGACAGCCAGCTGATCACGGCCCTGGCGAGCACGACCAGCAGGAGCATCCCGACCGGGAGCAGCAGGTTCCGCAGAGCGAAGCCGTCGAGGAAGGCCCACGTGATCGTCTTCGCGAGCAGCTCCGCTTGGGCGAGGACCAGCATCGCGGTGAGCACCCCGAGCGCGGCGCAGGCGAGGATGAACGGCCGGACCGCGCTCGCGTGGCGCAGCAGCCGCGGGTCGAGGGGCCTCACCGGCGCACCACGGGCAGGCCGCCGCCGGCGGGGATCGAGCCGCGGCTGATCCGCTTGCGGAACACCCAGTACGTCCAGGCCTGGTAGGCCAGCACAATCGGGGTGAACGCGACCGCGACCCAGGTCATGATCTGCAGCGTGTAGGGCGTCGAAGAGGCGTTCGTCGTGGTGAGGCTGAAAGCGGAGTCGGTGGTCGAGGGCAGGACGTTCGGGTACAGCGACCAGAACAGCGTGAAGGTGACGGCGATGATCGCGCCGGCGGTGCTCGCGAAGGCGAACCCGTCCCGCTCATCGGTGGCGAACAGCACCGCGGCGACGAGCAGTGCCGCGGCGAGCGCCGAGGTGAGCCACGCCCAGCCGCCGTGTTCGACCGCGGTGTAGGCGAGGAAGACGCCGCCGAACACGATCGCCGTGCCACCCAGCGCGCGGCTCAAGATCCGGGCCCGGCCGCGGATCTCCCCGGTGGTCTTGAGGGTGAGGAACACCGCGCCGTGGAAGGAGAACAGGCTGAGCGTGGCCACGCCGCCGAGCAGGGCGTACGGGTTGAGGAGGGTGAAGAAGGTGCCGGTGAAGTGGTGCTGGGCGTCGAGCGGGACGCCGTGGACGATGTTGCCGAAGGCGACACCCCACAGCAGCGCGGGCGCGGCCGAGCCGAAGACGATGACCCAGTCCCAGGTGGTGCGCCAGCGCGGGCTGTCGAGCTTGCCGCGGAACTCGAACGCGACGCCGCGCAGGATCAGCGCGACCAGCACCAGGAGCAGGGCCAGGTAGAAGCCGGAGAACAGGCTGGAGTACCAGAGCGGGAAGGCGGCGAAGGTGGCGCCGCCGGCGACGAGCAGCCAGACCTCGTTGCCGTCCCAGACCGGGCCGATCGTGTTGATCAGCACGCGGCGGTCGGTGTCGTCGCGGCCGAGGACGCGCAGCAGGGTGCCGACGCCGAAGTCGAAGCCTTCGAGGACGAAGTAGCCGGTCCAGAGGACCGCGATGAGCAGGAACCAGATGTCGGTGAGGGCCATGGCGGGTCTCCGGCGTCAGTAAGCGAAGGCCGCGGGGCGCGGCTCGTCGGACTCGGCTGCGGGCTCTTCCGGTGGCGGCGGACCGGCCTTGGCGTAGCGGACCATCAGGACGCCGTCGACGACCGCAAGGACGCCGTAGAGCAGGGTGAAGACGATCAGGGACGTCAGGACGCTGCTCGCGGGGACCGTGGGGGACACCGAGTCGGCGGTCTTGAGCACGCCGAACACCGACCAGGGCTGGCGGCCCATCTCGGTGAAGATCCAGCCGACGCTGTTGGCGAGGAACGGCAGGGCGAGCCCGGCGGTTGCGACGGGGAAGAACCAGCGGCCGCGTGGGGTGCGGCCGCGGCGGAACAGCCAGAGGCCGACGAGCGAGATGAGCAGGCAGAGGAAGCCGAAACCGATCATGAGCCGGAACGTCCAGTAGGTGACCGGGACGTCCGGCCGGTACTCGCCGGGGCCGTAGGCCTGCTGTTCTTGGGCCTGGAGGTTGTTGATCCCTTCGACGCGGCCGTCGAAGGTGCCGGTGGCCATGAAGGAGAGCACGCCGGGGACGCGGATGCTGAACTTCTCCTGGGAGCCGTCGAGCGAGCCGATGGTGAACAGTGAGAACGACGCGGGTGCGACGGTGTCGTAGAGCGCTTCGGCGGCGGCCATCTTCATCGGCTGCTGCTCGGTCATCAGCCGGGCCTGCAGGTCACCGGTGACGATGACACCGAGGCCGGCGATCAGCACGGTGACCAGCGCGAGCTTCATCGACGGGCGGAAGACGTCGGCGTTCTTCTGCCGACGCAGCTGCCAGGCGCTGATCCCGACGACGAACATGCCAGCGGTGAGGAAGCACGCGGTGATGGTGTGGGCGAAGGCGCCGACGGCGGTGGAGTTGGTGAGCACGGCGCCGAAGTCCTTGAGCTCCGCGCGGCCGGTGGCGGGGTTGACGATCGAGCCGACCGGGTGCTGCATCCACGAGTTGGCGGCGAGGATGAAGTAGGCCGAGAGCACGGTGCCGATCGAGGCGATCCAGATCGTCGCGAGGTGCAGCTTCTTCGGCAGCTTGTCCCAGCCGAAGATCCACAAGCCGAGGAACGTCGACTCGAGGAAGAACGCGAGCAGGCCTTCGATGGCCAGCGGCGCGCCGAAGATGTCGCCGACGAAGGTGCTGTAGTCGGACCAGTTCATCCCGAACTGGAACTCCTGCACGATGCCGGTCGCCACGCCCATGGCGAAGTTGATGAGGAACAGCTTGCCCCAGAACTTCGTCATCCGGCGGTATTTGCCGTTCCCGGTGCGCACCCAGGCCGTCTGCATCCCGGCGACCAGGAACGACAGCCCGATGGTCAGCGGGACGAAGATGAAGTGGTAGACGGTGGTGATCCCGAACTGCCATCGGGCGAGGTCCAGGGCGCTCATCGGGGTTCTCCTGCTCGTTCGCGGGTCACCCGGTGAGCATCCGGTGCGGCGGCCGTCCCGGCTTAGGGTCCTTGGTCACTTCCCGGACGGTCCCGGGTCCCTGCCGTCGAGGGCCTTGCGGTCGTACCCTGATCTCCGTCAAGTCCGTGACCAGGGAGGTCCGAATGCTCCGCGTGTTTCTCGTCGACGACCACGAGGTCGTCCGCCGCGGCGTCGCCGACCTCCTGGACGAAGACGAGCACCTCACCGTGATCGGGCAGGCCGGCAGCGTGTCGCAGGCGCTGGCGCGCATCCCGGCGCTCAACCCGGACGTCGCTGTGCTGGACGTTCGGCTGCCGGACGGCAACGGCATCGAGCTGGCGCGTGAGCTGCGGTCGAAGCTGCCCGAGCTCAAGTGCCTGATGCTGACGAGCTACACCGACGAGCAGGCGATGCTCGACGCGGTGATGGCCGGCGCCAGCGGGTTCGTGATCAAGGACATCAAGGGCATGGACCTGGTCTCGGCGGTCCGGGAGGTCGGGGCGGGGAGATCCCTGCTCGACGCGCACGCGGCCGCCGCGTTGATGGCCAAGCTGCGGGACAGTCAGGCCAAGAAGGGCCCGCTGGCCGACCTCTCGGACCAGGAAAAGAAGCTGCTGGAGCTGATCGGGGAGGGCCTGACCAACCGCCAGATCTCCGAGCGGATGTTCCTGGCCGAGAAGACGGTCAAGAACTACGTCTCCCGGCTGCTGACCAAGCTGGGCATGGAACGTCGCACCCAAGCGGCCGTTCTCGCCACCGAGCTGCGCAAAGAGAACGGCTGACGCGGTCGTCCGGTTTTCGGAGCTGGACAGCCGTAACGAGATGCCTCGAAAGTCCGATCTTGAGCAGGTGGACGGCAAGATCTGAATGATTGTCGGCGCTGGAAGCGCGAAACGCCGATTCGGGTGCCTTGCTCGATGAGATTGGCCTTATCCGTACGGCTGGCGAAACGTTCGCGAGGTGGAGCACGTGGCACCGCGACCTCGATTCATGCACATGGTCGACGCTTCCCGGGACGAAGCCCAGTTGGCCGTGCGGCTGTACAACGACCCGGCGGAGGCCCGGTCGTTCGAGGGTTTTGTCGTCCACATGCATCTGGCCTGGCTCTACCTTCTGCATGGCGAGTTCACTCGAGACAGCGTCGACTTCCGGTACTGGCGCTTCCATGGGCGGGCTCGACGCGTCGAGCGGATCGACGGTGAGCCGAAGCGCTGGGACCTGGCAACCTGCGTCCGGCATCGGTGGTCGGACGAGAAAGAACCGGTCCGAGCCAATCTCGCCTTCTTCATCGGGCTGCGCAAG
Organism: Amycolatopsis sp. NPDC026612; assembly: GCF_040638285.1. Lineage (NCBI taxonomy): Bacteria > Bacillati > Actinomycetota > Actinomycetes > Pseudonocardiales > Pseudonocardiaceae > Amycolatopsis > Amycolatopsis sp. NPDC026612. Next base: position 172,216 of record NZ_JBEZYB010000008.1, read on the forward strand.
AGGAGCTCACCGGTCAGTTCGGGGTCGGAGCTTCGCTCGCTACCCGCCTGCGTTTTCCGGTGTTCATCGGGAGCTTCACCGATCAGGGGGAGCGAACGCTGCGCCGGCTGCGCTCGGAGCTGCCCGCTGCGCTGAGGACCTTCATCACCGAATACGACGCCGGCCTCGACGAGTCGACTGCCAGGGACCCGAGGTACGACTTCCGGCTGCGCGTCGTCCAGGAACTCGCGGCCAAGGACCCCGACGCCCTTGCCGTGCAGTTCACTCGCTACGACGACCTGAGCGACGAACAGCGCGCGGCCGTCGAGGCGATCGGGAAGGAGGGCTACGTCGTGGTCCGCGAAGGCAAGCGACCGGTCGTCGGGCATGGACTGGTGAAGCCGCGCGAAGCTGCCAAGCAGGTGCAGGAGCAAATCCCCTTCTGCTTCAACACGAACCTTTTCGCCAAGGCTTGGAAGAAGCTGGGAGTACGCCCCGCGACCGGCGACGCGCATCCGGAGAAGACCGACGAGAAGTACTGCCTGTATAACGAACTGCACAACGATTACGGTTATACGCCTGCCTATGTGGCCAAGCTCGTCCGGGAGTGCGCCACCGAGGCCGGTTTCCGGACACTCGTCGGGACAGCTCCCAAGGACAAGGTGACAGGCGATTGGGTGGGGCCACCGCCCGCCGGCGCGACCCCACCGTGGCGGCGAGGAGGCTCACTGGAGCTGGTGAAAGACGTGAGTGCGTGAACGCCCGGGCCACCGTCGGCGCTAGGCATTGAGCTGGTGCGGCTCCAGCAACACATCGGCCAAGGAGCGCCGCGGCGTCCAAGGTACGGGCGCACCCCGTCCGAGGCGCAGCACGATCTGCGGCCACAGTCCACCGCCGAGGAGGCTGCGCAGCTCCGTCCGTATTGCGGGCACCTCGACCGGCTGCGAGATGAACGACGCGTCGAGCCCGGCCACGGTGGCGGTGAGCAGAACCCGCTGCATTGCCTGACCGGCCCGGATCCGGTCCATCCGGGTGTCGTCGAACGAGCCGATCACCACGACCAGCGGCTCCGAGTCGTCGGTTCGGCCGCGTGGGTGCGAGCCGAAGTCCCGCAGGACCCAGCCGCCGTTGTCCGAGGGCATCGCGCCGGCCGCGTACTCCGGGACGCCGTCCCGGCTGTCCCGGTCGCGGGCGGTCCAGTAGCGCCACTCGGCGAGGAAGGCCGGATCGGCCACCTGGGCGTGATGCCCCTTGTGCACGAGTTCGCGCAGCTGGTCCAGCTGGTGCGCGTTCAGCCGGGGCAGCCAGGCCTGTTCGAGCTCGGCGGCGTGACGCAGTTCGGCCACGATGGAAGCCGGGATGGCGACGGATTCGAACGGGGTGCGGTTGGTGTGCCGGCGGGGGATCGCGTCGGCCAGCTCGACCAAGCGCTGGTCCGGCCTACGGGCCGCGAACGGCCGGACCACCGCGAGCAGCGTCGGATCGTCGCGCCGGGGGAGCAGTGTCGTGGCCGGATGGGCGCCCAGCGCGTGGATCGCGGTGCGCACGTTGAACAGCGCGGCACCACACGAGAGGAGCAGTTCCCGCTGGTCGGCGTCGGCCGCAGGCAGGGCGCGGTCCGGATCGGCGTGCAGCTCGAGGCCCGCGGGAGTGCAACGGAAGCGCCAGGGCTGCGTGTTGTGCGTCGACGGAGCGAGTACCGCAGCGCCGATCACGGACTTCACCTGATCGGAGTCCAGCAAGCCGATCGAGGTGATCGGTAGTGTCATCGTTTCCCCTCGGGCACCGCCACGCGGCACACTGTGGTTCCTTGAGCTTCTCCCGAGGGTCTCCCGCCGCGGAGGCCTGCGGAAAGGGGAAAAGGTCACCAGCGGCGACGGCCGGAAGCGGACGATGCGTGAGGTTGTGGGCGAGGTGGCGGTGAACGAGTCCGGCCGGCAGCCGGAGTACGGGTCCCGGCGGATGGCGGGGACACTGTCCGGCCTGCGGCTGCGCGAGGTGCTGCGCGACCTCCAGGACCGGATCGAGCTGCTGATCGGGACCCGCGACAAGATGGACGGGTTGCTCGACGCGGTGCTGGCCGTGGCGTCCGGGCTGGAGCTGGACACCACGCTCCGGCGGATCGTGCAGGCCGCGATCGAACTCGGCGAGGCGAAGTACGGCGCCCTCGGAGTCCTCGCCGCCGACGGTTCCATGTCGGAGTTCATCTACGTCGGCATCGATGACGAGACTCGCCGGCTCATCGGTGACTTGCCGACCGGCCACGGGGTGCTGGGCGTGGTGATCGACGAGGCGAAGCCGCTGCGCATGGAGGAGATCTCCTCCCATCCGGCGTCAGTGGGCTTCCCGGCGCACCACCCGCCGATGCACTCGTTCCTCGGGGTCCCGGTCCGCGTCCGCGACGAGGTCTTCGGGCGGCTCTACCTGACCGAGAAGAAGAACGGTGAACCGTTCACCGACGACGACGAGGTCGTCGTGCAGGCCTTGGCCGCGGCGGCCGGTATCGCGATCGAGAACGCGCACCTCTACGAGCAGGCGCGGGTGCGCCAGCAGTGGCTGGCCGCCACGAGCGAGGTGACCACCGAGCTGCTGGGTGGCACCGACCCGGCCGAGGCGTTGAACCTGATCGCCAGCCGGGCGCTGGAGCTGACCGGCTCGGACGTCACCATGCTGGCACTGCCGAACTCCGGGCGCCTGGACGTCGACGAGGACTGGGGCGACGACGTCGACGACCTCACCGTCACCGTCAGCGCAGGCACCCGGGCCGTGGAGCTGTCGGGTATGCACATCGGCATCGAGGAGAGCGTGCCCGGTGCGGTGTACCGGGACCGGACACCCCGCAATGTCGGGGAACTCCGGCTCCCTGATCACCGCTTCGGCCCCGCGCTGGTCGTCCCGCTGCGGGCGGGGGACCGGACGGCCGGCGTCCTCATCGCGGCCCGGGAGACCGGGGCCGGGGCGTTCGAGTCGGCGCAGTTGTCGGTGGTGGCGTCCTTCGCCGACCAGGCGGCGCTGGCCTTGCAGCTGGCGGCGCAGCAGCGGGCCGCGCGTGAGCTGGACGTGCTGGGCGACCGCGACCGGATCGCCCGTGACCTGCACGACCACGTGATCCAGCGGTTGTTCGCCGTCGGGCTGTCGATGCAGAGCACCCAGCGGCGGACCAAGTCGCCGGAGCTGCAGAAGCGGCTCGGGGACAGCATCGAGCAGATGCACGAGATCGTCCAGGAGATCCGCACGGCGATCTTCGACCTGCACGGTGGCGCAGCGGGGGAGACGGGTGTGCGGCTGCGGCACCGGTTGCACGACGCGATCGCCGAGCTGACCGACGACGCGCCGGTGCACCCGACGGTCAGCATGTCCGGCTCGATCGACACGGTGCCCACTCAGCTGGCCGAGCACGTCGAGGCGGTGGTCCGCGAAGCGGTGAGCAACGCGGTACGGCACGCGGAGGCCTCGACCTTGTCGGTGTCGGTCGCGGTCAAGGACGACGTGCTGCGCGTTCTCGTGGTCGACGACGGCAAGGGGCTGCCCGAGGACGTCTCGCCGAGCGGGCTGGGCAACCTGGGTGACCGCGCCGAAGCAGTCGGTGGCGCGTTCACCCTCGGCCGCGGCCCCGATGGAGGCGTGAAGGTCGAGTGGTCGGCGCCGGTCAGCTGACCGTGGCCTTCGCGGCCGGTGCGCTCCATCCCCCTCGGCCCGCCCGCCGCCTGTCGCGAAGTCCCGGCCGGTTGAGCCGTCACGTGTGCTGTGTGCGCTCGGCCTCGACGTCCAGCTCCGCGGTCGCGGCCTCCACCAGCTCCTCCGTCAGGTCCGACAGAGCGCGGCCCAGGGCCGGATAGCTCGCGACTTGCTCGGGTCCCGTCCGGAGCGCCACGCCCACTCCGGAGAACTCCTGCCCGTCCGGGGTGCGCAGCACGATCTGGGCCCGGGTCCGGTTCGTCCCGTACTCGATCGCGGCGTCGAGACTCCACTTCCTTGCCGGCAGGTCCATCTCCCTCTCCGTTCTCCCGTGCCGCGACGGTGACAGCGGAGCCGGACGGAGTACAGGGCCGTTGGTCCCCGGGTGGACTTCGGTGACCAAGGTCCTCGCGGTTCGGGTAGTCCGGCCGCGTCGCGGGTGCCGGTCCCTGAGGTCTCCTTGTGGTGCGGCGCCCGTCGCCGCGAGGCCGTTCGCCGAGCACAACCCCGTGCGGATCGAGGAGTCCACCGAGGACGGCAAGTACCTCGTCCGCGCGGAGCTGCCCGGCTTCGACCCGGAGAGGCGAAGGAGAGCGCCGAAGGCCGTAGCGAGTTCTTTTACGGCACGTTCAGCCGGTTTCGGAGCACCCGCGCGACAAGCGCGTCAAGATCCAGGTCACCAAGTACCAGGTGACCGCCCCTGCGGTGGGCGCGGCGCGTTGCCGGCCGCGCCCACCCTCATGCGGACGGAGAAGCGATGAGCGTGGAGGCAGGCTCCCGGGCCCTGCTCGCGGGCGGTGACGTGGTGCTGGTGCGCCCGTTGGGCCCGGCCGACACCGCCGAGGTGCTCGCCCTGCACACCCGGCTCACCGAACGGGACACCTATTTCCGGTTCTTCGGCGCCCGTCCATCCACTTTGGACAAATTGGCCGCGGAGATCGCCGCCGACCCCGGGCCAGGACACTACGCGGTGGGTTGCTGCCGGCACGGTGAACTCGTCGGGGTAGCGAACTACGAAGTACTGGAGGATTCCACCGATGCCGAGGTCGCCCTCGTCGTGGACGCGGCCCTGCGCACGCAGGGCGTCGCGACGCTGCTGATGGAGCACCTCGTCTCGCACGCCCGGAAGTCGGGTCTGAAGCGGTTCCTCGCCGAGGTGATCGCCGAGAACGCCAAGGTGATCCGCGTCTTCGCCGACCTCGGACTGCGGTTCGAAGCCGGTATCGGCGGCCCCGAACGGGACGTCGTGATGATCCTCGGCGAAGACGCCGCCTACCTGGACGCCGTGCTGGAGCGCGACTTGGTCGCCGACGCGGCCAGCCTGACCCACCTGTTCAAGCCGTCCTCGATCGCCGTCATCGGCGCGGGACGGCGCCCGGGTTCGGTCGGGCACGCCGTTTTGGCCAACCTCGTCGCGTCCGGCTACCCGGGACCTGTCGAAGTGGTGAACCCGCACGCCGGGGAAATCCTCGGCGTGCCGAGCGTTCCGTCGGTGGCGGCGCTGAGCCGCCCGCCCGAACTGGCCGTGGTGTGCCTGCCCGCCCCGGCCGCCGCGGAGGCGGTCGAAGAGTGCGGGAAACGCGGCGTACGCGCGGTCGTGATCATCTCCTCGGGCCTGACCGGCACCGGGAACGGCGAGCGGGTCCACGCCGCGGCTCGCGAGTACGGCATGCGGCTGGTCGGCCCGAACTGCCTCGGCGTCCTCTCCACGGACCCGGCCTGTCCCTACGATCTGACCTTCCTGGGCCGCCGCGTGCAGCCCGGCAACATCGGCGTCATCACCCAGTCCGGCGGCGTCGGCATCGCGCTCGCGGAATCCCTCGGCGACCTCGGCCTCGGCATGTCCACGTTGGTCTCCACCGGGGACAAGTACGACGTCAGCGGCAACGACCTGCTGATGTGGTGGACCGCCGACCGCCGCACCGAACTGGCTGTCCTGTACCTCGAATCCTTCGGCAACCCCCGTAAGTTCAGCCGGCTGGCCCGCCGCCTCGCCCGGACACGACCGGTCCTGGCCGTCCGGTCCGGCAGCGGGGGCACCGCCCAGCGCGCGGCTGCCTCGCACACCGCCGCGGCGGCGACTCCCGCGGTCACCCGGGACGCGCTCTTCGAACAGGCCGGGGTCATCACCGTCGACACCGTCGCCGAGCTGGTCGATGTCATCGCCGGGTTGTCGTGGCAGCTCCTGCCGGGCGGCCCCAGGGTGGCTGTGCTCAGCAACGCCGGTGGGGCCGGGGTGCTGGCCGCCGACGCCTGCGAGCGCGAGGGCCTGATCATGGCGGACCTGTCCGGCGAAACCCGGGACCGGCTCGCGAAGCTGCTGCCTGCCGAAGCGGCCGTGCGGAACCCGGTCGACACGACCGCGGCGATCCCGCCGGAGTTGTTCGCCGATGCGCTGCGTACCGTGCTGGCCGATGACGGTGTCGACGCGGTCATCGCCGCGACCGTGCCCACCGCGGTCGGTGATCCCGGCACGTCGCTGGCGGCGGTACTCCCGCCGGAGTACAAGACCGTCTTCGCGGTCCGGCCGGGCCAGCGAGCCCGGGTCGCGCCGCTGGTGCCCGGCACCGGCGTCACCGCCTGCTACGACGACCCGGCCGCGGCCGCCGCGGTGCTGGCCCGGCTCGTCCGCTACGAACAGTGGCTGAACCGGCCAGAAGCCGAGAATTCCCTGACTCCGCTGGAAACCCCTGAGGCGCTGCGGGCGTTCGCCGCCGGGCGCGAAGGCTGGCTGCCGTCCGCCGAGGCCGTCGAGCTGCTGCGGCTGGCCGACATCCCGATGGTGGAGACGCACTACGTCGAGGCCGGTGACTCGATGGACGCCGCGGCCGCCGATCTCGATTCGCCGGTCGTGCTGAAGGCCGACGCCGACGGCCTGCTGCACAAGACCGCCGGCGGCGGCGTCCTGCTGAACGTGCACGGCCCCGACCGGATCGTGGAGGCCTTCCGCACTCTGCGGTCGCGCTTCGGGTCGGCCCTGCGCGGGGTGACGGTGCAGCCGATGGCCGAGCCCGGCCGCGAACTGCTGGTCGGGGTGCGGTCGGACCCGGTCTTCGGGCCCCTGATCGTGTTCGGCCTCGGCGGCGTCGACACCGACCTGATCGCCGACCACGCGGCCCGGCTCGCGCCACTGACCGGCGCGGACGCGGACCTGCTGCTCGACGGCCTGCGCGCGTCGAAGGCGCTCTGGGCCGGGCAGCTGGACCGGGCGGCCGTGCGCGAGATCCTGCTGAAGGTCAGCCGGCTCGCCGAACTGGTGCCCGAGCTGGCCGAGCTGGACCTCAACCCGATGCGTGTGCGCTCGGACGGCTGCGTCGCGCTCGACGTCCGTGCCCGTCTGGAGCCCTTGGCAGCCGACGACCCGTTCTTGCGCCGCCTGCGCGACTGAATCGGAGGAGAGCCGTGCGTGTCCTGACCCTGAACCCGGGCTCGTCGAGCATGAAGGTGTCGCTGGTCGCCGACGGCACCGCCGTCGGCTGGACGGCGTGGGGCCTGGCCGACCCCGATGCGGTCGCCCAGGCGATCCGCCGCTGGTCCGATGTGGACGCCGTCGCCGTCCGGTTCGTGCACGGCGGGTCGCAGAAGGCACCCGCGAGGGTGGACGACGCCCTGCTGGGGAATCTCGAGCGGCTCACGTCGCTGGCGCCGAATCACCAGCCGCTGTCGCTGGAGGTCGCCCGGGAAGTGCGTCGGCTGCTGCCGGAGGTCCCGGTGGTGGCCTGCTTCGACACGGCGTTCCACTCGGAGATGCCCGAAGCCGCGGCCCGGTACCCGCTACCGCGGTCGTGGACGGCGCAGAACCGCCTGCGCCGCTACGGTTTCCACGGTCTGTCGTGTCAGTACGCCCTGCGCCGCACCGGCGAGCTGCTGGGCCGTTCTCCGGAAGACCTGCAGATCGTCTGCGCCCATGTCGGCGCCGGGGTGTCGGTGACCGCGATCCGGGACGGCCACGGCGTCGACACGAGCATGGGCTTCACGCCGCTCGAAGGCGCCATGATGGCCACGCGGTCCGGCTCGATCGACCCGGGCCTGCTGCTGCACGTGATGCAGACGGTGCCGATGAGCCCGGCCGAGATGGCCGACGCGCTGTTCCACCGCTCCGGGCTGGCCGGGATGACCGGCACCAACGGCGACCTGCGCCGGGTGCTGGCCGCGGCGAACCGCGGTGAGCGGGACGCCGAGGTGGCCATCGAGGTCTATCGGCACCGGCTCCGCCGCGAAATCGGCGCGGCCGCGATGAGCCTGTCGCGGCTGGACGCGGTGGTGTTCACCGGCGGCGTCGCCGAGCACCAGCCGGAGCTGATCACCTCGGTCATCGACGGTCTGGGCGTGCTCGGCCTGCGAGTGGGCGAGGTGCCGCACACCGACGTCGACCGGGTCGTCACCGCGGCCGGTTCGCCGGTGCCCGCGTTGGTCGTCCTGCCCCGGGAAGACCTGGAGCTGGCCCGCGGCGCCGAAGAGGCGCTCGCCCGAGTGTCCGTGAGGTGAAGCCATGCACGTCCTGCTGACCGAGTCTTCTTTCGGGGACGCCGACTTCCTGGTGCAGCCCCTGCGTGACGCCGGGTGCCTGGTCAGCCGCTGCCATCGCCACGCGGGGCTCTGCCGGGCGCTCGCGGTGGGCGGCCGCTGCCCGCTCGACGAGCCCTTCGCCCAACCGGACCTGCTCGTCGACGTCCGCGGCCAGGGCCCGGAGCTGACCGCCCGCGAGTACGGCGTCGTCTGCGCGATCCGCGACCACGTGCCGGTCGCCCTGGTCTCACCGGATCCGGACGTGCGGGCGGAGGTCCCGGACGGACTCGAAAACCGCGTCACCGTGATCGATGTCGATGGGCTCCTGGCCACCTGCCGGGCGGCCTCGAGACACCTCGGCGAATGACCGCGCCGGGGTTCCGCTGGGACCGTTCGTCCCGGGCCGTGCTCGGCGACGCACTGCTGTGGCTCGGTCCGAACCGGTGTGTGGCGGAGGTCCGGCCGGACGAGGTCGTGCTGACCGAGCCACCGACCCGGCGCGACCGGGCGGGAACCGCCGCCCTGATCGAGTGCGGCGCGGTCCTGTCCACGGTCTGGACGGTCGTCCGGATACTGGGCAGCGAACCCGAGATCGCCTTTCCGGACGATCCGGATCGCCCCGACGTCGCGGCCGTCGTCCGGGCCGGGAGGACGCGGCCACCGACCAGTAGTGAGTGGGCGCGGTATGCGGCGCTGCGCAAGCTCGGTACCGACGGGCAGTTGCGGCCGGTCAGCCTGGCCGTCCTGGGCGCGCTGGCCGCGGACGACTTCTGGCCGGACACGGCCGTCCGGACCGTCCGCCCGGAGTGGGTGCCGATCCTCTCGCACCTCGGCACCGACGTCACCGGGCATTCGTCGGTTCTGATCACCACCCCCGGTGACGGCCGGAGGCACCACGTTCTGGCCGGCGCCGCGCTGCACTCGACCCGGCTCGCTGCGGCCGTCCGCGGCTTCTCCTCGCGGGCCCTGCCGATCCGGCTGCCCGGGCAGCGTGACGTCGAGGATTCGCTGCTGCCCGGCGCCCCGCAAGCCGTTCTCCTGGTCGGCCTCGCCACCCCGAAGCGAAGGAACTCCTGACGATGACCACGCACCTGAGGGCGAAACCCGTCGCGGACACCGCTCCCGAGGTCGACGCGCGCGAGCCCGTTTCCCGCCTGCTGCGGGACCTGCGCACCGACGTCACCGGCTTGACCGCCCGCGAAGCCGCGCGCCGTCTCCAAGTGAGCGGCCCGAACGCGCTGCCGTCCCGCGGCGGGGCGAAGTGGCCGCCGGCGCTGCTGCGGCAGCTGATCCACCCGCTCGCCCTGCTGCTGTGGGTCGCGGCGGGCCTCGCGTGGTTCGCCGGGACGACGAACCTCGCGATCGCGATCGTCGGGGTCATCGTGCTCAACGGCCTGCTGGCGTTCGTCCAGGAGCAGCAGGCGGAGAAGGCCGTGGAAGCGCTCGGCCGGTACCTGCCCGACCGCGCGGCAGTGCTGCGCGACGGCAGCGTCCGGCACGTGCCGGCGACCGAGATCGTGCCCGGGGACGTGCTGGTGCTCGCCGAGGGCGACCGCGTCCCGGCGGACGCCCGGCTGGTGGACGGCACCCTCGACGTCGACGCGTCGATGCTGACGGGGGAGTCGGCACCGGTGACGCGGATGGCCGACGTCCACGACGACGCGACGCGGCCGCTGGAGTCGCCGGTGCTCGTCTTCAGCGGCACGGTGTGCGTCGCCGGATCCGCCCACGCGGTCGTCCACGCCACCGGGCGGCACACCGAGATCGGCCGGATCGCCTCGCTCTCGGCCCGGGTGGGACGCGAGGAAAGCCCCCTCGAACGGCAGGTGCGCCGGGTCGCGTGGCTGATCGCCGGGGTCGCCGTCGTGGTCGGCATCGGGTTCCTGCCACTGGGCTGGCTGGCCGGGCTGTCGTGGTCGGCGGCGTTCGTGTTCGCGATCGGCCTGCTCGTCGCCAACGTCCCCGAAGGCCTCCTGCCGACGATCACCCTGGCGCTGGCCGCCGGGGTGCGGTCGATGGCCAAGGAGGGCGCGCTGGTCAAACGGCTTTCCGCGGTGGAGACGCTGGGGTCCACGACGGTCATCTGCACCGACAAGACCGGAACCCTGACCCGCAACGCGATGCACGTCGAAGAGGTCCGGGACGGGCTGGGCGAGCCGCTGGACGACTCCGGCGTGCTGGCTTCGTCGCTCGCGCGTTGCAGCACCGCCGACCTCGCCTCGGAGAGCGGTGATCCGACGGAACTGGCCCTGCTGGGCTACGCCGCCGACCACGGGACCGCGTTCGACCCGGCGGTCCGGAAGGCGCTGTACTCGTTCGACCCCCGGCTCAAACGAATGTCCACTGTGGACCTGGCGGGTGGTTCGCTGGTCGTGGCCACCAAGGGTGCGCCCGAACAGGTGGTGCCGCGGTGCACCTCGGCGCTCGACGCGACCGGCGCGGAGGTGCCTCTGACGGGCGCACTGCGCGAGCGGACCATCGAGCGTGTCGACGAGATGGCAGGCCGGGCCCTGCGCGTGCTGGCCGTGGCCCGGCGCGAGGTGCCGTCGGTCCCGGGGAGCCGAGACGAAGCGGAATCGGACCTGTGCCTGCTCGGGCTCGTCGGCCTGGTCGACCCGCCGCGTGCGGAGGTGGCCGCCGCGGTCGCGGACTGCCACTCGGCGGGGATCACGGTCCACGTCGTGACGGGGGACAACGGCTTGACGGCCGCGGAGATCGCCCGCCGCGTCGGGATCGGCGCGGACCGCGTGATCAGCGGTGGCGAGCTCTCCCGGATGCCGGAGCCGGCGCTCGACGAAGCGCTCACCGCGGGTGGCGAGATCGTGTTCTCCCGGGCCGCGCCGGAGGACAAGCTGCGCATCGCCGACGCGCTGCGCGACTGCGGCGAGGTCGTGGCGATGACGGGCGACGGTGTCAACGACGCGCCGGCGTTGCGCCGCGCGGACATCGGCGTGGCGATGGGTGTCGGCGGCACGGACGTGGCCAAGGAAGCAGCGACGGTCGTGCTGACGGACGACAACTTCGCCACGATCGTCGCGGGCGTCCGGGAGGGACGGCGGGTCTTCGACAACGTCCGGAAGTTCGTGCTCTACATCTTCGCGCACGCGGTGCCGGAAGTGCTGCCGTTCCTGCTGTTCGCGGTGTCGGGCGGGATGATCCCGCTGCCGCTGACAGTGCTGCAGATCCTCGCCATCGACCTGGGCACGGAGACCCTGCCGGCGCTGGCGTTGGGCCGCGAGCCCGCGGAGCCGGGCCTGATGTCCCGCCGGCCACGACGCCGGTCCGAAGGCGTGGTCACGGGCCGGATGTTGTTGCGGGCGTGGGGAATCATGGGCCTGCTGTCCGGCGTCCTGGTGCTGGGAGCCTTCTTCGCGGTGCTGTCCGCGGCGGGCTGGCACCCGGGCGCGGACGTCTCGGCCGGAGCCCCGCTGCACCAGGCGTACCTCCAGGCGACGACGGCCAGCTTCGCGGCGATCGTGTTCTGCCAGATCGGCACGGCATTCGCGTCCCGCACGGAGCGCGTCTCGCTGCGGGCCGTGGGATTGACGACGAACCGGCTCCTGCTGGGCGGAATCGTGTTCGAGCTCGTCTTCGCGGCCGCGTTGATCTACCTGCCGCCGCTGCAATCGGTCTTCGGGACGGCGGCGTTGCCGGCGTGGGTGATCGCGCTGATGCTGCCGATGCCGGTCCTGGTCTGGGGGGCGGACGAGCTGTTCCGCTGGGCCACCCGCCGACACTGAAACGCCGGAAGCCTCCGGAAGTCACCAGTCTCGTGGTGGCCTCCGGAGGCTTTCCTCACCAGGTGACGGAAAACGCGGTTCAGGCAGGCGCGAGCCGATGGGCCGCCTCCGGGGTGATGACCACGACCGGGCAGCGGGAGAACCGGACGCACTCGCGCCCGACGCTGCCCAGCACCAGGTCGGTCAGCGCGCCGCCGCGGTGGGTGCCCAGCACCAGCAGGTCCGCGTCGGCCGATGCGGTCACCAGCTCGGTCGCCGGGTCGCCGTGGACCGTGCGGGTTTCGACCGACGCCGCCGTGTCGACGCCCAAGCGGGCGATGTGGTCGTCCAGCGAGTAGCCCGCCTCCGGCACGCGGCCGTGTGGCTGGATCGCGAAGGACGTGCCCGGCAGCAGCGAGTCCCGGGGCCGGACCAGGATCGCGCGGACGACGTCCCCGGCGTGCGCGCCCACGTCGAGCGCCCACCTCAACGCCGCGTCGCCGCGGGGAGTGCCGTCCGTCCCGGCGACGATTACGCGGCCCGTGTGCGGTTTCGGCGAAGTCATGGCAGGCCTCACTTTCTCTTCGGTGTCACCGCGATCGTGCGCCACCCCCGCGAACGCCGGTAGGGGCCGAATTCCGCCGGAGCCGGGGACTTTGTGCTCCGGTGGCCGCGCACCGCGAAGTCCCACCATGACGGGAGCGGAGCGCCCGACTCCGCGTCCGGGAGTGACCGCGATGACCGCCGCAGCACCGGCAGCCCTGAACCACGAGCAAATCGGCGTGCTCGCCCGCGCGGTGAGCCGCGCGCCCTCGGTGCACAACAGCCAGCCGTGGCAGCTGCGGGTGCGCGGGACCGAGGTGGACCTGCTCCAGCGGCGGGCCGTCGAGTTGCGCCGGCACGACCCGTTCGGCCGTGACCGGCTGATGTCCTGCGGTGCCGCGCTCACCAACCTAGAACTCGCGATCCGCGCCCTCGGCCGGGACTGCCACGCCGAGTTCCAGGACGGCGACGACGTCGTCGCCACGGTGACGATCGGCCGTCCGAAAGCCGCCTCCACCCGGGACTACACGCTGTTCCAAGCCATCGGGCGCCGTCGCAGTCACCGGCGCGCGTTCTACCACGGCCGGGTACCACCGGGCGTCCGCGCCGCGCTGGTCGCGGCCGGGGAGACGACCGGAGTGCACGTGGCGGCTCCCGCACACTTGGACAAACTGGCCGAGCTGCTGGGCTTCGCCACGCGCGTGCTCCGCGACGACCGTGGCTACCAGCGCGAGCTGGCGATGTGGACGGCGCACACGACCGTGACCGGGGACGGCGTCCCCGAGGAAGCCCTCAGTTCCGAAGCCCTGCCGGTGGCGGGACTGGTGCGAACCGCTACCCCGGTGCCCGACGACGTCGTGTTGGCTGACCGGCTGGCCGCGGAGAACCTGCTGGTCGTCTGCACCGACGGCGATACGAGGGCCGAGCACCTGGCCGCCGGTGCGGCCCTGCAGCGCGTCTGGCTGACCGCGACGGTGAAGGCGCTCGTCGGTTCGGTCATCACCCAGCCCCTGCACCTGACGGGATTCCGGGCCCGGCTGGTGTCGGAAGTGGTCCTGCCGGGGGTGCCGCAGGCGATCTTCCGGTTCGGCTATCCCGCGGTCCCGGCCGCTCCCTCTCCGCGGCTCCCGCTCGGTGAACTGTTCCCCGACGAATCCTCAGGAGGACTCCGATGACGTACGTACGCGACCTGGCCGAAATCCGGCTCGTCGACGACGAAACCGTGGGCGGGAAGGGCGCCAACCTCGGCGAGCTGATTAGCGCCGGCTTCCCCGTTCCCGGCGGATTCGTGATCTCCCGTGACGGCTACTGGGCCGCGCTGGAGCACGCGGGGGTCCGTACGGAGCTGGCCGACCTGCACGCCAAGGCGCTGGCCAACGTGGACGACACCGCGGTACTGGCCGACGCGTGCGACGAGATGCGCGATCTCGTCCGGCGCGCCGGGCTGACCGGCGAGCTGCACACGGAGATCGCCGAGGCGTACCGCGGGCTGGGTGGGTCGACGCCGGTGGCGATCCGGTCGTCGGCCACCGGGGAGGACGGCGCGGAAGCGTCCTTCGCCGGGATGAACGCCACCTACACCAACATCTGGGGTGACCACGCGGTCGCCGAGCACGTCGTCGACTGCTGGACGTCGCTCTTCAGCCCGCGTGTCGTGAGCTACCGGGCAAGCCGCGGGTTCACCGGCGAGCCCGCGATCGCCGTCGTCGTCCAGCGCATGATCCAGTCGGAACGGGCCGGCGTGATCTTCACCGCCGATCCGCGTACCGGCGACCGCGATCGCATCGTCGTCGAAGCCGTCTTCGGTCAGGGGGAGGCGATCGTCAGCGGGGCCGTCGAGCCCGACACCTACGTCATCGGCAAGAAGGACCTGCTCATCCACTCGGTCCGGATCGGCAGGCAGACCCACAAGATCGTGGCCGACGCCGGTGGCGGCGACGTCACCATCGAGCTCCCCGAGCCCGCCGGCGGCCGCCGGGTGTTGAGCGACACCACGGTGCTCGAGCTGGCCCGGATGGCCTCCCGGGTCGAGGAGCACTACGGCGTGCCGCAGGACATCGAGTTCGCGATCGCCGACCACGAGATCTCCCTGGTGCAGTCCCGGCCGATCACGACGCTGCCGCCGGTCACGCCGGTGACGACCGAGGCGCTGGTGACGGGGCTCGCGGCGTCGCCGGGGGAAGGCAGTGGTTCCGTCCGCGTCCTGCGTGACCCAGCTGAGGCGAAGCACCTGCGGGACGGCGAGGTCCTGGTCGCGCCGATGACCAACCCGGACTGGGTGCCGGCGATGCGCCGGGCGTCCGCGGTCGTCACCGACGGTGGCGGGATGACCTGTCACGCGGCCGTGGTCGCCCGCGAGCTGGGCGTGCCGGCCGTGGTCGGCACCGGCGACGCCACCCGCGTCTTGGCCGACCGCAGCCTGGTCACCGTCGACGGCACCAAGGGCGAGGTCCGGCCGGGTGCGGTCAAGAAGGCGCCGGCGCGCACCGAAGCGGTCGCCGCGCCCGTGGCGCCGGAAGCCATCGGCACCAAGCTGTACGTCAACCTCGCCATGCCCGAGCACGCCGAAGAGGTCGCCGCGCAGGCGGTGGACGGCGTCGGCTTGCTCCGTGCGGAGTTCCTGCTCACCGAGGCCCTCGACGGCCGCCACCCGCGCGACCTGCTCGCCAAGGGGGAAGAACGGTCCTTCGTGGACAAGATGACCGAGTCGCTGCTGAAGATCACGCGTCCGTTCGGTACTCGTCCGGTCGTCTACCGCGCCACCGACCTGCGGACGAACGAGTTCCGCGGCCTGGCCGGCGGCGAGGAGTTCGAGCCGGTCGAGAGCAACCCGATGATCGGCTACCGCGGCTGCTACCGGTACGTGCGCGAGCGCGACCTGTTCGCCCTCGAACTGGAGACGCTGGCGCGAGTGCGGGAGCAGACGCCGAACCTGCACCTGATGATCCCGTTCGTGCGCACGAAGTGGGAGCTGGAGGAGTGCCTGGAGCTGGTCGACGCGAGCCCGCTCGGCCGGCAGCGCGGCCTGCACCGCTGGGTGATGGCCGAGGTGCCCTCGGTCGTGCACTGGCTGCCCGAATACGCGGGCATGGGCATCGACGGCGTGTCCATCGGCAGCAACGACCTCACCCAGCTGGTGCTGGGCGTCGACCGCGACTCGGCCGTGTGCGCGGAGCTGTTCGACGAGGCCGACCCGGCAGTGCTCGACGCGATCGAGAAGATCGTCCGCATCGCCCGGGACCGCGGCATCACTTCTTCGCTGTGCGGCCAGGCGCCCTCGACCAAGCCCGGCTTCGCCGAGCACCTGGTGCGCTTCGGCATCACGTCGATCTCGGTCAACCCCGACGTCCTGGCCCCGGCCCGCGCGGCCATCGCCTCGGCCGAGCGCCGGATCCTCCTGGAGAGCACGCGATGAGTGCCGCGATCGAGATCCGGGACCTCCGGAAGTCCTTCGGGCACACCGAGGCGCTCGACGGGCTCGACCTGACCGTCCGCACCGGTGAGGTGCACGGCTTCCTCGGGCCGAACGGCGCCGGGAAGACGACCACGCTGCGGCTGCTGCTGGGCCTGCTGCACGCCGACTCCGGCGAGCTGCGGCTGCTCGGTGGCGATCCGTGGCGCGACGCGGTGTCGCTGCACCGGCGGCTCGCCTACGTCCCCGGCGAGGTCTCGTTGTGGCCGAACCTGACCGGTGGTGAGGTCATCGACCTGCTCGGCCGGCTCCGCGGTGGCCTGGACCCGAAGCGCCGCAAGCGGTACCTCGACCTGTTCGAGCTGGACCCGCGCACCAAGGGACGGGCGTACTCGAAGGGCAACCGGCAGAAGGTCGCCGTGGTCGCCGCGCTGGCCTCGGACGTCGAACTGCTGCTGCTCGACGAGCCCACCAGCGGGCTCGACCCGTTGATGGAGCAGATCTTCCGCGAGTGCGTCCGCGAGGAACGCGAGCGAGGCCGCACGATCCTGCTGTCCAGCCACATCCTGTCCGAGGCGGAAGCGCTCTGCGACCGGGTCAGCATCATCCGGGCCGGCCGCCTGGTCGATTCGGGCAGCCTCGACGAGCTCCGCCACCTCACCCGCACCTCGATCACCGCGCGGTTGACCGGCTCCCCAGCCGAGCTGGTCCGGCTGCTCGGAGCGCACGGGGTCACCGTGGCCGGTGACGAGATCCGGCTGAGCGCCGACGCCGCCGCACTCCCCGCTGTGCTCGGGGCGCTGAGCAAAGCAGGCGCGCACAGCCTCATCAGCCGACCCCCGACGCTCGAAGAGCTGTTCCTCCGGCACTACCGGAGCGAACCGGAGGTGGTGCCGGTATGAGCGCCACGCTCACCGGCACCGGCGCGCTGGTCCGCCTGGCTTTGCGCCGGGACCGGGTCCGGCTGCCGGTGTGGACCTCGGTGTTCACCGCCGTGGCGGCGTCGTCGGCCGCGGCGACGGCGGCGATCTACCCGGCCGCCGGGGATCAGCGGGGCGCGGCCGACAGCATCAACTCGATCCCGGCCCTGGTGGCGCTCTACGGCCCGGTGTACGAACCGACCCTCGGCGCGACGTCCGTCTTCAAGCTGACCGCGTTCGGCGCGGCCCTGATCGCGCTGCTGATGATCTTCACCGCCGTCCGGCACACCCGGGCCGAGGAGGAAGCCGGACGGCGGGAACTGCTCGGGTCCGCCGTGGTCGGCCGCTTCGCCGGGTTGGCGGCGGCAGTGGTCGTGACGACCGTGTCGAGCCTGGTCATCGGTCTCTTCAGCGCGGCCGGGCTCGCGGCGGCGGGGTTGCCGGTGGCCGGATCGCTGGCCTTCGGCCTCGGCTGGGCGGGCTCCGGGCTCGTCTTCGGCGGGCTCGCCGCGGTGACCGCCCAGCTGACCAAGAGCGCCCGAGCGGCGTCGGGGCTCGCCGTCGTCGGGCTGCTCGCCGCGTACTTCCTGCGTGCCGTGGGCGACTCCACCGGTCCGCGCTGGTTGTCGTGGGGTTCGCCGATCGGGTGGACCCAGCAGGTCCGGCCCTTCGCCGGTGACGTCTGGTGGGTCTTGGCCCTCCCGTTGCTCGTCGCGGCCGCGCTGGTCGTGGTGGCCGTCGCGGCGGCCAGGGCCCGCGACCTCGACGCCGGGCTGCTGCCGGACCGGGCGGGCCCGGCCCACGCCGGTCGCACCCTGACCGGTGCGTGGGGGCTGGTGTGGCGCCTCAACCGGGCGAACCTCGGTGCCTGGCTGGCCGGGTACGTCCTGCTGGGACTGGTCCTAGGCGGCCTCGCGGGCAACGTCGGGAAGATGCTCGACAGCGCGGGCGCCCGGGCGCTGATCGCCGCTCTCGGCGGTGAACAGGCGATGGAGGACGCTTTTCTCGCGGCCGAGTTCTCGATGGCGGCCGTCATCACCTCGGCGTACGCGATCACCGTCCTGGTCCGCTTCCGGAGCGAGGAGCGGGCGCTGCGCGTCGGACCGCTGCTGGCCACCGCGCTCGACCGCCGCCGCCTGATGGCGGGATATCTGCTGCTCGCCGTGGGCGCACCCGTCGCGCTGTTGACGTCCTTGGGCCTCACCGCCGGGCTGGCGTACGGAGTCCGCCTCGGCACGCCCGGCACCGAGGTCGCCCGGTTGGCCGGCGCGGGACTGGCCCAGCTGCCCGCCGTCTGGGTGCTCGCCGGGATCGCGGCGGCACTGTTCGGCTTCCTGGCGCGGGCGGTCGCGTTCGCCTGGGTCGCGCTGACGACGTTCCTGCTGCTCGGCGAGTTCGGCACGTTGCTGAAGCTGGACCGGTGGGTGCTGGACCTCTCGCCGTTCACCCACTCGCCGAAGCTGCCGGGTGCGGCCGTGCAAGCCGCCCCGCTGCTCTGGCTCACCGCACTGGGCGCGGTGCTGGTCGCGGCGGGCGTGGCGAGGTTCCGGCAGCGCGACGTCTCCGGCTGAGGGGAAGGGAAGGACGATGTCCGAGGTACGCCTGACCTTCCTCGGCGGCCCCACCGGCGCCCGCCACCTCCTGGAGCTGTCCGGCACGCGCATCCTGGCCGGCTGCGGCTTGTTCGCCGGGCCGGACGCCTTGTGGCGGCGCAACTTCTCGCCCGTCCCGGACGAACTGCACGCACTCGACGCGGTCCTCCTGCCGAGCGCCGACCTCGGCCACGCGGGCTTCCTGCCGCAGCTGGTCGCCGAAGGCTGGCACGGCCCGGTGTTCGCGACGCCGGGAACCGCCGCGTTGCTCCCGATCGCGCTGTCCGACGCCGCCACGCAGTTCACCGAAGACGCGCTCGCCGCCGAAGCGGGCGGCTGGGCCGGACCCGGCCCGGCCGTCCCGCCGTTCCGCGCGGAAGACGTCTCCCAGGCGGTCGCTCTGGTGCGGCCGGTCGAGTACGGCACGCTGCAGGAGCTCGGCGGCGTGGAGTTCGAGTTCGGCCGCGCCGGCGGCCGGCTCGGGGCGGCCTGGGTGCGGATCCGGGCCGGCGGCCGTTCGGTCGTGTTCGCCGGCCCGCTCGGCGCGGCGGAGCACGCATGGCTGTGCCCGCCGGATCCGCGGCCGCGGTCGGACGCCCTGGTGCTGGCCGCCCCGTCTCCTGCCTGCGACGGCCACCTGGCCGGCCGTTTCGCCGCGGCGGTGCACCGGGCGGTGAACCGGGGCGGCAGTGTCCTCGTCCCGGCGCCCGCGGTCGGTGGCGAAGGGCTGCTGATGATGGTGGACGAGCTGATGGCCGCGGGGAAGATCCCGAAGCTGCCCGTGGTGCTGGACAGCCCCGCCGGGCTGGTCGAGCAGGTGTCCGATCGGCCGTCGATCGTCGTGGCCGGCTTGGCGACGGCGGACTCCGGCCGCGTGTTGCGGCACCTGGCCGAGATGCTGCCGGACCCGCGCAACGGGGTGGTCCTGCTGGGGCCGTCGGCTCCGGGAACCCGCGCCGCACAGCTCGCGAGCGGAACCCGCCAGCTCAAGATCAGGGGCCGGTACGTGCCGGTCCGGGCGGAGGTGACGGCGCTGGGCAGCACCGGCGAATTCGCGGGACCGGCGGAGGTACTCGCTTGGGCGACGGCGACACCGCCACCCGAAACGGCTTTCGTCGTCGAAGGGGAGGCGGCCGCTTCAGAAGCGTTCGCGAAGACCTTGCACGCCGAAGCCGGCTGGTGCGCGGTGGTCCCGGAGGACGGGGAGCGCGTGCTGTGCTGACCCGCTAACGGTCGAGGGTGAGCTGCTGCCGGTGGAAGGCGAAGTGGAGGCTCGGATAGCGGTAGACGTCGGCCATCGTCATGGTGGGCCGGAAGAAGGGGTCCCACCGGGTCGGGTAGTGCATTCCGCGGGCGAGGTCGGCTTCGGTGGCCCGGTCCAGGCTGCGGTGCAGCGACGCGATGATGTGGTCGAGCCACGCGGCCGCGCGCTCGGGACCGAGCAGTCCGCCACCGCAGGACCCGAGGTAGTTGATGACGTGGAAGGGGGGAGTGGCCGCGTCCAGCGCGGCGGCGAACCGGCGGCTGACGGAGTGGGGCAGCCGACCGAAGAGGCGGACCAGCACCAGCAGGGCACGCACGATCTGGTAGCCGAACACGAGGTGGAACAGCAGCTGCCCGTTGGTCCACCGGGTGCCGGCCGACCGCCGGCGCAGATCGGCGGCCGTCGCGGCGGCCACCAGTTCGTGGAGGGTGGCGCGGTCGCGTTCCCACTGCTCGTGCACTGCCCGCCGGTCCATGGGTCGGCCCTCCGATCGCGCCGGCCGAGCATCCCACCAGCCGGCTGAAGCCGGTCTCAGCGAAGGCGCCGAGAGGTCTTTGGTCCCTCCGGGGCGTGACGCCCGACCGTCGCGGCCGGGCGGGGCCGAAGGTGAAGCTGGGTGTGTTCGTCCCCCAGTGACCCGGAGCCCGTGATGAGCCGACCACTGCCCAGCGTGTTCGACCAGGCCCTCGCCTCGGCCGTGCGTGCGCCGTCGCCGCACAACACCCAGCCCTGGCGGTTCGTCGTCGAGCACGAGGTGATCGAGGTCTGGCTGGACCGCGACCGTGTCCTGGACATCGCCGACCCGCACGGGCGCGAAGCCCGGCTCGCCTGCGGTGCGGCTGCGTTCAACCTCGTCATCTGCCTGCGGGCCAACGGGCTCGCCGCGATCGTGCGGATGCTGCCGGACCCGGACGAGCCCGACCTGGTCGCGGTCATCCGGCTCGACGGCAACCAGAAGGCCACCGCGGCGGAGCGCAAGCTCGCCGAAGCCGTGTTCCGCCGGCACACCAACCGCCGTCCGATGCTGGACAAGGAGGTGCCGTCCGCGGCGCGGACCGCGCTGAAGTCCGCGGCGCTGCAGGAAGGCGGGCAGGTCGAGTACCTCAACGTGTCCGGCCGGTACAGCACGGTGGCGTCGCTGGTCCGGCAGGCCGAGACGCTGCAGTCCGGCGATCCGGCCTTCCGGGCGGAAGCGGCGTTCTGGACCCACCGGGAGCCCGACAGCCCCGACGGTGTGCCGCGGGTCGCCTCCGGCCCGCCCCCGTACGGGCCGGGCGTCGTGACGTTGCGCGCGTCGCACGAAAACGAGAACCTGCCGCCGCGCGAGTACGAGCAGGAGCCCCTGCTCGGCGTGGTCCTGACCCGGGATCGGGGCCCGCACGCGGAGGTGCGGGCCGGAATGGCGATGCAGCGGGTGCTGCTGACCGCGACCGCCGAAGGCCTGGCGACGTCCTTCCTGTCCCAGCCGTTCGAAACCCCGCGGACGCGGGAATCGCTCGACCGGATCTTCGCCGGCCTGGGTCAGCCGCACACGCTGCTGCGCATCGGCTACGGCTCGCCGACCCGGCTCACGGCCCGTCGGCCGGTCGAGGAAGTGCTGACCCACCGCACCGGACGGGACGTGCCGGCGGGCTGAGCGTCAGCTCCGCCGGCCGGACCGGGGCCCGCAGGATGTCCGCTTCGGACAGCAGACCGAGCAGCTGTCCGTCGCCGTCGACCACCGGCATCGTCGTGAAACCGTGGCCCGTCATCATCTCATCATCTCGGCTGCTTCTTCGAGCGTCGCGGAGGGTGTCAACGCGAACGTGGGGGTGGTCATGATCTCGCGGGCGCGCATGGTCGGTGTCCCCTTCCGCCGGGCTTCCGACCGTCCCGTTCGCGCCCGGTGACGGTACAGGGTCCTAAGCCCCCGGTGTGCCGTCGGAGGGCCTCGCGAGGAGGGTGGGCCGGTCCCCGCACGCGGGGGTCCAATTCCTCTTCGGGCGGCGCCGGAAATCGATGATCCTGGTCGTAGCCAGGACTTCCGACCGGAGAGGGCCGGACCCATGAGCACGTCGTCGAATTCGATCGCGCGGATGTGGCGCACCGTCCTGCCCCGCCGCGGGTCGGTGGCGCGGGCCTCGGACCGGTTCCAGGCCGGGCTGCTGATCTTCGTGGCACTGCTCGCGCTCGCCGCGCTGCCGGTCTCCGCCGCCATCGGTTCGGAAACCTACGTGCGGCAGCAAGGAGAATCGGCCCAGCAGGTCAGCGAGCGCTCGCAGGTTGCCGCCACGCTGCTCGCCGACGGGCCGGACATCACGGTGAACTCGCGCGCCGGCGTCGTTGGCAACAGCCGGCTCACCGACGCGGCCTGGCTGCTTCCGGACGGAACCCGCCGCGTCGGCAAGGTCGTCGCCGGCCAGGGCAGGCTCAAGGGCGAAACGCTGACCGTCTGGGTGGATCGCACCGGCAGCCCGGTGGATCCCCCGCTCCGCGGCGCGGGTGTCGTCATCGACGCGGTAGTCCTCGGACTGGGCCTCTGGCTGGGCGCACTGGCGCTGCTCGCCCTCGGCTACCGGCTGGCCGTGTTTTCCCTCGACCGCTTCCGGTTCGCCCAGTGGCAGCACGAGTGGTTCCACCAGCTGGACCGGAAGACCCGTTCTTGAGAACAGGAGAAGGTGAATTCCCATGACAACGGCAAACCAGGGCGACATCGTCGTCGGCGTGGACCATTCGGCGGTGAGCGTGGCCGCGCTGCGCTGGGCGGTGTCGGAGGCCGCGCACAGCGGTCGTCAGGTCGTCGCGCTGCGGGCGTGGTCGTTCGAGCCGGTCGCCGACCTCGGTGCGGCGGTCGCCGGATCGCCGGAGACGGTCGCCGACCGGGAGCGGCGGCAGCTCGAAGAGGTCGTCGGCGAAGTGCGGGCGGAACACCCGGGGGTGGCCGTCCGGGCCGAGCTGGCCGAGCACTCGGCTCCGGTGGCGCTGGAGGAGGCGTCGAAGACCGCGGCGATGCTGGTGCTCGGCAGCCACGGCCGCGGCCGGCTGCTGAAGCTCCTGGTCGGTTCGGTCGCCGAGCACTGCCTGCGCGAGGCGAGCTGCCCGGTGGTGGTGATCCCGGCGCGGACGGTCCCGGAGCCGGAGAAGGAACCGGCGGCGACGCCGGAACCCGTGGGCAGCTACTACCCCGGACCGCTGCTGTGAAGGAGGTCAGGATGCCCAATCGCGCAAAGTGGGTTCGGTCATGACGACCGAAGTCACCACCGTCGGGCCGGACACGCCGTTCAAGGCGGTCGCGCTCCTGCCGGCCACGTGGAACATCAGCGGCGCACCCGTGGTCGACGAGGACGACCTGGTGCTCGGGGTCGTGTCGCAGGGCGATCTGCTCGAGCGCGAGGCCCCGCACGGCCTGCTCAAGCCCGGTTCCCGGCAGGCGAAACGGAAGGCCGGCGCGGCGTTCGTCGCCGACCTGATGACGACGCCGGCGATCACCGTCCACGCGGACGACGACGTCACAGTGGCCGCGAAACTGCTGGAGGAGCACCACTTCCACCGCTTGCCGGTGGTCGACGACGAGGGCAAATTGGTCGGCGTGGTGTCCCGTTCGGACCTGCTGCGGGCCATGGATCCCGCGGCGCTGTACGTCTCGGTGCACACGGAATCGTGACCCTCAACGGCACCGTCGAGCGGACGAGCATGATCCCGGTCATCGTCGCGCTGACCCGCCGGGTCGACGGCGTCGTGGAGGTGCGCCAGACCCTGCAGGCTCCCTTCGACGACCGGGGCGTGTCCCCGGTACCGCCGGGTCCGGCCGGGATCCTGAGCTCGCCCAAGCCGCGCAGCTGAGGCACACCGAAGCGGCCACCGTCCAGTTCGGACGGTGGTCGCTTCGGTGCGTGATCAGCCGCGGAACAGAGCGACCTTCAAGGCGTTGCTGTCCTGCGGGTGGGCGAAGACGTCGTACGCCTCGTCCATTTCGTCGAGCCCGAACCGGTGGGTGATGACTTGTCCACGACGATGATCGTGCTCGGGGCGAACAATTGGGCGTTGGTGATCGGGGCCAGCCCGATCGGCCCGGCCCCGACGATCACGACGGTGTCGCCGGGTTTGACGCCGCCGTTGCGGACGCCGACTTCGTAGGACGTCGGGACGATGTCGGCCAGCATCAGCGCCGACTCGTCGCTCGGTGAGCTCGGGGTCGGCGTGCTCGGTCCAGCTGCGCCGGCCGGGGCCGTCGTACACGAGTGCCTTCATCGTTCTTCCTTTCGGGCCGGGGAAAGGACGCCCGCCGGTCGGCGGGCGCCCTGGGGCGGTGTGTTCAGCGCAGCCACGTGCGGTGGCCGACGAGGGCGGCCCAACGCCGGCCGAGTCCCCACGTGTTCCCGGCCGCCGCGGCAGCCAGCGCGATCAGGACGAGCGCGTAGATGATGTGGTAGTCGATGACCGGGTTGGTCGAGTGGGTGGCTTCGCCGGTGCTGGTGCTGAGGGCGAAGGGCCATTCGGCGGCCCACATCATGACCATCATCAGCGAACCGGCGGCGGCGCTCAGCCGCAGTCCGATCCCGGCGATGACGGCGATGCCGACGCCGGCCAGGCCGAGCATGAACAGCGTGTCGGCCCACCAGGTCCCGGCCCAGGCGTGGAACATCGACTCGAACGGGCCGACGTGCACGCTGCTGAGGAAGCCCTTGGTCGGCGAGCCGCCACTGATCCAGGCGCCCTTCGCCGGGGTCGCGTAGCCCAAGCCGAACAGCTTGTCCACGAACGCCCACAGGAACACGAACCCGGTGGCGACGCGCAGGACGGCCAGGGACTTCCCGGCCACGATGGGTCCGGCGACGAAATCGGGGATCGGCGCCGGTTCGGTACCCCGGTGAACCGAGGTGGTCTTCTTCTCATCCGGTCGGATGGACATGGGAAACCTCCAATCTTTCGGTGCTGCGGTCAGTTTCGGCCGGTGCCACGGGAAGTTCTGGGGCCGAAGGTCCCCGGCCGGGAGGCCCTTGGACGCCGGTTGCGGGGGACCGTGCGGAACGGACCAAAGACCCTCCGAACCGGGGCGGAAGCCTCGCGCCGGGAGCAGCTTCGGCCGCTTGACTTCCGGATGGCGAAAGGGAAATGGGCTGAGCGGCTCGGATCTGGTGGTCGGCGTCGACGGTTCGGGCGGCGCGCTCAGCGTGCTCGTCTGCCGCACCCACCACGCGATGGCCGACGGGATCCGGCTGACGCAGGTGCTGTTCAGCCTGCTGGACCCGGCCGGCGCCGAGGCCGCGCCGCACGCGAAGGTCGGCGGTGCCGCGCCGCACCGGGAACCCGTCGCCCAGCCGGTCGTCCGGCTCGGCGCCGCGATGCTGCGCGCACTGGGGGACGCCGGTGCCGAGGTGCAGCAGCGGGCGGCCCGGGTGCACCCCGTGCTGGAGACCGCGGTGGCGCTGCCGGTGTTCGGTGCGAGCGC
The DNA here is from genome assembly GCF_040638285.1 of Amycolatopsis sp. NPDC026612. NCBI lineage: Bacteria > Bacillati > Actinomycetota > Actinomycetes > Pseudonocardiales > Pseudonocardiaceae > Amycolatopsis > Amycolatopsis sp. NPDC026612. The sequence continues at coordinate 197,263 of NZ_JBEZYB010000008.1, forward strand.
GGCCGCCGGGTTCCTGTCTTCCGCGCTGAGCGGCGGACCTCGCCGCGTCTTCGACACGGCCGCCGGATCGGCGACGACGGTCTGGCACAGCGTCACCGGTGCGGGTGACCTCCTCGGCCCCTCGACGGCCACCGGGCTGTGGGACGGCGAGCCGGGCGTGGAGAAGACGGCCGCCTGGGGTGACCCGGTTCCGCTGCTCACCGTGGCTTGGATGGGCCACGAGACCGGCACGATCGTCAACGACGTCTGCACCGCACTCGTCGCCGGCCCGCGGACGGCGATGACGCTGGCCGGCGCGGAGGTCGACGGGATCGTCGGCTGGGCGCCGTGCAGCGGCCGCCAGGCGATCACCGTCTGCATCTTCAGCTACGCCGGTCAGGTGCGGTTCGGGTTCGGCACCGACCGCCGGCTGATCCCGGACCCCGAGCTCCCGGTGGACGCCCTGGCCGAAGAATTCGCCGAACTGGCTCAGCGAGCCTGACCCGGCGAAGCGGTGACGCGTCGGACGTGGGCGCGCGCGTGAGCGGCTGCGTCTTCGAAGCTGGTGAAGAGGTGGCCGCCGGCGCGGAGGGCGCCGGTGGTGGTCAGCAGGTGCTGGTGGTGGTCCTGAACCCCTTTCAGCAGGACCGCGATGCCCCGGGCCTCGAGTTCTTCGACGGTCTCGCCCAGTGCTTTCGCGCCGGTGGCGTCGAGGATGTGCAGGCGGGACAACCGCAGGATGACGACGAGGACGTCGTCGGCCGCGGCCGCGATCTCGGCGGCGACGCGTTCCGAGGCGCCCCAGAACATGGCGCCTTCGAAGCGGAAGACGGCGATGCGTTCGTCGCCGTCGGCAGCCGGGCCGGGGAGGGTGTCGCGTCGGGCCCGTGCGGCGTGGGCGAGGTGGCGCAGCGCGAAGAACGCGGCGACGAGCAAACCGATCTCGACCGCGAGGATGAGGTCGGCCGCGACGGTGACGAACGCGGTCACGGCGAAGGTGATCGCGCTGGAGCGGCTCGCCCGGACGACTTCGCGGATCGTGGCCGGCGGCACCATGCGGAGGCTGGTGACCAGCAGGACGCCGGCGAGGGCGGAGAGGGGGATCCGGGAGACGAGCCCGGTGGCGGCGTAGATCACCGCGAGGATCACGACGGCGTGCACGATGGCGGCGAGCCGCGTGCGCGCCCCGGAGCGGACGTTGACGGCGGTGCGGGCGATCGCGCCGGTCGCGGGCATTCCGCCGAACAGGCCACTGGCGATCGAGGCCACGCCCTGGCCGACGAGTTCACGGTCCGGGCGGGTGGGCCCGACCGGCGGCCCGCCGCGGGTCATCGTCGCGGCCACCCGGGCGGACAGCAGGGATTCGATGGCCGCCAGCGCGGCCACCGCGACGACCGCTCCGCTCAGGTCGTGGACCAGGCCGAAGCTGAAGTGCGGCAGCGCGGGGGCCAGGCTGCTCGGCAGGCTCCCGATGCGCGGCACGGGAGCGTGGGTGACCTCGGCGGCGACGGTCGCCATGGCCACCGCCACCAGCGAGGCCGGGATCCCGCGGTGCAGCTTCGGAAGGAGAAGCATGGTCACCACCACGACGGCGACGGTCGCCACCGTCCAGCCCACCACGCCGCCGGCGGCACCGGCAAGTGCGGCTCCCGCGCCCAGCAGCGGGTTCCGGCCCGCCGGCGCGGCGGTCCCGACGGCCGCGGGGATCTGCTGGAGGAAGATGATGCTGGCGATCCCGAGCGTGAAGCCCTCGACGACCGGCCAGGGCAGGTAGCCCACCAGCCGGCCCAGCCGCGCTGCGCCCGCGACGAGCACGACCACACCGCCGAGGATCGAGACCAGTGCCACCGACGCCGTCCCGTGGGTGGCCACGATCGGCGCCAGGACGACGGCCATGGCCCCGGTCGGGCCGGAGACCTGGACCGGTGAGCCACCGAACACCGCGGCCACGATCCCGGCCACCACGGCGGTGATGAGCCCGGCTGCGGCGCCGGCGCCGGAGCTGATGCCGAAGGCCAGCGCCAGGGGCAGGGCCACGACCCCGACGGTGAGGCCGGCGAGCAGGTCCGCGCGCAGCACCGGCGCGCGCAGGTCGTAGTCGGCCCGCCCGGGAAGCAGCTCCCAGGCGCTCGCGAGGCGGCTCACGCCTTGGCCGTGATCGCGTCGAGGATGGCCTGCGGGCTGGCGCCGGGCAGTGGCGGGAGTTCGTGGGCGGCCCGGAGCCGGTCGGAGTCCGGCGTCAGGCTCGACAGCAGGAAGGCGCGGGCCACCACCAGCAGTTCCGCGACGAGCGGCTGGGCGAGCCAGTACTCGACGGCGTTGCCGGTGCGGTGGGAGGTGACGACTCCGCTGCGGCGGAGCACGGCGAGGTGCTGGGACAGGTGCGACGCTTCGCAGTCGGTCACTTCGAGCAGCCGGGTGACCGGCGTGCCCTCCTCGCCGGCGGCGGCCAGCACCTCGAGCACCTGGATCCGGATCGGGTGGGCCAGGGACTTGAAGAGATCGGCTTTGATCCGGTACAGCGGTTCGGTCGTGCGGGATCGGGCGGGCATCGGCACCTCCTGGTTTGATGATTTTATCAATCCATCAATCCGGGAGCCCGGCGGGTGGTCAGCGGGCCGCGGCGAGCAGCGCCGGGAACTCCCGCTCGATCGCCTTGGCGAGCACTTCGGTGTCCGGGACCGTGTCCGCGTCGGACGTGATCCCGAAGGTCACCTCGCCGGCGTAGCTGAGCATCGCCACGCCGATCCGCACCCCGAAGCGCAATGGGGACGTACGGGTGGATCCGGACGATGCGGCGGCCGAGCGCGGACAGCGGTTCGGCCGGCCCGCGCACGTTGGTCGTCACCGTGACGATGTTGCGCTGCGGCAGGTGCGCGGCGGCCCGGATCGCCCACGCGAACGGCTAGTGCGCCGCGGATGCGGTGAGCAGCGCGCCGGCGTCGGCTTCCTTGGCCGCCTTCAGCGCGCCCAGCCGCCGGTGCGCCCGGACGAGGCGCTGGGCCGGGTCGGCCAACTCGACCGGGCAGCAGGAGGGAAACTTCGTAGTCGAGCGTGGTTTCCGTGCGCACGGACACCGGGACCAGCGACCGCACACTGTCGGCGGCGGGCGTCTCGCCGCGCTGCAGCAGCAGTTCCCGGAATCCGCTGGTAACGGCGGCCAGCAGGACGTCGTTCACCGTGACGTCGAAGACCTGGGCCAAGGCTTGGGCATCGGCCAGTGGCACCGAGGCGGTCGAATAGCGCCGGTCGCGCCCGAGCGGCGTGGTGGTCGCCGGTGCCGCACCTTGGTCGCTCCCGCACCCGGCGAGGCTCCACCCGCAGACCAGGACCGCGAGGGATCGCCTTGGCACGCATGGTCACTTCGCCCGCGTCAGCGCGTCGCGGCGGCGTTCGTATTCTTCCTGGTCGATCTCGCCGCGGGCGAACCGCTCGTCGAGGATCCGCCGGGCGGTGTCACCGCCCCCGGGCGGCTGTGGTGCCCGGCGCGCGAGGACGACGACGAGGGCGACCAGTGCGGCGAGCACGAGCGCCATCAGCAAGACCATGCCGACGCCGCCGAACCAGCCCATGGTTCCGGAGTGGTACCAGTACGGCATGACCGGCTCCTTTCTAGCGAGCCTGGAAGTGCTTCGGGGGAGCTTCGAGCGGCTGCAGCACGTCGGCGAGATCGCGGCGTGGGGTCGCGGTCAAGGGGTCGGCGTTGGCGGGTGCCCAGCCGATGCGCAGGACCATCTGCGGGAACGACCCGCCGGTGACCCGTTCGGTGACGGTGTCGCGGACGTCGAGGAGTTCCAGTGGCTCGGTGAGGGGGCACGAAGACAGGCCGAACGCGGTGGCGGTCAGCAGAGCGGCGCTGGTCGCCTCGCCGGCGCGCAGGCGCGACATCCGGTCGTCGGAGGCGGTGCTCAGCACCAGCAGCACGGTCTCGTCGTCCTCGGCCTTGGCGTCGGGCGGCTGGGTGAGCAGCGGGTCGGCGAAGGAGCGCGTCCGCAGCGCACCCGGCGTGTCGTCCGGCGCCGGCGTGTTGCGGGCCGGGACGCGGTCGGGCGAGATGTGGCGGCCGCTCCAGGCCGCCAGTTCCGTGCGATAGGCCGGGTCGGCTTCGTGCCGCCGCGAAGCCTCTTCGATGGCGGTTGCCAGGTGGTAGCGGGCGGCGTCCTCGGCGACCTGCAGCACGGTGCCTTCCAGCGCCGCGACCTTGGCCATGGCTTCGACGTGTCCGCGCGGCACGCTCCACGAGCTGTGCCGGCGCCGGTCGGTGCGGCGCCGGGGAATGGCGGCGGCCATCGCGACCTCGTCCTGCGACGGCTCGTGCTGCTGCAGCGTGATCGCCGCGAGGTGGTCGGGCTCGTCCGGGTTCGGCAGCCGGTGGACCTCGGCGGCCCAGCCGAGCGCGGCGAAGGCGACCCGGAGGTGGTGCAGGGCCGCGCCGCAGCTGAGGATCAGGTCGCGGCCGTCCGGGTCGGTTTCGCGCAGCTGCCGGTCCGGGTCGGCGTAGAGGTGCAGGGAACTGTGTCCGATCCGCCAGTTCCACGGCTGGGAGTTGTGCACGGACGGCGCGCGGACCGCCATGGCCACCGCGGTCTTGACGGTGTATTCGTCCGGGAATCCTCGCTCCATCATCGGCCTGCCTCGGGTTCGGGGTGTTCTGCCGGGATGACCCTGGCACCGTCCGGCGGGTCCGCGGGAGGGCCGGAATGCCTCTGGGGGGAGGACTTTCGGTGCTCGGGCAGCAGGGACGCCACCGCCCGCACGATCGAGTCCCGCGGTGTCCGGTCGTGGTGAGCGGGTGCGCCTCCGGCCACGGGTCGGCGTCGGCGGCCATCCGGTGCGCGATCCGGGGAGTAGCGTCGGAAACTTCGGGCGTCCGGGCGGTGATCCGCTGCGCCGCAACAGTCTCCGGCACCTCGCACAGCACGGCGATGACCGGGCTGCTCGCCCGCTCGGCGGCGTTCGCGGCGAGCCTGCGGTGCCGGGCGGCGGACCAGGACGCGTCCAGCACGACGGTTTCCCCCAGCGACAGCAGAACCTCCGCGCGGCGAGCCAGTTCGGCGTAGGTCGCGTCGGTGTGGTGGCTGTCGTAAAGGCCCTGCCGGTAGTCCTCGGGGGCGCGGGCGGGTGTCAGCCCCGCGAGTTCCTTGCGCAGCCGATCGGACTGCAGGAGGGTGCCCGCCGAGCCGGTCCGCGAGCCCACCGGCGACCGTGGACTTGCCGGTGCCCGGGGCGCCGCCGACGAGGATCAGCTCGCGGGCGCCGATCACCGCGGTGATCGTGCTGACCGGGCAGTACACGATCACCCTGCCGGTGCTGACCGCGACCGTGAACAGCCGGGCCCTGTGGCGCGACACGATCTCCATGCTCAAGCAGCGCCGCCGCCGGTCCCGGGTCGTCGAGCTGCCTGAGCTGGGCGATCGCCGAGGAGGGGCTTCGATGTCGGTGGCCGGCGCCATCGCCACCGGAAACGCCAGCGCCACCGCGGCCAGTGGCGAATGGCCGGGGTCGGTGCTGGTCGTGCCGGTCGGGTGCGGCTGGGCGAGCAGCTCGAACCCGAGGACCGAGACGGCCGGCGCGACGAACGCCACGGTCATGACCGCGAACACCGTGCAGCCCAGGTGGCCGAGTCAGGTGCCGTTCGCGACGGCGGCCACCAGCAGCAGCGTGATCGGCACCCGCCAAGGTGCCGGCGCGGGCACGAACGCGATGATCGCCCACGCCCTGGCGGCGGAGCTGATCGCGATGGTGAGCGTGAATTCCACGATCAGCGCGCCGATGGGCACGAACGCCATGCCTTCGCCGAACGCCTCCCCAGTGGGCGGTAGTCGCATCGACTCTTGCGGGTGACTCAGCGGCGGGAATCGAAACACGTGGACCCGGCTCCCGATCTGCCGTCGGCTCGGCCCGAGCCGGAATCTCTCGACACGAGCAGGTCGCCGATGAGCACACGAGCGTGGCGTTCCCGGGTCGGCGCGGCACACCCGATCGCGACCTGACAGGCCGGTGACCAGCACTATCGACGGATTGTCGACAGCGGCTGGCACCGTAACCAGGGTGAGCGGCACGCCCGGCGTGGGGAGTCATCGGGTACGAATCTTTTCCTCAGCGCCGCTTCGTAACGACATCGCCGGGCAATAATTCGACAATCCGGAGGGTAACCGTGAAATTCCGTAAGTTTCCCATCGCAGCCGCTGCCGTCGGCGCGGTGACCGTGCTCGGCGCCGGCGCTTTGGCCACCACCCAGGCGGACGCCGCGGACAGCAGCATCACTTTCGCCATGGTCCGGTCGGGCGTGGCCGCCAACGCCAACTGCCTCGCGGCGGCCGCCGCGAAGGTCCGTGTGGTGACGCACGGGCTGAACGAGACCATGACCCTGCGTGCGGCCGGTCTGCCGCCCAATACCGGGTTCGATCTGTTCATCACCCAGGTGCCGAACGCGCCGTTCGGCGTGTCCTGGTACCAGAGCGACCTGCAGTCCGGCGACGACGGCACCGCGTCGGTCACCGTGATCGGCCGGTTCAACATCGAAACCTTCGCGGTGGCACCGAACACCGCACCGGCGCCGGTGGTCCACCCCCAGGACGCGGCAAGCAATCCCGCGTTCGCCCCGATTCACACCTTCCACGTCGGCTTCTGGTTCAACTCGCCCGCCGACGCCGTCAAGGCAGGCTGCCCCGGCACGGTTACTCCGTTCAACGGAGACCACACCGCCGGAGTCCAGGCCATGAGCACTCGCAACTTCGACGACGCCAACGGGCCGCTGCGCCAGCTCGTGTCCTGAGAAGAACAAGTGTCCGAACGCAAAGCCGCGGGGGCGGAACGGTGCAGCGGCCGCTGCACCGTTCCGCCCCCGCGGCT
>NZ_JBEZYB010000009.1:0-194825 GCF_040638285.1 Amycolatopsis sp. NPDC026612
TGCTTCGGGACATCGCCGAGGTGTTCCAGCAACCGGGCCACAGAACGATACCCGAACAGCTCCAGCACGCCCCGCTGCTCGATTTCCACCAGCAGCGCACCAAGTTCAGCCTCAGCAGAACGCATGCACGCGAGCAGCGAGCCGATACGGTCGGCGAGGGCCACCGCGTCGGCGTGCTGGATCGCGTTGCTGGACATACGTCCAAGCTACCCCGGAATCGAACAGGAGTTCATCACACGATCGGGTGGAAGCAAGGCGGGAATCAGCGGTGGACCCGATACCGAAGGTGGGTAACTCCTTCCCCTGCAACAACTTCGACACGTTCCAAGAAACCCCGGGCCGAGCCGAGGTTCTCGAAGTACCGCACCCCTTCGCCGAGCAGCACCGGAACCAGATCGATCCGCACCTCGTCGAGCAAGCCGAGGTTCCAGCACTGCTGGGCGATCGCCGGTCCGGAGACGCCCACGGTTCCGTCGCCGGCGGCCTTGGCCTGCTCGATCGCGCTCTCGATGTCGGGGCAAAACGCGAAGGGTGCCAAGTGATCCGCGGCCCAGCCGGACGGCGGTGGGCGGTGCGTCACGACGAACGCCGCGCCGCCGCCCGGTGGCCGGCCGCCCCAGCCGTGGGTGTGGTCGAACACCCGGCGGCCGCAGACGAAGGCGCTGTGGCGTACCGAATCGAGGAATGCGGTCAGGTACTCCGCGCTGGCGGGCGCCACCCGGAACGTCATCGGGTAACCGATCATCGGCACCTCGACGTCTCCGGCCTGGTACCAGTCGAAGAGCGGGCCGACGCTGTCGTCGGGCCGGGCCACGAACCCGTCGAGCGACATGCAGAAGCTCGCCACCACTCCGGGCGACGCCGTGCTCGACGCCTCCTCGTCGACCGCCATTATTTTCAACCAATCAGTTGAACAACAGATCTGTTGAATATAGGAGAGCCGGGAGAGAGCCGTCAAGAAGGGTGCCGAAAGGAGGGGTGGTGCCCGTCGTCCGGCAGCGGCCACGACCACCTCCCGCTGCCTACCTTTGCCCCATGACCAGGCTTTTCCTCGTGCTCGCGGCCGTCTTGCTCGGGACGGCCACCCCCGCCGCCGCCGCGGCGGTGCCCCTCGACGTCGACGGCTACGTTCGCGTCTACCTCGACCACACCGGCCTGCCCGGCGCGGCCGTCGCCGTCACCCACGGGGCCGACGTCGTCCGCGTCGCCGGCTACGGCCACGACGCGGCGGGCGCGCCCATCACCGCGGCGACCCGGCTGCCGGTCGCGTCGCTGAGCAAGTCCATGACCGCGTTCGCGGTGCTGCAGCTGGCCGAGGCCGGCCGGCTCGGGCTGGACGAGCCGGTGACGCGGTACCTGCCCGAATTCCGGGTCGCCGACCCCCGCGGTGCGCGGATCACCGTCCGGATGCTGCTGGACCAGACGTCCGGGATGGCCGACTCCGCGTTCCCCGACCTGACGCTGCCGCAGCCGCACAGCCTCGCCGAGGCCGTCGCCCGCCTGCGGGACGCGGGGCTCGCCGACGAGCCGGGCGCGAAGTTCCACTACCACAACCCGAACTACGAGGTGGCCGCCCGGATCGTCGAGGTGGTGGCCGGGCAGCCGTTCGACGGCTACCTGCGGACGCGGCTGTTCGAGCCGCTCGGGATGGCGGCCAGCACGACCGTGGACGAGCCGCCCGCGGACCTTTCGCCGGGGTACGTGCGGGCGTTCGGGTTCGCGGTCCCGGTGACCGAGCCGGACTGGTTCACCGGCGGCAGCCACGGCGTGCAGACCACCGCCGGGGACCTGGCGCGCTGGTTGATCGCGCAGCGTGACGGCGGCAGTGTCCTGTCGCCGTCTTCGGTCGCGCTCGTGCACACCCCGGCTCCCGGGCGCGAGTACGCGCTGGGCTGGCGCGCCGATCCCGCCGGGCGGCTGTCCCACACCGGCGAGTGGTTCAGCCACACCGCCGCGCAGATCCTGCTGCCGGACGGACACGGCATCGCCGTGCTCGCCCCCACCGGCCTGGCGCTGGACAACGACGCGGAGACGCTGGCGCAGGGCCTGGCCACCCTGGTCCAGGGGGTACGCCGGAGCTCGCGCTGCCCGCCGGGGTGGTCGCGGACCGGGTGCTCGCCGGGCTGATCCTGCTTTCGGTGCTGCTCGCCGCGCTCGGCGTCGTCCACGCGCGGCGGTGGGCCGCGCGCCGGAAGAACCCGGGGCGGGCAGCGCTGCGGCTGCTGCCGTACCTGGCGCCCGGCCTGGCCCTCGTGCTGCTGCCGGAGCTGCTGAGCGTCGTGTTCGCCGGCCGCCGGGGCACCTTCGGGCAGATCCTGTACGTCTGGCCGGGCGTCGTCGGCTGGCTCGGTGCGGCCACGCTCTGTGCGTTAGTGGTGGTCGTTGCGCGGGTAAGGGTTCTGGTGAGTGGCAGACAGCGGCCGCGACGGGAAGAATCAGCCGAAACGACAGGAGTGGTCGCGTGGGGCTCGGAAAGCGGATGAAGCGGGTCCTGGTCGTGGTGGCCGGCGCGATCCTGCTGGTGGTCGGGGTGCTGCTGCTGGTCCTGCCCGGGCCGGGACTGCTGCTGGTGCTCGCCGGGTTGCTGCTGCTGGCCTCGGAGTTCCCGGCGCTCGAGCGGTACGTCGACCCGGTCCGTGACCGCGCGATGAAGGCGGCCGAAGACAGCGTGTCCTCGCCGCTGCGCATCGCCGGCTCGGTGCTGGCCGGGCTGGCGCTGCTGGCGGCGGGGATCGTCTGGGGCACGGTGAAGTCGCTGCCGTTCAGCGGCTGGAGCACCGGGTCGAGCCTGATCCTTTCGTCGGTGATCCTGTTCGCGCTGCTGGGCTGGAGCTACCGCCGCGTCAAGTCCCGCCGGAAGACCGGAACGAAGGCTTCGACCGGCGACTGACCGGCGACTGACCGGCACACGCCCGCTCGTGCTGGAGCGGGCGACCGTGACGGCCACCACGGCGGGCTGCCGCGGTGGCCGTCACCGGGAACTCAGACGGCCGTCGCCGTGCCGCGGGCCGACGCGCCCGTGTTCACGTAGACGTAAAAGCTCGTCCCCGACTCGTCCGACCGGGCGCCGGCGGTGTTCGTGCTCCACACCCGCAGCTCGACGTACGAGCCGCTGTGGGCGTCCGCGGGGACGTCGAAGCCGAACGTCGCCGTCCCGTCGGCCCCGGGCGCGAGGGTGGTCTCCGGGTCGGCGCCCACCTGGTAGCCGTAGGACGCGAGGTTCGCCTGGACCGGCGTCAGGGTGCACTGGATGTGCTGCCCCGGCGCCACCGACCACCCGGTGGCGTCACACGAGAAGTGCGGTGCCATGTAGGCGACGTAGAACCAGTAGCCGCCCTGTTCGGAGACGGTGCCGTCGGCGAACTTCGTGGTCACGAAGATGCCGTTGGTGTAGGTGTGCGTCGGAGTGAAGACGACGCTCGCGGTCCCGTCCGGCCCCGCGGCGACCGTGCCCTGCGGTCCACCGCTGAACTCGTAGGTGTAGCTGACCGCACCCGGCACCGGCGAGGAGAAGACGAACGTGCCGGGCGTGCCCACCGCGCCACCGGTCTGGCTCTCCGGGTACTCCGCGCTGGTCACCTTCGGCTTGTTCGACGCGACCATGGCACTGCCCTCACCCCAGGCGGAGCGGATGCCCGTGACGAGGCTCGTGTAGGCGTACAGCGTGTTCCAGGACGACGTCGTGGGCGTGACCGTGATGGTCGCCGTGCCGTCCGCGTCGAGCGGCACGGTGGCCGGTTCGCCCGACTCGAGGTGGTAGGTCACCGAGACCGAACCGGGGAGCGTGGCGTGCACCCGGAACTGCACCGGCAGCCCCTGGATCGGGTCGGTGGTGAGCGTTTCGACCTCGGGCTCGCCCCCTTCGCTCAGCAGCAGGGCGTCGGTCGCCGCGGTCAGGTACCCCGTCGAGAGCCGGGACCGGACCGAGACCTGGAGCGTGTGCCTCTGCGGATCGGTGGGCGTGACCTTCACGGTCGCCGTGCCGTCCGGCCCGGCCGGCACGGTCTCGTCGTCCTGGCCGGACAGGTGGTGGATGTACGCGGTGACCGGGGTGGTGCTCCCCGGCCGGAACACGCACGTCCGCTCGGTGCCGACGTAGGCGGAGAACGGCGTGCAGTCGACCCGGGGCTGGTTGTCCGCGACCCAGAACCGGTAGTAGGCGCTCGGCGACTGGTTGCCCGCCGCGTCGACGGACACCGCGCCGATGCCCACCGGCCCGCTGGACTCCGGGGCGTAACGGACGGTCGCCTTGCCGCCGCGGCGGTCGGCCGCCGCGTAGCCGCCGTCCCACTTGAACCCGATGACGTCCTGGTCGCCCTTGGCGTCGAAGACGAACGTCCCCGGCACGCCGGTGCCCCCGGATCCGGGCGGCCCGTCGGCGGCGTAGTCGGCCGACGTGATGACCGGCGCCGCGGCAGGCGCGGTGAAGTCGGTGGTGAACTTGCAGGTCGAGCTCCACGGCCCGGTGACTCCGCCGGCGTCCTTGCCCCGCACCTGCCAGGCGTAGGTGACGCCTTCGGTGACGCGCGAGGTCACTTCGACCCACGTCCGGCCGGTGCCGCCCAGGGTCGTGCGCTGGTCCGGGTGGTCGGTGGGCCAGAACGCGAACTCCGTGCCGGGGTAGGAGTCGTCGGGGTCCGAGACGTCGGTGCCCAGCACCACCTGCCGGGAGACGACGAGTGGTTTCGCCGTGCACGGCTGGTAGGTGACGCTCAGCCCGGTCGGCTTGGCCGGCGGCCGGTCGTAGTTGAAGAACAGCGTCGCCTTCGGGTCGTATTCGCGGCCGAACTTCGGGTCGCTCAACTGGTTTTCGGGCAGCCGCAGGACGAACGTCGCCGTCGTGCGCCCGGCGTCGAGCGCGTTCTGGACGGCCGCGGTGGCCGTCCAGGTCAGCTTGTCCGACGGGCACGCCGAGTCGAGGTACGGGCCGTTGACCTTGAGCAGCTCGGCCGGTTGGGTGTTCCACGTCGGCTTCTTCGCCGGTGCGGTCAGCCAGAGCTCCGTCGAGCGCGCGTTGGCGCAGTCCGTGACGGCGGTTTCGCCGATGCTCACGTACGCCGACTGAAAGCGGTTCCCCCGCAGCACCGAGAGGTCGAAGGTGACGTAGGACTTGGACACGTGGTTCGTGCCGCCGGCGTAGGCGTGCGCCCCGACGGGCGCGGTCCCGGCCTGGTCGACGAAGCTCGCCTTCGGTGCGGCCGAGTCGACGTAGGCCCACGAAGAGGCCGCGATCCCGGTGCTCGATTCCGCCGCGGCCGGGGCCGCGGTGAGGACCGCGGTGCCGGCGGCGACCACGGCCGTGACGAGTGTGACAACGCCCGCTCTCGCGGGCAGGTTGGATCTTCCGGAGCCCAAACGGCTCACCCCCTGTGCGTGTGCACCCGGTGGCCGTGGAGTACGGCCACACTGCTAGCGCACACGCACAGGGGGCGTCGCCGGTTGCCTTACCTGCCGCTGGAGAACAGGGCACTCACGTCCGCATCGGACAGCGCCCGGTCGTAGACGTGCACCTGGTCGACCGCTCCGTTCAGGTAGTCGACCGGGCCGCCGCCGTACTTGCCGCGGCCGATCACCGTGTGCCCGGTGGACGCTTCGCCGAGGCAGACGCTCTTCGTAGCGGCCGGCTGGCCGTCCACGTAGAGCTTCAGCGTGCCCGCAGCCGCGTCGCGGACACCGACCACGTGGTACCAGCGGTTCGGTTCCGGCGCCACCGGCGCCAGCGCCCGCGTGCCCACGAAGCTCATCGCGAGCCGGTGGTCGGCGCCCGAGTACTGCAGGAAGAACGCGCTGGTGCTCTCGCCGTCCTGGCTCACGATCGTCTGGAAGCCGTCACCCACGGCGTTGAACTTCACCCACGCCGCCGCGCTGTAGCTGCCTTCGGTGTTCACCAGCGCGGCGCCGGTGTCGGCGAACTGGCCGGAACCGTTGGTGGCCAACGCCGAACCGTTCTTGCCCGCGGTCCAGGACGCACCGCCGACGAGCGTCGCGTCGTGGTCACCGACCGCGTCCGCAGCCACCGTACCTGCGTTTTCGTCGAACGGGTACGCGGCGATCCCGTCGATTCCGGGCGTTCCGGTGGGCACGGACGGACCGGACACCGGGGCGCCGGTGGCACCCTTGATCACCGCGAGGTTCGCCGCGCGGACCGCCGCGAAGTCCATCTTCTTCACCTGCCGGTCGTAGGTGAAGAAGCCGTTGACCTCCTTCTCGACGTCGGTGGTCTGCGTGTAGACCCCCGCGGACACCCCGCACCGCCGGGCGACGAGCAGCAGCCGCTGCTGGAGTTCGCCGTAGCGGCGGGTCAGCGTCGCGCTGTCGGGCTCCATTTCGTACGCGAAGCTGCCTGCCGCGTCGAACTCGTGCCCGGCGATCTTGAGGCCGAGGCCGCCGTACTCGCCGTCGGCCGCCGCGCGCGGGCCGGTCTGCACCGGCGTGCCCGGCCCGGTGTAGCTGTGGTCGTCGTAGATGTCGCCCTTGCCGCTGTCCGGTTCGGACCGGCAGCAGTTGACGCCGGATTCGGCGTTCACCAGCCGCGTCGGGTCCCAGGACTTGACGAGATCGGCGATGCGGCCGACTTCGTAGTCGCCCCAGCCCTCGTTGAACGGCACCCACGTGACGATCGACGGGAAGCTGCGGTGCTGGTCGATCATCCGGTGCATCTCGGACTCGAAGTTGACCCGAGAGGCCGCGGACGGCTCGACGTCGTCCTTCATCGCCGGCATGTCCTGCCACACCATCAGCCCGAGCTTGTCGGCGTAGTAGTACCAGCGGTCCGGCTCGACCTTGATGTGCTTGCGCACCATGTTGAAGCCGAGCGCCTTTTCCTGCTGCAGGTCGAACTTCAGCGCCGCGTCGGTCGGCGCCGTGTAGATGCCGTCCGGCCAGAAGCCCTGGTCGAGCGGGCCCACCTGCATCACGAACTTGCCGTTGAGCAGCATCCGCTGCTTGCCGTCGGCGGTCTTGCCGACGCTGATCGACCGGATGCCGAAGTACGAGCCGACCTCGTCGCCACCCGAGAGCTTGACGCGCAGGTCGTACAGTAACGGGTCGTCCGGCGACCACAGGTGCGGCCGGTCCACCTTGAGCTTCAACGGCTTGTTCGCGTCCCCGCTCACGCGCCCGACCGGGCGGCCGTGGTCGTAGGCGACCGCTTCGACGCGCTGCTTCACCGGGCCGCCGACCACGGCGTTCACCGTGACCGAGCCCGAAGCGACGTCCGGCGTGACGTCGAGCCGGTCGATGCGCGCGGACGCCACCGGCTCCATCCAGACGGTCTGCCAGATGCCGGAGGACGGCGTGTAGAAGATGCCGTCACCGGGCTGGCGCTGCTTGCCGATGGGCTGGCCGCCCTGATCGTTCGGGTCGGCGACGCCGACGATCAGCTCCTGGTCGCGCGCGGTGGTCAGTGCGTCGGTGACGTCGACGGAGAAAGCGTCGTAGCCGCCGGTGTGGCGGCTGACGGTCTTGCCGTTGACGATCACCGTGGCGTCGTAGTCGACGGCCTGGAAGTGCAGCAGGATCCGCTGTCCCCGCCAGTCGCGCGGCAGCTGGAACGTCCGCCGGTACCACATGTTCGTCTCGTGGCGCATGATCCCGGACAACGCGGACTCGACCGGGTACGGCACGAGAATGCGCTCTCCCAGGGACCGGCCGACAGGCGCGGCTTCACCGGCCTTGGCCGCGGAGAACTCCCAGACGCCGTTGAGGTTCTGCCACTTGTCGCGGGTCAGCTGCGGTCTCGGGTAGTCCGGCAGGGCGTTGGTGGGGGAGACGTCGTTCGTCCAGGGAGTGGACAGCGGCGGGGCGAGCCGTTGCCACTGCGGTGGTGACTCGGCGTGCGCGGCGGGGACCGCGAACCCGGTGAGGGCCAGCGCCAGTACGGCGGCCAGCCGGGCGGGACGGAACATCGTCGAACCTCCGGGTAGGGGACAGGGTTCAGCGGGTTCGGGAACGCGCCAGCAGGCGCTGGATCACCACGACGACGAGCAGGAAGGCCCCGCTCACCACCGTCTGGTAGTTGGAGTCGAGGGTGCCGATCTGGTTGATGACGTTCTGGATCAGCGTGCGCAGCAGCACGCCGACGAGCGTGCCGACGATCGTCCCGGCGCCGCCGGTGAGCAGCGTGCCGCCGATGACGACCACGGAGATCGCGTCGAGCTCGGTGCCGACACCGATCACCGTGACGCCGGATTGCAGGTACGCGGCGGTGAGGATGCCCGCGACCCCGGCGAGGGCGCCGCTCAGCGTGTAGAGGCTGATCTTGGTGCGGGCCACCGGCAGGCCCATCAGCAGCGCGGACTGCTCGGCGCCGCCGATGGCGAACACGGACTGGCCGAACCGGGTGCGGCGCAGGAGAAGCCCGCCGAGCGCGAACAGGACGAGCGTGAGGTAGACCGGGACGCCGATGCCGAAGATCGTGCCCTGGCCGAGCCAGAGGAACGCCGAGCCGGCGTCCACCTTGTACGTCGTCGCGCCCTCCGACGTCAGCGCGAGCAGGAGTCCCCTGGCGAAGAGCAGCGATGCCAGCGTCACGATGAACGGTGCCATCCCGGTGCGGGCGATGAGCACGCCGTTGACCAGCCCGATCAGCGAACACACCGCCAGCGGCAGCAGGATCGCGACGACGAGCCCGTACTGGGCGCCGTACGCGGCGAGGACGCCGCCGAGCGCGTAGTTCGAGCCGACCGACAGGTCGATGCCGCCGGAGATGATCACGAACGTCATCCCGAGCGCGATGATCGCCAGGAAGGAACTTTGCAACGCGAGGTCGCGCAGGTTGTCCGCGGACCCGAAGCGCGGGAAGGCGAACCACGCGGCGGCGATGCCCAGCACGAGCACGACGGCGGCGCCCTGGCGTTGCAGGACTCCGGCGAGGGCGGCGTTGCGCGCGGTGACCGGAGTGGCGGACTGGGTTGTCGTCACTGGCTGCTCCGCTCGCGGGCGACGTAGACCGCGACGACGATGATGGCCGCCTGGACCATCTGCGCGGTCGAGTCCGGCAGGTTGTGCTTGATCAGGGTGGCGTGCACGAGCTGCATGAGCAGCGCGCCGAACACGGTGCCGAGCACGCGGACCCGGCCGCCGGTCAGCGGCGTGCCGCCGACGACGACCGCGGTGATCGCCGACAGCTCCATGAGCAGCCCGAGGTCGTTGGGGTCACTGGCGCCCAGCCTCGACGTCGCGAGCACGCCGGCCACCGCGGCCAGCGCCCCGGAGATGACGTAGACGCCGACGAGCACGCGTTTCACCGGCAGCCCGGCCAGGGTGCTCGCCGCGCGGTTGCCGCCGACCGCGACCAGGTGCCGTCCGAACGTCGTGCGCTGGACGACCAGCCCGGCCAGCACCGCGAGCACCGCCGCGACGATGACCATGATCGGCACGCCCAGGACGTCACCCGTGCCCAGCTCGAGGAAGTCCTGGTTGTGCAGCTGGACGAGCTGGCCGTGGGCGATGACCAGCGCGAGCCCGCGGCCGCCGACCAGCAGCGCGAGCGTGGCGATGATCGGCTGGATGCCCAGGTAGGCCACCAGGTACCCGCTGAACAGGCCCGAGACGATCCCGGCGATGACGGCCACGACGATCGCCGTCAGCGGGCCCGCGCCGAGGTAGAGCGGGATGAGCGCGGCGGCGATCGACATCACCGAGCCGACCGACAGGTCGATGCCCTCGGTGCCGATCACCAGCGCCATGCCGAGCGCGACGATGCAGACCGGCGCCGCCTGCACCAGCTGGGTGCGGAAGTTGGCCGCGGACAGGAAGTTCTCGGTGAACAGGACGTTGAACAGCAGCAGCACGACGACGGCCAGGTAGACGCCGTAGTCCTGCAGCCACGCGGTGACCTTCGCGCGCTCAAGGGTGGCGGTGGACATCGTTGTCACCCTCCGCTGCGATGGCCGTCAGTACGTTCTCCTCGGTGATGCCGTCGCCGGTCAGTTCGCCGACGACCGAGCCGTCGCGCAGCACCACCACGCGGTCGGAGCCGTCGATCAGCTCCTCCAGTTCGGACGAGATGAGCAGCACCCCGAGCCCTTCCTGGGCGAGTTCGTCGATCAGCGCCTGGACCTCGGCCTTGGCGCCGACGTCGATGCCGCGGGTGGGTTCGTCGAGCAGCAGGATCTTCGGACCGGTGGCGAGCCAGCGGGCGAGGAGCACCTTCTGCTGGTTGCCGCCGGACAGCTCCGACACCTTCTGCTCCGGGCTCGCGGCCTTGATCCGCAGGCGCTCCATGAAGATCTTGACGATCTTGTCCTGTTTGGCCGTGCTGACCAGGCCGAACGGCGACAGCGTCGGCAGCGCGGCCAGCACGATGTTCTCGCGCACCGACAGGTTCGGGATGATCCCGTCGGTCTTGCGGTCCTCGGCCAGCAGCGCGATCCCGGCGCGCATGGCGGCCTTGATCTTGCCCTTCTTCAGCGGTTTCCCGGCCAGCAGCACGCTGCCGCCGTCGAGGGGGAACGCGCCGACGATGGCCCGGGCCGTCTCGCTGCGGCCGGAGCCGAGCAGCCCGGCCAGTCCGACGACCTCGCCGGGCCGGATGCTCACCGAGACGTCGTGCAGCTTCCGCAGGCCACTCAGGTTTTCCGCCTTGAGCAGCGGTTCGCGCTCGACGTCGTGTTCCTCGCCGAACGCCGTGACGCCCTCTTCGCGGATCTGCTTGATCTCCCGGCCGAGCATCTTGGACACGAGCTCGATGCGCGGCAGGCGCTTCAACGGTCCACTGTGGACGACTCGGCCGTCGCGCAGGACGGTGACGCTGTCGCACACCCGGTACAGCTCGTCCATCCGGTGGCTGACGTAGACGATCGCGATGCCTTCGGCGTGCAGCCGGTTCAGCACCTCGAACAGCGTCTCCACCTCGCGCGGCTCGAGTGACGACGTCGGCTCGTCCATGATGACGACCTTGGCGTCGGTCGAGACCGCGCGGGCCAGCGCGACCATCTGCTGCGCGCCGACCCCGAGGGTGTGCAAGGGACGCTTGACGTCGTCGTCGATGCCGTAGCCCTTGAGCAGCTCACGGGCCTCGTAGTACATCTTCGACCAGTCGACCAGCCCCGCGCGAGTGCGGGGTTCGCGGCCGAGGAAGACGTTGCCAGCGATGCTCATCAGCGGGACGAGGTTGACCTCCTGGTAGATCGTGGAGATCCCGGCGCGCTGGGCGTCGATCGGCCGCTTGAACGTCACCGGCTCGCCGAGGTGGCGCACTTCGCCCTCGTCGGGCTGGTAGACGCCGGTGAGCACCTTGATCAGCGTGGACTTGCCTGCCCCGTTCTCGCCGACCAGCGCGTGCACCTCGCCCGGCTTCAGCGCGAAGCTGACGTCGTCGAGGGCGAGGGTGCCGGGGAACCGCTTGGTCACCCCGGTCACCTCGAGCACCGGTGCGGTCGTCATGGCGACGTCCTCTTCGGTGGCTGCCGTCATTTGTAGGAGTTCCCGACCTTCTGCGCGGCGTTGGTCTCGTCGTACTGGTCGTCGGTGATCACGATGCTCGCCGGGATCGGCTCGCCGTTCTCGAACTTCTGCAGCGTCTGGAAGGCCAGCGGGCCGAAGCGCGGGTTGGATTCGATCACGGCGTTGTAGCTGCCGTCGACGATGAGCTGCACGGCGTTGCGGGTGCCGTCGATCGAGATGACCTTGACGTCCTTGCCCGGCGTCTTGCCTGCCGTCTTGAGCGCGTTGACCGCGCCGACGCCCATCTCGTCGTTCTCGGCGTAGACGGCGGTGATGTCCGGGTGGCTCTGGATGAGCTGCTCCATCACGGACTGGCCCTTGGAGCGGTCGAACTCGCCGGTCTGCTCGGCGACCACGGACAGGCCCGGCGTCTTGGCGAGCTCGTCCTTGAAGCCCTTGGTGCGGTCGGTGGTCACGTTGTTGCCGGACGAGCCGAGCAGGATGGCGACCTTGCCGGTGCCGCCGGTCACGCGGGCGGTCTCCTGCGCGGCGCGCTGGCCCTGTTCGACGAAGTTGGAGCCGATGAAGGTCAGGTAGTCGGTGCACGGCTGCGACGTCACCTTGCGGTCGATGGTGACGACCGGGACCTTTTTGGCCTTCGCCGCGTCGAGGGCGGGCTGGAGGCCGTCGGAGTTCAGCGGCGCGACGACGAGCAGCTGCGCGCCGCGGTCGAGCATCGACTTGATGTCGCTGATCTGGCGGTTCAGGTCGCTCTGGGCGTTGGTGACGAGCAGCTTGTCGCTCGCGATGCCGAGCTTCGCGGCTTCGTCCCGGATGGACTGCGTCTCGGTGATCCGGAAGGGGTTGGCTTCCTTTTCGGACTGTGAGAAACCGACCACCGCCGTCTTCAGGTCAACCTTCGGGTAACCGGTTTTCTGCAGGGTGCAGCCGTCGGCGGACGGTGCGGCGGACTGGGCGCTCGCGGCCGGCCCACCGCCGCTCGACGGCGCCGCGGGGGTTTCTTCCCGGCTGGTGCAGGAGGTGAGGGTGAGCGCGGCGGCGGCCGCGGTGACCAGAACCAGTCGGGGACGGGAGGACGAAAGCACAGCGACTCCTCGGGCAGCGTCGTTGGTGGCCCGCTCGCCGAGGTGATCGGGGTCACCGCGGGAGCCTTGAGGTACTTTTTACATCGTTGGAACAACGTTGTAAACCGGCAGTCGCTCGCTACACTTCGTGCTCACTCTCTGAAGGGACCGCTCGTGACCGTGACGCTCAAGGACGTCGCCACGCTTGCCGGAGTGTCGGTGAAGACGGTGTCGAACGTCGTGAACGGCTACGCCTTCGTCAAGCCGGAGAACCGGCGGCGTGTCGAGGAAGCACTGGCGGTGACCGGGTACCGGCCGAACGTCGGGGCGCGCAACCTCCGCCGCGGCCGCACCGGGTTCCTCGCGCTGATGGTGCCGGAGCTGTCGATCCCGTACTTCGGCGAGCTGGCCGGCCTGGTCATCACGGCGGCCCAGAAGCGCGGCTGGAGCGTCCTGATCGAACAGACGCAGGGCACGCGGTCACGGGAGCGGGAGACGCTTTCGTCCTTGGGGCCGCACCTGGTCGACGGGGCCCTCGTGCACCCGGAAGCCCTGGAGGCGGCGGACTTCCCGGCCGATCCGGGCGGGATCCCGCTGGTCATGCTGGGTGAGCACGCGGTGGACGTGCCGATCGACCACGTGGCGATCGACAACGTCCTGGCCGCGCGGACGGCGGTGTCCCATCTGGCCTCGCTCGGCAGGCGGCGCATCGCGGCGATCGGGCGCAACCCCGAGCGCGGGACGTCGTCTCAGCGTCTGGCCGGGTACCGGGCGGCGCTGGCCGAGGCCGGTTTGTCCTATTCGGACGCTTTGGTGGCCCCGGCGGAGAAGTGGCACCGGTCGGTCGGGTCGGCGGCGATGAAGTCGCTGCTGGCGTCGGATTCGCCGCCGGACGCGGTGTTCTGCTTCAACGACCTGCTGGCCGTCGGCGCCTTGCGCGCGGTGGCGGAGCTGGGGCTCCGGGTGCCGGAGGACGTCGCCATCGTGGGATTCGACAACAACGAAGAGAGCGCATTCTCGCTCCCGTCGCTGACGACGATCGCCCCGGACAAAACGGCACTCGCCGAGGCGGCGGTGGACCTCGTCCACCGCCGGATCACGGGCGACACGACGTCACCCCCGCAGGACATCCAAACGCCCTTCGGGCTGGAGATCCGCGAAAGCACCCGCGGCCGCTGACCGGCGTACCCAGTCGGCCGGCACGCGTCCGGCTGGGTACGGGTGCCGGGCGGGTGGGGCGGCTCAGCGGGCGGGCCAGTGCCAGGCGGGCCGGTCCAGCCGGCCCTGGCCGGCCACCTTCGTCTCGCCGTACTCCTTTTCCAGCTCCACCGTGCTCACCTCGGCGACCTCCGCCAGCGCGCGGATCAGGGGCTGGGCGTGGGACACCACCACCAGCTGGGTCTCCTTCGCCGCCGTCGCGATCAAGGTCGCCAGGGCCGGGAGGAGGTCCGGGTGGAGGCTGGTCTCGGGCTCGTTCAGCACCAGCAGCTCCGGCGGGCGCGGGGTCAGCAGGGCCGCCACCCACAGCAGGAACCGCAGCGTCCCGTCCGACAGCTCCGCCGCCGACAACGCGCGCAGCAACCCGTGCTGGCGGAACTCGACCGACAGCAGGCCGTCCTCGGAGCGCCGCACCTCCACGGTCGAGCCCGGAAAGGCCGCGTCGAGCACTTCCGCGAGGTCCGCGGCGCGGCCCACTTCGATGATCGTCTGCAGGGCCGCCGCGAGGTCGGCGCCGTCGTGGGACAGCACCGGCGTGCGGGTGCCGATGCGGGACTGGCGCGCCGGTGCGTCGGCGTCCGCGCGGAAGTGGTCGTAGAAGCGCCACGACCGGATGCGCTCCCGCAGCACCACCAGCTCCGGGCAGGCGCGCGGGTCCGCGAATTCGCTCAGCATGCTGTCCGTCAACCGGATCTTGAACCGATCGCCACCCCAGCCCCCGGATTCGACGCGGGTGCGCACGGACGGGCCCGCCCGGTCCGCCAGCAACGCCGACGGCCGCAGGAACGGTCCCGACCAGACCGCTTCCCGCTTGAACTCCGGGTCGAGGTTGAACAACGTCCTCTTGCCCGGCACCGGCAACCCCAGGTCGAGGGCGTAGCCGAACTCGTCGCCCGCGAAGCCGAGCCGCAGCCCGACGGCGTTGGTGTGCACCTTGCCCTCGACACGCGTGGTCCCTCGTCGCACGCCGTTCTCCGGGCCGGCCCACAGCGTCGAGGGCAGGCCGCCCTCCCGGGCCAGCGCCGCCACGGCGCCGTTGCGCGACGCGTCCGCGAGCAGCCGCAGCGCCCGGTACAGGCTCGACTTGCCGCTGCCGTTCGGTCCGGTGACGACGGTCAGCCCGGACAGCGGCAGCACCAGGTCACGCAGTGAGCGGTAGTTCTCGACGGCGAGCGTGGTCAGCATCCTCCGAACCTATCGCGCCGGCCTTTCCGCCGACCGGGTCAGCCGACCGGGTCCGCCAGCGGGATCTCGCCGTCGCCCAGCCACGAGCCGCGCCACGCCAGGTCGTCCCTGGCCAGTGGTTTTCCGCAGCTGTCGCACTTCGTGCCCGGCCGGGTGAGCCGGCCGCAGCGGGTGTGGACCAGTGTCATCGGGCCGCGTGCTTGCTCGGACGCAGTGTGGGCGTCACCCCAGGCGCCGAGCGCGTGCAGCACCGGCAGCGCGTCCGAGCCGGCCCGGGTCAGGCGGTACTCGTGCCGGGTGCGGCCGCCGTCGCGGTACGGGAGCTTGGTCAGCAGTCCGCGGTCGACGAGCTTGGCCAGCCTGGTCGTCAGCACGTTGTCGGCGATGCCGAGCTGGGCGCGGAAGTCCTCGAACCGGGTGGTGCCCGCGGTGGCGTTGCGCAGGATCAGCAGCGTCCACGGCTCGCCGAGGACGTCGGCGGCGCGGGCGATCGGACAGGCGGCGTCCTCCCAGGTGATGCGGCGGCTCATCGTGTGATCCCTTCGACCTGACTTGCTACGAGCAAGTCTACCCCGTAGGGTCAGGCTCAGCTAGCTTGCAGGGAGCAAGTCAGGTCGAGAGGAGCTCGTCATGGACATCTCAGGTGCGGTCGTGCTGGTCACCGGAGCCAACCGGGGACTCGGACGGCGGTTCGCCGCCGCCCTCGTCGAGCGGGGCGCGGCCAAGGTCTACGCCGCCGCGCGCAACCCGGAGTCGATCGACCTGCCGGGCGTCGTCCCGCTGCGTCTCGACGTGACCGACCCGGCGTCGATCCGGGAAGCCGCGAAGACCGCCGGCGACGTCACGCTGCTGGTGAACAACGCCGGTTCGTCGACCGGGGCGTCCCTGCTCGGCGGGTCCCTCGAGGACATCCGGCTGGAGATGGACACGCACTACTTCGGCACCCTCGCGGTCACGCGCGAGTTCGCGCCGGTCCTCGAGCGCAACGGCGGGGGCGCGGTGCTCAACGTGCTCTCGGTGCTTTCCTGGTTCACCGCACCGCAGGTGGCGGCGTACTCCGCGGCGAAGTCGGCGGCCTGGTCGCTGACCAACGCGCTGCGCCTGGAACTGGCCCCGCAGAAGACGCAGGTGACCGCGCTGCACGTCGGCTACATGGACACCGACATGGCCAAGGACGTCGACGGCCCGAAGATCGACCCGGCGGTCGTGGCCGGGCTGGCGCTCGACGCCGTCGAGCAAGGCCGCTTCGAGGTGCTGGCCGATGACGTCAGCCGGAACGTGCGGGCCGGGTTGTCCGCCGATCTGACGGCGCTCTACCCCGCGCTGGTTTCCTGACCGCGTTCCGGCCGCCGTTTTCCGGACCCCGGAATACGACACCCTGCCCCCCGGGCGTATGAATGGGCGGGTGCCGGAACACGTTGAAGCCGGAATCGGCCGAACGAGAAACCGCTGGGGCGAAGGCGAACGGCTGCGCGGTGAAATCCTGGCCGCGGCCGCCCGGTTGCTCGCCGACCTCGGCGGCGAGGACGGGCTGACGATCCGCGGGGTCGCGCGCGCCGTCGGTATCGCCCCGGCGAGCATCTACCAGCATTTTTCCGATCGTGCGGAATTGGTGCGCGGCTTGCTCGAGCACGAATACGCCCGGCTGCGGGATTCGATGCGGGCGGCGGAGGAGTCGCTCGGCGAAACCGACGTCGTCGGCCGGGTCCGGGCGCAGATTCACGCCTACTGCACCTTCGCCATGGAGAATCCCGGGCATTACCGGCTGATGCTCGCGAACGGCGCGTCGCGGCCGGTCCCGGACGCCCGCGCGGAGGGCCCGCTGCTGGACGTGATCGACCGGCTGGCCACCGGGTTCGAACGGTGCGTCGAAGCGGGCCACCCGCTGAGGGTGACGCCGGGCCGCGCGGCGGCGGTGGTGTTCGTGGGCGCACACGGGCGGGTGGCGTTGTTCCACAGCGTGCTCCACCGGACCGGGGCCGAGCTGGTCGAGCCGTTCGTGGACGAGCTGGTGTCGCTGGTGTTCGCGTGATCGGAGCGGCTTCCGCAGCACCACCGAAGTGGTTTCAGAGCGCGCGCTGCACGGTGTCGAGGTCGTCGGCGAGGCGAGTCCGGATGAACCGCGCCCGGTCCGCGTCCGAATACCGCCGTGGCACGATCTCCACCAGCATGATCAGGTCCAGGTACACGCGGTACAGCGCCAGGCGCCGCCGGGACGGCGCGTCGAACGCGGCCGGGCCGCCCGCCGCGCGGTAGCCGTCCACGAGCGCGGGGTCCAGGTCGCGGAACAGCGTCAGTGACACGAACTCCGCCACCGGGTCGCCCCAGAACGCGCGCTCGGCGTCGATGATGCCGGACACCCGGTCGCCGTCGAGCAGGATGTTGCCGTCCCACAGGTCGAAGTGGACGAGCACCGGTGTCGTGACCAGCTCCAGCAGCGGCTCGTGGCGGCGGACGAGGTGCGCGATCTCCGCCGCGGGCCGGGGGAGGTGCACCCCGTACCGGACGGCGTCGCCGAGCACCGCGTCGACCATCGCCGCGAAGGCCGACGGCCACGTCGGGTGCGGGGGATCCTGGAGGTAGCCGAACCCGGCGCCGGTCACGGTGTGCAGCCCGGCCACGATCCCGCCGAGCTCCCGGCGCAGCGCCTCGCGCCCGGTGACCTTCGAGCCGTGCCACGGGACGCCCGGCACCTCCGTCATCAGCAGGAATCCCGGCCCGGCGCCCACCGCCGACGGCACCGGCCCGGCCACCAGGCGGTAGTACTCCGCCTCCGTCGCGAGCAGGTCGTGTTCGTAGGACAGGCCGGGCGCGGCCGGTGCGATCTTGAGCACCAGCCGCCGCCCGTCCGCCAGCGTCATCCGGATCGCCCGGTTGTACGTTCCCCCGCCGATCTCCTCGGCCGTCACCACCGAAGCCGGATCGATGCCCGATGCCGTCAGTTCCGCTCGCACCCGGCCGAGTCTGCCATCAACCACCCCCCTTTTCCGCGGCGTCGGCCAGGTCCTCCGCGGTCGGGGCGTCGTCCTGGGTCAGGCTGCGCCGCCAGTACCCGGTGAACTCGACGGCGTTCTCGGCGAGGCCGCGGTCGCCGACGAGGTGGCGGCGCAGGGTCCGCACCACGCCCGCTTCGCCCGCCAGCCACGCGGCCACCGAACCGCCCGGGAGCTTCGCGTCGCGCACGGCTTCGACCAGCTTGCGACCGTGCTCGGCGCCGTTCCGGTGCAGCCAGTGCACCTCGCCGGGCAGCGGCTGCTCCTCGGCCGCGTCCGCGACCTCGACGAACACCACCGCACTGTCCACTTCGGACAGGATGGTCGCGATGGCGGGGATCGCCGTCTCGTCGCCCGCGCACAGCAGGACGTCCGCTGCGGACAGCGGACGGCGGTAGGCCGGGTCCGGGCCGTACCGGCCGAGGACGTCACCCGGTGCCGCCGTCCGGGCCCACGCCGTGGCCGGGCCGGCCGTGGAGCCGTGCAGCACGAAGTCGACGTCGATCGCCGCCCGGCCCGGGTCGCGGCCGCGCACGGTGTAGCTGCGCATCACCGGGCGTTCTCCGGCCGGGATCGCGAGGTACGCCTGGTACCAGCGCAGGACGTCGTCGCCGGCCGACGGCAGCCGCACCGGGCGGCCCGGCGGCGGGAACAGGAGCTTGAGCTGCTGGTCCGGCCACGGCTCCAGCTCGCCGAGGCCGTCGCCGGTGAAGGTGACGCGCACGGTGCGCGGGGTCACGCGCCGCACCGCCGTCACTTCGAGCAGGCCGGTCGGGTTCACGGCTTCCCCAGGTATTCGCGCAGGTGGCGAGCGGTGAGGGTGGAAGCGTCGGCCACGAGCGAAGCCGGCGTGCCTTCGAAGACGACCCGGCCGCCGTCGTGGCCGGCGCCGGGGCCGAGGTCGATCAGCCAGTCGGCGTGGGCCATCACGGCCTGGTGGTGCTCGATGACGATCACCGTGTTGCCCGCGTCGACGATCCGGTCCAGCAGGGCGAGGAGCTGGTCGACGTCGGCGAGGTGGAGCCCGGTCGTGGGCTCGTCGAGGAGGTAGGTCGAGCCCTTCTCCGCCATCCGGATCGCCAGCTTGAGCCGCTGCCGCTCGCCGCCGGACAGGGTGGTCAGCGGCTGCCCGAGGGTCAGGTAGCCGAGGCCGACGTCGGCGAGGCGGTCGAGCACCGCGCGCGCGGTGCCGCCGGGGAAGAACTCGCGCGCCTCGGCGACGGACATCGCCAGCACCTCGCTGATGTTCTTGCCGCGCAGTTCGAAGGTCAGCACCTTGGGCGTGAACCGCTTGCCCTCGCACTCTTCGCAGACCGACGCGACCCCGGCCATCATCGCCAGGTCGGTGTAGATCACGCCGAGGCCCTTGCAGCGCGGGCAGGCGCCTTCGGAGTTGGCGCTGAACAGGCTCGCCTTGACGCCGTTGGCCTTGGCGAACGCCGTCCGGATCGGGTCGAGCAGCCCGGTGTAGGTCGCCGGGTTGGACCGCCGGGACCCGCGGATCGCCGACTGGTCGACCACGACGACGTCCTCGCGTTGGGCCAGGGAGCCGTGGATCAGCGACGACTTCCCGGAGCCGGCCACCCCGGTGACCACGGTGAGGACGCCGAGCGGGACGTCGACGCTGACGTCACGCAGGTTGTGCAGCTTCGCGCCGGTGATCGACACGTGCCCGGACGGCGTGCGGGGTTGCGCGCGCAGGGTGACGCGGTGATCGAGGTGGCGGCCGGTGAGCGTGCCGGACGCGCGCAGGCCGTCGATGCTCCCGGTGTAGCAGAGCCGCCCGCCGGCGGTGCCCGCGCCGGGGCCGAGGTCGACGACGTGGTCGGCGATCCGGATCGTCTCCGGCTTGTGCTCGACGACCAGGATCGTGTTCCCCTTGTCCCGCAAGCACAACAGCAGGTTGTTCATCCGCTCGATGTCGTGCGGGTGCAGCCCGACGGTCGGCTCGTCGAAGACGTAGGTGACGTCGGTGAGACTGGAGCCCAGGTGGCGCACCATCTTCACGCGCTGCGCCTCGCCGCCCGAGAGCGTCGCGGACTCGCGGTCGAGCGACAGGTAGCCGAGGCCGATCTCGACCAGCGAGTCGAGCGTGTCGCGCAGGTTGCCCAGCAGCGGCCGGATCGACGGCGCGTCCAGGTTCCGCACGAACTCGGCGAGGTCGCTGATCTGCAGGGCCGCGCAGTCGGCGATGTTCTTCCCGTCGATCTTCGCCGACAGCGCGGCCTGGTTGAGCCGGGCGCCGCCGCACTCGTCGCACGTCTTGAACGTCGCCGCCTTCTCGACGAACCCGCGGATGTACGGCTGCAGCGTCTCGGTGTCCTTGTGCAGGTAGAGCCGCTTGACCTTCACCGCGAGGCCTTCGTAGGTGAGGTTCTGCTTGCCCACCTTCACCTTGCACGGGGCCTTGTGCAGCAGGTCGTCGAGCTGCTCGGGCGAGTAGTCCCGGATCTTCGCGTCCGGGTCGACGAAGCCGGACGCCGCGTAGATCTGCACGTACCAGCTGTCGGGGGCCCAGCCGGGGACCAGGACCGCGCCTTCGTTGAGCGAGCGGTCGAAGTCGAGCAGGGCGTGGACGTCGAGGTCGGAGACCCGGCCGAGCCCCTCGCAGGCCGGGCACATGCCCTCGGGCAGGTTGAAGCTGAACGCGCCGGACGTGCCGACGTGCGGTTCGCCGAGCCGGGAGAAGGCGATCCGCAGCATCGCGTAGGCGTCGGTCGCGGTGCCGACCGTGGAGCGCGAATTCGCGCCCATCCGCTCCTGGTCGACGACGATGGCGGCGCTGAGGTTTTCCAGCAGGTCGACGTCCGGGCGCGAGAGGCTCGGCATGAACGACTGGAGGAAGGCGCTGTAGGTCTCGTTGATGAGCCGCTGGGACTCGGCCGCGATGGTGCCGAAGACCAGGGACGACTTGCCCGAGCCGGAGACACCCGTGAACACCGTGAGCCGGCGCTTCGGGATGTCCAGGTCGATGCCGGTGAGGTTGTTTTCCCGGGCCCCCCGGACCTGGATCACGTCGTGGGTGTCGGCGGCCCGCCTGGGTGAGGTCATACCGTCCCTCTTGATAGTTTAGGCTGTAAAGAGATTCTCCATCGTACATTACTTTATGCTGTAAGGAGTCGTCGAGGTGGTCGTCTTCGCGGGTCAGGGGGACGCCCGGCGGTCCATGGAGCTGCTGTGGGCGCCGCGCGTGGTGGCGCCGCGCACGGGCCCGGGCCCCAAACCGGGCCTGTCCGTCGAGGCGATCGTCGCGGCGGCGATCGACATCGCCGACGCGGAGGGCATGGCGGCGCTGTCGATGCGTTCGGTGGGAGAGCGCCTCGGCCGGACGGCGATGGCGCTGTACACCTACGTGCCGGGCAAGACCGAGCTGGTCGACCTGATGTACGACCGGACGTTGGCGGAGCTGCCTTCGGCGTTCCCGGTCTCGTCCGGGTGGCGGCCGGCGGCGGTGGCCTCGGCCGGTTCGCTGTGGGACCTGCACCTGCGGCACCCGTGGCTGCTGCAGGTGTCCCCGGCGCGACCGGTGCTCGGGCCGGGGGAGTTCCACGTGCAGGAGACGCTGCTTTCCGTTCTGGCGGCCACGGGGTTGCCGTTGCCCCGGGTGCGCTGGGTGGTGTCGGCGCTGTTCAACATCGTGCGCGGCTCGGTCCAGGCGGCGGCGGAGTCACGCCAGGCGGCACGCGAGACGGGACTGTCCGAAGAGGACTGGTGGTACGCGCGGCCGGCGTTGCTCGGCGAGCTGGCGCCGGACCTCTCGACGCGGTTTCCGACGGTGGCCCGGCTGGGGGAGGAAGGGGCGTACGAGGCTTCCGACGACGAGCCCTACCTGGAACGGGAGGCGCGGCTGTCGTTCGAGGCGGGGCTGGAGCTGCTGCTGGACGGCGTCGAAGCGGCGATCGTCAAGGCTTCCGGGCCTCGATGAGGAACCGCGTCGCGTGGGCGACGAACGGGCCGTCGCGCTCGATCAGCTCGTGCAGCTCCCGCAGCTTGTCCCGGTACCGCTCCACCGTGAACCCCGGGACCAGCCAGATCACCTTGCGCAGGAAGTACACCACCGCCTCGAACACGCTCGCCGGGCCGACCTGCTGGGAGAAGTACGTTCCGCCGGGGCGCAGCACGCGGGCGATCCCGGCCCACTGCGTCCTCACGGGGTGGCGGCTGGAGACGAGGTCGAACACGTCGTCCGCGAACGGGATGCCGGCGGTCGCCACCACCAGGACCCCGCGCGGCCGCAGCCGGGCCGACGCCTTCGCGATGTTCGGCGCCCACGACTCGGTGGCGGCCGAAACCGGGGGCAGGGACGGGCAGCCGTCGAGGACTTCGCCGCCGCCGGTTTCCAGGTCGAGCGCGGCGGAGACGGGGGACAGGCGCTCGCCGAGCAGCCGCTGGTAGCCCCACGATGGCCGGGCTTCGGTGGCGCGGCCGTCGAGCCAGGAGAAGTCCCAGCCCTCGACGGAGACCGCCGAAGCTTCGGCCACCAGTTCGTCGAACACGCCTCCGATGGTCACAAAGCCGACGGCGGGCCGCCACCCGATTTCCGGACCGGCGGCGGGGGCACCGGTTTGGCGAGCGTGACCGACGAGAACGCCACCACGACCCGGCCGCGCCGGGTCTCGACTGTGCAGGAGTCCTCGTCGCGCGCCACCAGGTCGCCGAGCGCGTCGGTGAAGCCGCCCTCGATGCGGTAGCGGACCACGACCCGCGTCCCGAGCGGCAGCTCCCGCAGCAGCTTCACAGGCGCGCGCTCAGCTCGTCGTCCGACGGCTCGACCAGGAACGTGCCGTCCTCCCAGACGATCGTCGGGATGCGGCGGGCGCCGTCCTGCAGCTCGCGGACGCGGCGCTCGGCGTCGGCGTCCGCCTCGACGTCCACATAGGAGTATTCGACGCCTTCGCGGTCGAGCAGCGCGCGGCTGCGCTTCACGTCCGGGCACCAGCTCGCGCCGTAGACCGTCAGCTTCACGAAACTACCTCCGAGACAGGGGTTTCCACCGGGGCGTGCCCCAACTCTGCCAGCCAGCCGCGGAACACCGGTGCAAGGCCCCTGCCCCGACGACCTCGCCGGGAAAGGCCGGCTCGCGCGGGTGCACGACGAAGCCGTGCTGCTGCGGGCCGCCCAGGCCGCGGCCGCGGCGCCGACCACCGCGCCGGTCGGCACGACCGGGATGATCGAGCCGAGGGCAACGCGGCTCAGTGACCCGCCGGGATCAGGGACGAGATGCGCAGCGACGACGTCCCGATGCCGGTCGGGCCGCCGAACACCGATGCCGCCGCCGGGTGGTAGCGCAGTTCCGTCTCGGTGTAGCGGCCCACGTTCTCGTGCCAGTTCAGGATTCCGGCCATCCAGTCGCGGAACTCCTGGACGTACTCCAGCAGCATCTGCTGGACGTCCGGCTCGATGGCGTAGTCGCGGAACAGGGCGGGCAGCTCGATCGCCGCCGCGTGGCCGAACTCCGCCAGCCGGGCGTGGAGCAGGTCCGTCACCACCTCGAACGCGCGCTGCTCCGGGCAGTCGAGGAAGTTGCGCACGACCAGCACCGCGTTGTGCAGCTCGCCCTCGTACTGGATCTCCTTGCGGTAGGAGTACAGGTCGTTGATCAGGCACGCCACGTCCGTCGCCGAGTGTTCGATCGCCTGCACCGGGCGGGTGCGGTACAGCTCGGGCGGCACCGAACGGCCGTGTGAGAACCGCGAGAGGCTCATGGTGAGGTCCGAACCGAACGTCCGGCGCCGCATCTCGACGTAGTCGATCGGGTCCGGGATCCGGTTCTGCGCCTGGTTCGCCAGTTCCCAGAGCCAGCTCGACGTCATCGAGTCGACCGCCCGGCGCACCGCCAGCCGGTTCTCCGGGCTCATGTCCGCCGTGGTCCGGGGCCAGAGGTCGGCCAAGCCCACCTCCAACGCGCTCGCCGGCGTCGGCGTCGGCGAGTCGTCCACCGGCATGAACGCCGACAACCGGAGGTTGCACGCCTTCGCGCCCGCGAGGTCGCGGGTCGCGCCGAACACCACCGGGTAGTAGTCGTCGGCGTAGGTGCCCCAGGTCAGCCAGTCGCTCGTCAGGTCGAGGGCGTCGGCCGTGGCGTCCGGGTGGATGCCCGCCGCGCACAGCGGCAGGTCGGTGGCCCGCAGCTTCCGCTCGTCCCACACCACGCCGTCGAGGAAGCCGGTGCGCCGCGCCCAGTCGACGTTGCGGACCCGGCATGCCCCGAGGTGCGGGCTGAGCCGCAGCGGGAACGGGATGTCGATCGCCGGGTGCGGGACGTCGACCGCGCGGAACGGCGTCGAGCCGTACGCCCGGAGCCGTTGCGGTGCCGTCGCGAGCACCGACGAGAAGATGCGCGCCGCGGACGTGCCCAGGCCGGTCACGCCGCCCAGTTCCGGCCCGCCGCGGCCGGCCAAGGCCCCTTCGTTCATGTACCGGCTGGACCGCAGGTGCCATTCGTGGCCGCCGGACTGCCAGTCCTGCAGCCCCTTGACGTAGGCGAAGGTCGCCGCGCGGGCGGCCGGGTCGACGCCGTGCTCGTCGAACAGCGCGGGCACCTCGGTCAGCGCCGTGTGCTCGAACTGGTGCAGCCGGGAGGTGATCAGGTCGTTGACCGCGTCGGCCGCCTGCTGGGTGCTCAGCCCGAGGAACTCCTCGAACACCAGCACGCCGTTGGACAGCTCGCCTTCGTCCTGCACCTCGCGCTGGTAGGAGAACAGGTCGTTGCGGAGGTGGACGCTGTCGGCGAAGCAGTCGCGAAGGACCTCCATCGGCCGGGACTCGGCGATCGTGTCAGGGACCTCGGCGTGCACCGAGTGCTCCACCAGGTTCGCCGACCAGGGCGCGCCACCGACCTTCCGCCGCATCTCGACGTACTCGATCGGGTTGGCGAGCCGTCCTTCGTTGATGTTGGCCAGTTCCCACAGCGACTCGTCGAGCAGTGCCTTCGTGCTTTCGATGAACCGGCGCCGCCAGCCGGCCGACCGGTGCGGGACCGTGCGGTTCCACAGGTCGGTGAGCCCGCACTCGACGGGGTTCTCCGGGGTCGCCGTGATTTCGCCTTCGGCGGGCATGAACAGCGTCAGCCGGTCGAGGTAGCCCCGTGCGCTTTCGGTGTCGCCGGTGCGCTTGTACAGCTCGAGGAAGTGGTCGTCGAAGTAGAACACCCAGACGTACCAGTCGGTGATCAGGTCGAGCTCTTCGGCGCCGGCGTCGGGGTGGGTGTAGGCGCACAGCAGGGCGTAGTCGTGGGAGTCGAGGTCGTGCTCGGTCCAGATCACCGTGCCGTGCTGCGGCACGTCGATCATGTCCATCCGGCCCGCCCACGCCTTGCTGTGCTCGCGCGCGCCCTCCAGGTGCGGGTTCAGGCGCGCCGGGTAGGGCATGTAGAACTCGGGCAGGACGAACGGTTGCTGAGGCACCCCGTGAGGCAACCAAACGAAGCCGGTGCCCGCCAAGGGAAGCAGGCCGGATGCACACGAACGGGCCGGGCACGTCCCCCGGGCGGCCCAGCGGGGGACCCGGCCCGGTCAGCAGGCGGCGAGCGGCCGTCGCACGATGGTGGAGTACCCGACCGAGGAGAAACCGATGACCGACGACAACCGGGTGGTCGACAACCCGGACGAGAGCCGCTACGAGTTATGGGCGGGGGAGAAGCTGGCGGGCATCGCCGCGTACGACCTGCGTGGCGGCCTCACGGTGTTCACCCACACCGAGATCGACGACGCCTTCTCGGGACAGGGCCTGGGCAAGGTGCTCGCCGGGGGCGCGCTCGACGACGCCGTCGCCCACGGCCGGACGATCGTGCCGGTCTGCCCGTTCATCGCCCGGTACCTGAAGAAGAACCCGGGGTACGAGGACCACGTCCGCTGGCCGCGCGAGTAGGCCGGAAGCCACACCCCACTGGGCCGTCCGGGTGATCTGAGAGGTATGTCCGGATCCCTTGGTTATTAACCAACCTTCGTCGGTAGTGCGTTGGTTGCCGGGCAACGAAAGTATCGGCACCGGCTTCGAACGCCCCACCTGGAGGAAGTTGATGACTCCCCGGAAGACCGTCCTCAGGACCTTCGCCGTCTTGTCGGCCGCCGCGCTGACCAGCGGTGTTTGCCCCTCGGCGGCCACCGCGTCCCCCCTGGCCTTCGCGGAACTGCAGGCCCGCGCCATCACCGGTGCCACCCAGGTGGCGGACGCGCTGGGCGCCGCGTCGGGCGGCGTCTACCTCGACAACGGCAAGGCCGTCGTGAACGTCGTCGACGACGCCGCGGTGCGGCAGGTGCAGGCCGCCGGCTTCACCGCGAAGAAGGTCAAGCACACCTTCGCCGCGCTCACGAGCGTCAAGAACCAGCTGGACGCGGTGAAGAACGTGCCGCAGACCGCGTGGGGCATCGACACGAAGACCAACCAGGTCGTCGTGAAGGTCTACGACGCGGCCGGCAAGGAGGCCGCGGACAAGGTCTCCGCGGCCGCCGCGAAGTACGGCGACAGCGTCCGCGTCGAGCACCGCACCGGCAAGCTGGAGCTCTACCTCAAGGACGGCGACGCGATCCAGAACAGCCAGGGCCGCTGCTCGCTCGGCTTCAACGTGACCCGCGGCGGCTCGCCGTTCCTGCTCACCGCGGGCCACTGCACGAACCTCGGCGGCACCTGGTCCGGCGGCGACGTCTCCGGCGCGCAGGTCGTCGAAAGCGACTGCCCCGGCGCCGACTCCGGCCTGCTGACCCGCCCGAACGGCACCGGGCCGGGCCAGATCAACACCGGCCAGCCGATCACCGCCGCGGCGACGCCGACGGTGGGCGAGCAGATGCAGAAGCAGGGCTCGACCACCGGCGGCGGCAGCGGCGAGGTGACCTCGGTCGACGAGTCGGTCAACTTCGACGTCGGCGTGCTCAACCACGAGTTCGGGACCACCGCGCACACCGACCACGGCGACTCCGGCGGCCCGGCGTACGACGGCTCGAAGGGCCTGGGCACGCTGTCCGGCGGCGACACCCAGACCAGCTACTTCTACCCGCTCACCCTCGAGCTGCAGGCCTACGGCCTCGAGCTCGCCTGAGCCGCAGACAGCGGCACTTTCACGTGAAAGCTACGCTTTGCATCCCAAAGCGGCACTTTCACGTGAAAGTGCCGCTTTCTATGGCTTGAGCCGCCTCGCGCGGTAGACGGCGTCGGTGTGGTGGCCCTCGCCGCGCGTTTCGCACGTTTCGACCACCCACGACCACGGGTCGCCGAGGTAGGTGGTGATCTCCTCGGGCTCGAAGAAGAGCTCCTCCGGTGGCTTCTGGCCGTCGAACTGCCGCATGGCCTTGGACGAGTGCCCGACGACCAGCAGCGTGCCGCCGGGCCGGATCGCCGCCGCGGCCGCCGTGAAGACGTCGCGGCGCAGGTCCGGCGGGAGGTGCATGTACTGCGCGGAAATCAGGTCGTACGTGTCCTCGGGCTGCCAGGTCAGGATGTCGCGGTGCAGCCACCGGACGTCCACGGCGGCCTCCCGCCCCGCGGCTTCGGCCCGGGCGAGCGCGACGGTCGAGATGTCGGCGCCGTCGACCGTCCAGCCCTGCTTCGCGAGCCAGATCGCGTCGCCGCCCTCGCCGCAGCCGAGGTCGAGGGCGCGCCCGGGTTTCAGCCCCTCGACCTCGGTGCGCAGGTTGACGTTGACGTTCCCGCTCCAGATCTGGTTGTCACGCTGGTAGAGCGCTTCCCAGAAGTCCTGTTTGAGCATGTTCTCGACGGTCATGGGCTCGTCGTGCGCGTGCGGCATGGGTCCTCCTCGGTGACGTCCCCCGAGCATGCGGAGGACGTCCCCAGGAAGGCAAACTTCGTTGCCGGTTCGGCAACTCAGGCGGGGCCGTACACCTGCATCTCGTACAGCGAGTAGCCGTAGGACGTCCCCCGCGTGACGCCGTTCATCCGCACGTACCGGCCGGTGCCGGTCAGCCCGGTCAGGTCGTCCGTGCCGCCGTTGCCCGTCGTGGTGGTGTAGATCGTCGTCCACGTCGTGCCGTCGGCGGACGTCTGGATGCTGTACCCCTTCCCGTACGCGGCTTCCCAGCTCAGCTTGACGCGCGAGACCGGTTTCGCGGCGCCGAGGTCGACGCGCAGCCACTCCGGAGCGGACCCTTCCTTCGACGCCCAGCGCGTGCTCGTCAGGTTGCCGTCGAAGGCCGCGCCCGCGGGGTAGGCCGACGATTCCGTGGACGACGCCGTCGCGGTCTTGCCCTGGGACAGCAGTGTTTCCGAGCCGCCGCCTGCGGTCACCGTGACGCCCAGCGAAACCGTCTTCGTCCCGCCGGTGAGGGTGATCGTCGCCGAGCCGGGGGCGGCCGTGGCGGCCGCGGTGACGGTGACGGCCGAGGTCCCGCCGGCGGGCACCGACGTGGGGGAGAAGGACACGCTCACGCCCGCGGGGGCGCCGGTCGCGGACAGCGTGACGGCGTCGGTGGCCGTCACGGTGGCCGTCGCCGAAGCGCCTGGCGCCACCGACACCGACGAAGGCGTCACGCTGAGGCCGGACGCGCCGGCCGGGGTGAACGTCCAGCGGGCGGCGGTGCCGGAGCAGCTGCCCGCGGTGAGCGTGGTGCCCGACGCGCGGAAGCACTTGCTGCTGGACTGGATGTCCGAGATGGTGCCGTCCGGGTTGATCGACCACTGCTGGGCCGGCCCGCCGGTGCAGGTCTGCAGCACGATCGAGCTGCCGGAGATGCCCGCGCACTTGTCGTCGATCACGAGGAAGGCGCCGTGGAAGGTGAACCGCTGCGCGGCACTTCCGGTGCAGGCCGCCACCTTCAGCGTGGTGCCGCTGCCCGGGGCTTCCAGGCAGGTGCCGGTGGAGGTGTTGCGGTACTGGCCGACCGTCGTGTTCGGCCGCGCGCCGCCCCAGCACTTCCCGGTGCTCGTGTCGAAGATCGGCGTGGCGTCGTATGGCTCGTTCGACGGCGGGTCGACGACGACCGGCTCCATGACCGGCGTGTTGTCGGGGTTGTAGTGCGTGAGCGCGTCTTCGCAGTCGATCGCGTCGAAGGCGCTGCCGCCCTTGCCGCCGAGCCAGAGGTCGATGTGGCGCAGGCCGGGGCCGCCGTTCGGGCCCTGGCTGTTCCAGTCGTCGGAACACTCGTCGCAGCCGTCCTCCATGACGAAGTACTTCTGCACCCGCGGCACCCAGACCTTGGTGCCGGGCTTGAGCTCGTCGCTGCTGGTGGCGAAGGTGATCGGGTCGGCGTAGGTGCCCTTGCCGCCCGCGGTGCCGTGGAGCTGCGGGTAGGAGATGTCACCGCCCGGCGGGGTGTTGTCCCACCAGCCGTAGAAGGTGAGGAAGGTGGGCTGGGTGGTGGCCGCGCTCGCCGTGGGTCCACCGGCGAGTGCGGCGGTCAAGGCGAGGAACAGGGTCACGACGAGCACGAGCACGCGCCGGGTCATGCTGCCTCCGGGGAACTGGGTGGACGATGACTGCGGCGTGGGTCCAGGTTCGCCGGGCTCCGGCCGGGCGTCAAGACCTGTTCGTAAAGTTCCCTAACAAACGGGGTTTCGTGTCCCGCTCGCCGGGAAATCGCCGCAGGTAAGCGCTTTCCTGGGCCAAGATGACGGCATGAGCGAACAGCGGGAAATCGTGGTCACCGGGGGCGGCACCGGCATCGGGCTGGCGATCGCCGCCCGGTTCGCGGCGGCGGGCGAGCGGGTGACCGTCACCGGGCGGCGCAAGGACGTCCTCGAGGCGGCGGCGGAGAAGATCGGCGCGCGGGCGGTGGCCTTCGACGCGAGCGACCCGGCGGCCGTGCGGGCGGCGCTGGCGGAGCTGCCCGAGCGGGTGGACGTCCTGGTCAACAACGCCGGTGGCAACACCGACCGGGTGCGGGAGGCACCCGCACCCGGCGACCTGCAGGGCCTCGCCGACGCGTGGCAGGCGAACTTCGAGGCCAACGTGCTCTCCGCCGTGCTCGTCACCGCGGCGCTGAAGCCGCGCTTCGCGGACAACGTGCGCGTTGTGACACTCGGCTCCATCGCGGCGAAGCAGGGCTCAGGCTCGTACGGCGCGGCGAAGGCGGCGATCGAGGCGTGGAACACCGACCTCGCGCGGCAGCTGGGCGCCGGCGGAACCGCCAACGTCGTGGCGCCGGGCGTCGTCCTCGACACGGAGTTCTTCCACGGCACGCTCACCGGCGAATGGCTGAACTCCCGGGTCTCCCTGGCGTTCAACCAGCGGGCCGGCCGTCCGGAGGAAATCGCCGACACCGTGCGGTTCCTCGCCGCGCCGGAAGCCGGGCACGTCACCGGCCAGGTCGTGCACGTGAACGGCGGCGCGTACGGCGCTCGCTAGGCCATCCGGGTCGCAAGTGGGGCGGCCGTCCCACAGCGGCCGCGGTCCTCTCCATGGTGGAAGTGTCCGTACCACCGGAAGAGAGAGGTGATCCGCCGTGACGGCCGCACCCGCAACCCCGGCCCTCCCGACGACCCGCCAGGCCGGCTGCCCGCTCGACCCACCCGGCGACTACGCCACCCTCCGGGACACCGCACCCACGTCGAAGGTGCGGTGCCCGGCGGGCATGGACGCCTGGCTGGTGACGCGCTACGCCGACGTCCGCGCGGTGCTCGCCGACCGGACGATGAGCTCACGCGGCGCGTCTTCGGTGCACGTCAACCCGAACGCCGACCTCGACGAGGAGGTCAGTCCCGGCTCGATCATCCAGCTGGACGGCGCCGCGCACGCCCGGCTGCGGAAGAAGGTGCTCGCCGAGTTCACCGTGCGGCGGGTGGAAGCGCTGCGCGGCTACATCCAAGAGCTGGTGGAGCGTCACCTCGACGCGCTGCTCGCGCGGCCCGGCCGGGCGGATCTGGTGCAGGACTTCGCGTTGCCGATCCCGTCACTGGTGATCTGCGAGCTGCTCGGCGTCCCGTACGAGGACCGTTCGCGCTTCCAGCGGCAGAGCACGACGTTGGTCAGCACCGATGCGACGCGTGAGGAAGGCGAGCAGGCGTACGACGCGCTTTCGGGCTATCTGGCCGGGTTGTTCACCGAGAAGCAGCGGAATCCGCAGAACGACCTGTTCAGCAGGCTGATTTCGGCTGGTGCCGACGCCGACCCGCTCACGATGGAGGAGCTCGTCGTGCTCGGGCTCAGCCTGCTGGTGGCCGGCCACGAGACGACGGCCAACATGATCGCGCTGAGCACGCTCGTGCTGCTGGAGCACCCCGGGCAGCGTGACGTGGTGCTCGCCGCGCCGGAGCGGGCGGTGGAGGAACTGCTGCGGTACCTGTCGGTCGTCCAGTTCGGCGTGCTGCGGTACGCCACCTCGGACGTCCGGGTCGGGTCACGGGACGTTCGCGCGGGGGAGTGGCTGGTGGCGGCGGTGAACTCGGCGAACCGCGACGAGGAGGTGTTCCCGGGCGCGGACGAACTGGACTTCGGCCGCGAGCACCCGCGCACCCACGTGGCCTTCGGGTTCGGCGCGCACCAGTGCATCGGCCAGCAGCTGGCGCGCGTGGAGCTGCAGGAGGCGTTGACGGGGTTGTTCCGCCGGGTGCCCGGCCTGCGGCTGGCGGTACCGCGGGAGACGTTGGCGTACAAGCACAACACGCTGGTGTACGGCCTGCGCGAGCTGCCGGTCGCCTGGGACTGACTGCGCCGACCCGACTGTGCTTGCCCCGGGAAATGGGGGGCGTCTTCGCGGCCGGGCGGCTACGGTGGCGGGCAACGCGCTGATGGAGACGAGTAGTCCCGGGAGCGCACGGGTCCAGAGAGCCGCCGGCAGCTGGGAAGGCGGTCCCGTGCCCGGCGGCGAAGACCCTCCGGAGTGCGGGGAGGAACGGCGTCCGCGCCCGATGCCCCGCCGGCCGGCCCCCGTCACCGGGCCGCGACGAGGCCGCCTTCACCGGCGGTGAAAGTGCGGTGGCACCGCGATGTCCCTGATCGCCCGCACTCCCGAGGGATCCGTTTGGGAGGGTGATGAGTTCTCGCGTTCTGGCCGCCGACCTGCCCCGGTACGTCGGCGCCCGCGTCCGCGTCGCCGGCTGGGTGCACCGCCGTCGCCGGCTGAAGTCCGTCACGTTCGTCGTGGTCCGGGACCGCTCCGGGCTCGCGCAAGTCGTGCTGCACGGGGCCGCGCCACCGGAGGAAACCGTGGTGGAGGTGCACGCGACCGTGACGGCGAACCCGCGCGCGCCCGGCGGTGTCGAGCTGACCGAGCCGGTACTGACGACACTGGGGGAGGCCGTCCTGGCCCCGCCGTTCGACCTCTTCCGGCCCGCGGTCACGGCTTCGCTGCCGACGATCCTCGACCACGCTCCGGTGGCGTTGCGGCATCCTTCGCTGAAGGAGCGCTTCGCCGTGTCCGCGGCCGCCGTGCGCGGCTTCAGGTCCACTTTGGACGGTATGGGGTTCACCGAGGTGCACACGCCGAAGATCGTGGCGTCGGCGACCGAGTCGGGCGCGAACGTGTTCGGCATCGACTACTTCGGCCGCCCCGCCTACCTCGCGCAGTCGCCGCAGTTCTTCAAGCAGGCGCTGACCGGCGTGTTCGAGCGCGTCTACGAGGTCGGCCCGGTCTTCCGCGCCGAGCCGCACGACACCGCCCGCCACCTCGCGCAGTACACCAGCCTGGACGTCGAACTGGGGTTCATCCGGGACCACCGCGACGTCATGGCCGTCCTGCGGGAAGTGCTGGCCGGGATGGCGGACCCGGCGCTGGTCACCGTCCCCGCCGAGATCCCGGAGATCCACTTCGCCGCGGCGCTGGACCTCCTCGGCGTCCCGGCGGACGAGCCCGACCTCGCCCCCGCCCACGAGCGGGCGCTGTCGGAGTGGGCGCGGCGCGAGCACGGGTCGGAGTTCCTGTTCGTGACCGGCTACCCGATGGCGAAACGGCCGTTCTACACGCACCCGGACCCGGCCCGGCCGGGCTACTCGAACAGCTTCGACCTGCTCTTCCGCGGGCTCGAGCTGGTGACGGGCGGCCAGCGCCTGCACCGGCACGCCGACTACCTCGCCGTCCTGGGCGAAGCCGCGCCCGAGTACGCCGGCTACTTGCAGCCGTTCGCGCACGGCATGCCGCCCCACGGCGGCTTCGCCATCGGTCTGGAACGCTGGACGGCGCGGCTGCTCGGCGTCGCGAACGTCCGGGAGGTCACGCTGTTCCCGCGCGACCTGCACCGGCTGACCCCGTGAGGAGCGTTTGTGGAGGTATCGACCGCACGCCGGCTCTGGGCGGCCGTGGAACCGTTGCACGCCGTCGTCTACTTCGCGCCCCAGACGGCCGAAGCGGCGAAGGCGGCCGGCTTGCGCGGCTACTGGATGGGGTACTTCGCGGGCCGGCTGGCGCCCTTGGGCCCGATCGGCCCGGAACCGGCGGCGGCGGTGCTGTTCGGGTTCGCGCCGGCGATGGTGGCGCGGGCGTTGCCGGACGCGTGGGCGTTCGCCTCGCCCGCGGCGGTCGTCGAATCCCGGCTGGCGGCGGTGTCGTCGGCGTTGGGTCCGGTCGCGGGCGAGGCTTCGGAACTGGCCGGGCTGCTGTGGCGGGCGGCCGGCGCGTGCGCCTTCGACGGCCGGCCCCTGGCGGCGGCGTGGGCGGCGGTCCCGGAGCCGGCGGACCCGCTGTCCCGGCTGTGGCTGGCGGCGACGATCCTGCGCGAGCACCGCGGCGACGGCCACGTCCTGGCGGCGGTGCACGCCGGGTTGAGCGGCTTGGAGACCACGCTCACCCACATCGGTGACGGAGTGGTCGGCCGCGCGGACGTCCAGCCCCACCGCGGCTGGTCGGACGAGCAGTGGGACGCGGCGGTGGACCGGTTGCGGGCCCGCGGAACCCTCGACGCGGCCGGCCGCCTGACCGAGGGGGGACGCGAGCTGCGCCGCCGGATCGAAGCGGACACCGACCGCTTGGCGGCGGCCCCGGTGGCGGAACTGGGCGACGACCTGGAGCGGCTGCTGGAGCTGGCGGTGCCGCTGAGCCGGGCGGTGATCGACAGCGGGGTGGTCCCGGTGCCGAACCCGATGGGCGTGCCGCGGCCCTGAGTCCTGTCGAATCCGGGGGCGCCCGTTCGACGCAGGGGTGACCCATGGGAGGACTTCATGACGTTGCTCACCGGCAAGAACGCGATCATCTACGGCGGCGCCGGACGGATCGGCACGGCCGTCGCCACCGCCTTCGCCGAGGAAGGTGCGCGGGTGTTCCTCGCCGGCCGCACGCACGGACGCCTGGAGGCGGTCGCCGCCCACCTCCGCGCGGCCGGCGGCCAGGCCGAGACGGCGGAGGTCGACGCCCTGGACGAGCGGGCGGTGGACGAGCACGCCGCCGCGGTCGCCGCCGAGGGCGGGATCGACGTCTCGTTCAACCTCATCGGCCACGGCGACGTCCAGGGCACACCGCTGGTGGACATGGCGCTCGCGGACTACGAACGCCCGGTGGTGACCGCCGTGCGCACCCAGTTCCTGACCGCCCGCGCGGCGGCTAGGCACATGATCGGGCAGCGGTCCGGGGTGATCCTGTTCTTCGGGGGCGCGGCCGAGCCCGTGCGCGAGTTCGCCGTCGGCGGGCTGCAGGTGGCGTTCCACGCGCTCGAGGCGATGCGCCGCCAGCTCGCCGCCGAGCTGGGTCCGCACGGAATCCGCACGGTGACGTTCCGGACGGGCGGCATCCCCGAGACGCTCCCGGCGGACTTCCCGGGCCGGGCGGAGCTCGAGGAGAACATCGCGGGCAAGACGATGCTCGGCCGCGCGGCCACGCTCGCCGACATCGGCGAGGTGGCGGCGTTCGTCGCCTCCGACCGGGCGCGGACGATGACGGCCGCCACGGTCAACATCAGCTGCGGCGCCCTGGTCGATTAGCGCGGTGACCGCCAAGGTTCCCAGGCTCGGCTCGGCTCGGCTCGGCTCGGCTCGGCTCGGCTCGGCTCGGCTCGGCTCGGCTCGGCTGGGCCGGGCCGGCCGGACCCGGCACGCCCGGCTGGCCCAGCCCGACTAAGGCCGGCCAGGCCAGGCCCGGCTGGCCCAGCCCCGTTCGGCGCGGCTCGGCCCGGCCCGACTCGGGCCGACTCGGCGCGGCGCGGCTAAGCCTGGCGCGGCCCCAGCCCAGCTCGGCCACGCCCAGCGCCGGCGGCCCGGACCACCCCGCCGAACGCCACATCAAGGCGCCACATCGCAGCCCCTCACAGGGATGTCTCGCGCTGCTCCACCACCAAACGCTGGTGGCGGGCCGCGCGGACACGGTCGCCGCAGGTGGTCGAACACCAGCGGCGGCGGGCGTGCTCGCGCAGGAAGTAGCGGATGCAGCCGTGGGCCTCGCACGGGCGGACCAGCGGGGCGAGGTCGCCGCTCACCACGTTGATCGCGTCGCGGGCCAGGGCCGCCACCGCCGCGTCGATCGTGCCCTGGCGGGTGCTGTGCCACTCCCTTGACGGCCCGTCGCGCCAGGTGAGCTGGGGTGCGGCTGCGTCGGCGCGGGCGGCCCGGTTCACCTTGTCCACCGCGGCGGTGTCCGGTGCGCGGCCGTTCGCCAGTGCGGCCAGCAGTTCGCGGACCGCGGTGCGCAGGTCCGTCAGGCGGCTCAGCTCGTCCTCGCCGGGGACGGTTGCGGCGAGGTCGTGCTGCCGCAGCCATGACGTCGCCTCGCCGGGCGAGACCAGGTCGTCGACCGGGCCGCCCGCCGTCAGCCGCCGGGTGTTGACCAGCGCCAGCGCGGGCGAGAGCTCCTCGCCGGGTGCCGCAGTGACCACGTTCGCCTCCCGAGTCCGTCAGCCGGTTTCCCCGATCCGTTGACAGCTTAGCGCGTCTCATGGATAAATGAAAAAGTATCCATGAGACGTGAGGAGAACATCCTATGGTCACCGTGCATCACCGCTACGCCACCGTCGCCGGGCACCGGCTCTTCTACCGGGAGGCCGGTCCCGCCGACGCACCCACGATCGTGCTGCTCCACGGGTTCCCGACGAGCTCGCACATGTTCCGGCACCTCATCCCGGCGCTCGCCGACCGCTACCACGTCGTCGCGCCGGACCACCTGGGCGCGGGCGCGTCCGACGCGCCGCCGGCCGGCGAGTTCACCTACACCTTCGACGCGCTCGCCGAACTCACGCTCGGCCTGCTCGACGAGATCGGCCTCGACCGCTTCGCGCTCTACATCCAGGACTTCGGTGCGCCGGTGGGCC
This sequence comes from Amycolatopsis sp. NPDC026612, assembly GCF_040638285.1. Taxonomy (NCBI): domain Bacteria; kingdom Bacillati; phylum Actinomycetota; class Actinomycetes; order Pseudonocardiales; family Pseudonocardiaceae; genus Amycolatopsis; species Amycolatopsis sp. NPDC026612. Next base: position 35,987 of record NZ_JBEZYB010000009.1, read on the forward strand.
TGCGCATCGCGGCCGCGAATCCCGGGCGGGTCACCGCGATCGTCACGCAGAACGGCAACGCCTACGTCGAGGGCCTGGGTGCCGGGCTGCCGCAGAAGCTGGCCGCCGGCACCCTGACCGAGGATGACCTGCGCGCCATGGTCACCCTCGAGGCCACCAAGGCGCAGTACCTCGACGGCGTGCCCGATCCGTCGCTGGTCAGCCCGGACGTCTGGATCCACGACCAGGCGCTGCTGGACCGGCCCGGCGCCGCCGCGATCCAGCAGGCTCTCCTCGCCGACTACCACCACAACATCGGCCTGTACCCCGAGTTCCACGAGTACTTCCGGACCAGCCGGGTCCCGCTGCTGGCCGTCTGGGGCGGCAACGACGAAATCTTCGTCGCCGACGGCGCCCGCGCCTACGCCCGTGACCTGCCGGACGCCGAGATCCACCTGCTCGATTCGGGGCACTTCGCGCTGGAGACGCACCTGGACGCCATCGCCGGGTACATCAGGGGTTTCCTCGGACGGGTGCTGCCGAGCTGAGTGCGCTTCGGTCCGTTGAGCGGGATGCCGGTTGACCTTCCGGACGGTCCGCTCGTAGGGTTTTCCCGAGGTCGCCTGGCAACAGGCCGATCCGGGAGCGCTCCGCCGTCATCATCAAGTATGGAGGACGGAATGAGCAGACGGATTCGGGTGGGGGCGATCGCGCTTGCGCTCGCCGCCGCAACGATGACCGCGGCGGGGCCGGCGCAGGCCGCCGATCCCTTGCTGTCGCAGGGAAAGCCCGTGACGGTCTCGTCGTCGGGCGGGTGCTGCCCGGCGGCGAACGCGGTCGACGGAAATTCGGGCACCCGCTGGGCCAGCGCGGCCGGCGTCGATCCACAGTGGATTTACGTCGACCTCGGCGCGGCGGTGCGGGTCAGCCGCGTCCGGGTGCAGTGGGACGCTTCCTGCGCCACGGCCTACGAAATCGACACGTCCGCCGACCACCTCACGTGGACGAAGATCTACGCGACGACCGCGGGGAAGGGCGGCGTCGAGGACCTGACCTCCCTCGACGGCACCGGCCGCTACGTGCGGGTGTACGGCACGAAACGCTGCCGCACCGACGCGTCGAAGGGCTACTCGCTGCAGGAATTCGGCGTCTACGGCTCGGCCGGGGACGTCGAGCCGCCGTCGCCGCCCGGCACGCCGTCACTCGTCGAGGTCACCTCGGCCAGCGCGACCATCTCGTGGACCGCGGCGACCGATGACGTCGGCGTCACCGGTTACGACGTCTACCGCGACGGCCAGCTCTGCGCGAGCACGACCGGCGCGCTGACGGCGACCTGCGGCAACCTCGGCCCGAACGGCAGTTACGGCTTCTACGTCAACGCGCGCGACGCGGCCGGGAACGTGTCGCAGGCCAGCGGCACCCTGTCCGTGAAGACGCCGCCGTCCGACGACCACACGCCGCCGTCCACGCCGTCGGACGTGCACACCACCGCGGTCAACAGCACGTCGATCGGTCTCGCGTGGACGGCGGCGACCGACGACACCGGCGTCACCGGGTACCGGATCTACGACTCGGGCACGCAGATCGGGACGTCCGACACGGCGAGCACCACGCTCGGCGGGCTGACCCCGGACACCGCGTACCACCTGCAGGTGCGGGCCGTCGACCGGAACGGCAACCTCGGCGAGCCGAGCACGCCGGTCCTGGACGTCACCACCACCGGCGGGTCGGGCTGCTCGCCGTCCCAGGGCGTCTGCGGCGCCACGCAGGTCGCCACCGACGACGACGTCGTGTGGGGCCTGGTCACCCTGCCGGACGGCACGATCCTCTACAACCAGCGCGACGCGCACGACATCATCCACCTGGATCCGGCGACCGGGGCGAAGAAGACGATCGGCACCGTGCCGGACGTCCAGAACACCGACGGCGAAGGCGGCTTGCTGGGGCTGGAGATCAACCCGGCGTCGTTCGCCACCGACCACTGGCTCTACCTCATGCACACCTCGGCCGCTGACAACCGGATCGTGCGGATCCAGTACGACCCGGCCGGCGACTCCCTGGTCACGAGCACCGAGCAGGTCCTGCTGACGGGCATCGCGCGCAACAAGTACCACAACGGCGGCCGCCTGCGGTTCAGCCCGGACGGCCGGTACCTGTTCGCGGGCACGGGCGACGCGCAGAACAGCGCCAACGCGCCGAACACCAGCAGCCCCAACGGAAAGGTGCTGCGGATCAACCCGGACGGCTCGATCCCGGCGGACAACCCGTTCGGCAACGCCGTGTGGAGCTACGGGCACCGCAACGTCCAGGGCCTGGCGTTCGACGCGCAGGGCAGGTTGTGGGAGCAGGAGTTCGGCAACAACGTCATGGACGAGACGAACCTGGTCGTGAAGGGCGGCAACTACGGCTGGCCTTCGTGCGAAGGCACGTCGGGTTCGTGCGGCGGATCCGTCGCGCCGAAGCAGACGTACCCGGTGGCGCAGGGTTCGTGCAGCGGCATCGCGATCGTTCACGACGCGCTGTACGTGGCGTGCGAACGGGGGACGCGGCTCTACCGCGCGGTGCTCAGTGGTGACGCGCTGACGAACGTCCAGGCGTTCTTCACCGGAACGTACGGCAGGCTGCGCACGGTGGAGCCGGCTCCGGACGGGCACTTGTGGCTGGCCACCAGCGTGGACGGCGACAAGGACGGCGTCCCGCACAACAGCCACAACCAGATCCTGCGGGTTTCCGTGGGGTAGGCCCGAATGGCCGGGACGGCCACCTTGCGGAACGTCGGCTTCCGCGAGGTGGCCTTCCCGGCCGGCTCAGCCGTCCGCGCGACCGGTGGCGGCAGGCCGATGCCGTCCCACTCGGACACTCGGACCTCCTTCGGCCGGTTCTTCTCACTCATCGTGGCACGGATCCGCGCCGGCGGGCGGCGGGCCGGGCGGTCGGTGCGGGATGTCCGGAACGTCCCGCGCCGGCGGGCCGGCTACCGCCAGCGGGTCTCGGCGTCGGTGCCGAAGCCGAGCGTCACGGGCCCGCGCCGGGGCGTGCGGTCGACCGTTTCGGACAGGTCCGGCAGGACGTCGGCCAAGAACGCGTACTCCGGGCTCCGGGTCCGCGCGTGCCACTGGGCGATCTCGTGCCAGCCCGGTGCGGCCAGCGCGCCGCCGAAGTGCTGGACCGACAGGCTCGCCGTGAGGCAGGCGAACCGGAGGCGCTCCACCAGGGGCCAGCCCGTCAGCGTCGCGGCCACGAAACCGGCACCGAACACGTCGCCCGCGCCCGTGGCGTCGAGGACGTCCACCGGGAGCGCCGGGACCGCCGCCGTCTCGCCGGTCGTGCCGTCCACCGCCAGCACGCCCTCGCTGCCGCGGGTGATCACCGCGATCGGGACCAGGTCGGCGAGCCGGGCCAGCGCCGCTTCGGGGGTGTCCGTGCGGGTGTAGCGCATCGCTTCGACGTCGTTCGGCAGGAACGCGTGACAGCACGCCAGCTGCTCAAGCAGCGCGGGCGACCAGGCCTCGGACGGGTCCCAGCCGACGTCGGCGAACACGAGGCTGCCCGACTGGTGCGCGGTGTGCACCCACTCGGCCGTGTCGAGGCCGATGTGGGCCACCGTCGCCCGGCTCGGCGGCGGGGACCCGGCGAGTTCCGCGACCGGGACGGGTGGTGGGTGGCCGTGGGTGACCATCGCGCGGTCGCCGGCGTAGGCCAGCGACACCGTCACCGGGGAGTGCCACTCCGGGAACTGCCGCGACCGGGACAGGTCGATGTGCTCCTGCCGGGTCAGCACGTCCCAGCAGTAGCGCCCGTAGACGTCGGTGCCGAACGCGGCCGCCAGCGAGGTCCGCAGGCCGAGGCGGCTCAGCGCGACCGCGAAGTTCGCGATCCCGCCCGGGCCCGAGCCCATGCCGCCCGTCCACACCTCCGTGCCCGGTGACGGCGGGTGTTCGAGCCCGGTGAAGACCAGGTCGAAGAACAACAGGCCGGACAGGAAGACATCGATGTCGGGCGCGGGCTCGGCCGGCACGGGCGCCTCCATTCCGGTCGCGCAACGGGTGGCCCGAGCCTGCGTCAGCGGCGTGCGAATCGCAAGAGCTGCCAGCCTTCGGCCACGGATTGCGCGATTTCCGCTGCTATGGTCGCCGGATGCGGCACGAGCTCCGACGGCAGGCGGCCGGCCGTCAACCGGCAGCGGGAGTCCCGCGATGAGGCTGGCCATCATCGGCGGCGGCGGGTTCCGCGTGCCGCTGGTGCACGGGGCGCTCCTGGCCGGCGGCGGGGTCACCGAGCTCGTCCTGCACGACGTCGACGCCGGCCGCCTCGCCGCGATCGACCGCGTCCTCGCCGAGCAGGCCGCCGGGGCGGCGGCCGCACCGCGGGTGCGCACGACCACCGACCTGGCCGACGCGGTGTCCGATGTGGACTTCGTGTTCTCGGCCATCCGGGTCGGCGGCCTGCACGGCCGACGGCTGGACGAGCGGATCGCGCAGGCGGAAGGCGTGCTGGGCCAGGAAACGGTCGGTGCGGGTGGGATCGCCTACGGGCTGCGGACGGTCCCGGTCGCGGTCCGCCTCGCGCGGGTGATCGGCGAGCTGGCGCCCCGCGCGTGGGTCATCAACTTCACCAACCCCGCCGGGCTGGTCACCGAGGCGATGGCCGCGCACCTCGGCGGCCGGGTGATCGGCATCTGCGACTCGCCGGTGGGGTTGTGCCGCCGCGTCGCCCGCGCCCTCGGGATCGACCCGGCGACGGCGCGGTTCGACTACGCGGGGCTCAACCACCTGGGCTGGCTCCGCGCGGTCCGCGTCGGCGGCGAAGACGTCCTGCCGCGGCTGCTCGCCGATCCGGCCGCGTGCGAATCGTTCGAGGAGGGCAGGCTCTTCGGCGTGGACTGGCTGCGCGCGCTCGGCGCGCTGCCGAACGAATACCTGCACTACTACTACTTCGCCCGCGAAGCCGCCGGTTCGGATTCGCGGGGGGCGTTCCTGCTGGAGCAGCAACGCGGCTTCTACGCGAAACCTTCGCTGGCGTCGTGGGAACGCACGCGCCTGGAGCGCGAAGCGACCTACATGGCCGAGACACGCGAAGGGGAGCGGGACGATCTCGAGGGCGGCGGCTACGAGAAGGTCGCGCTGGCCTTGATGCGTGGCCTCGCGCACGGCGAGCGCACGACGTTGATCCTCAACGTCCGCAACGGGTCCGCGCTCCCGGGCGTGCCGGGCGACGCGGTCGTCGAGGTGCCGTGCGCCGTCGACGCGACCGGCGCCCGCCCGATCGCCGCCGCGCCACTGCCGGACCACGCACTGGGCCTGGTGACGGCGATCAAGGCCGTCGAACGGGCGACGATCGAAGCGGCGACGACGGGTTCGCGGGAGGCGGCGCTGCGCGCGTTCGCGCTGCACCCGCTGGTCGACTCGGTGTCGGTCGCGCGGCGGCTGCTCGACGGCTACGCCGCCGCCCACCCGGAACTCGCCTCCCTCGCTTAGACGGCGGCCATCGCGGTGAACTCCGCTTCGGCGTCCCGCTCGGTGTACAGCGACCACGCCCGGTCGGCGATGTCGTCCGGGTCGAGCGTCCCCACCGGGAAGCCGTGGTCCTGCGCGGTGAACACGCGGTGGATGTCGCCACGCTCGACGAGACCGCCGATGGTCAGAAGCCCGGCGTGGACGCCTTTTTCCCGCAGGGCGGCGTGCAGCGTCAGCACGTACATGCGCAGGGCCGCCGACGCCGGGGCCAGGCTCCCCAGCATCGGCATCGGGTACTTGCCGCTCAGGCCGCCGGCGAAGAGCAGGGAACCCGAACCGCGCTCCAGCATGACCGGCAGCACGGTTCCGACGAGTCTCGCCGCCGGGAGCACGAGGGAATCGAACGACGCGCGCAGGGTGCCGGCGGCGGCTTCGGTGAGGGGCGTGATGCCCGGACCGGCCGTGGCATCGGCCGGCCCGAAGTACACCGTGTCGATCTGGCCCGCATCGGCGGTGATGCGGACGAGAACGTCGCGGAGCTGGGCTTCGTCGGTCACATCGGCCGTGTACGTGAGCGCGTTGATGCCGGCGAGGGACGCGCGGTAGTCCGCGTGCCGGGCGTCGGTGCGGGAAACCAGCGCCGTCGTAAAGCCTTCGCCGCCGAAGCGGCGGGCGATGGACAGGCCGAGACCAGGACCGACACCCAGGACGGCGAGCACTTTCGGCAAGGGAACCTCCTCGAGAGAACTTGAGACTAATCTCAACTTAGCCGTAAGATGAGGATGGCGTCAACTTGACCCTCGACTGTCCATAAGAGACGAACGCAGACCCGGCGGTGCGGCCGTCCGGGCGGTTTCCGGCGTCCGGACGGGTTTCCCGCGGGCGCACGCCTTCCGTGGTGCCGGGAACCGCGCCCATCATCGGCGGCATGACCGCTGCCTATCCCGCCGCGAAGGACCATCCCGCCGTCCCGTTGGGGGCCCTCTACGCCGGTCACCCGCCGATGTCCCGGATCGCGTTCCCGAGCGGGCACGAAGGCTGGCTGGTGACGCGTTACGACGACGTCCGCACGGTCTTCTCCGATCCGCGGTTCAGCCGCCACCTGCTGTACCCGGGCGCGCCGTGCGTCATCGAGCCGGGCGACTTCTCGACCGGCGAGCACAGCATCCTCAACATGGACCCGCCCGACCACACGCGCCTGCGGCGGCTGTCGGCGCAGGCGTTCACCGTCCGGCGGATCGCCGCGCTGCGGCCCCGGATCCAGGAGCTCGCCGACGAGCTCCTGCGGGCGCTGGTCGCGCACGGCCCGCCGGCGGACCTGGTCGAGGAGTTCGCCTTCCCGCTGCCGACCGCCGTCATGTGCGAACTGCTCGGCGTCCCGTTCGCCGGCCGCGAGCGGTTCCGGCAGTGGTCGCGGGTGATCGTGACGCCGATGCAGCACGCGCCCGCCGACGTCGAGCAGGCGCGGCGTGACGGCGCCGAGGACATGGCCGCCCTGGTGGCAGCGAAGCGCGCGCACCCCGCCGAGGACTTCCTGAGCGCGCTCGTGCACGCGCGCGACGAGGACGGCGACCGGCTCACCGAACCCGAGCTGATCGACCTCGCCACGCAGTTGCTGCTCGCCGGGCACGAGACGACGGTCAGCCTGATCGCGTGCGGTGTCGTCCTGCTGTGCCGGCACCCGGAGCAGCTGGCGGCGTTGCGCGCCGATCCCGCGCTGATGCCGGGCGCGGTCGAAGAGATCATGCGCTACGACGGCCCGGTCGACTCCTCCTTGCTGCGCGTGGCGCTGGAAGACATCGAGCTGGGCGGGGTGCTGGTGCGCCGCGGGGAGGCGGTGCTGGCGCACGTCGGCGCCGCGAACCGCGACGAGAACGTGTTCCCGGCGGCGACCGAGTTCAACGTCCGCCGCAAGGGCGTCCCACAGCTCGGCTTCGGGCACGGCATCCACTTCTGCCTCGGTGCGGCGCTGGCCCGGTTGGAGGGCGAGATCGCCCTGCGGGCGCTGCTGGACCGGGTGCCGGGGCTGGCGCTGGCCGTGGCGCCGGAAACGATCGCCTGGCGGCCGCCGCTGTCGGTGCGCGGGCCCGAGGCGGTGCCGGTGACCTGGACGGCTTGAGCTGCGGGTGATCCGCGCTCCGGCCCGTGGGACGCTGGCGGCGAAGGTGCCGGTGATCGGGCGGCCCGGGTCCCGGTGGCCGGTGCATCGGGCGTCGGCCCGGGTGGCCGGCGTGGCGGCCCGGCGCGACCGCGCACCTGCGCCGAATGCCGCCGCCGGTTGGCGCCACCGGCCGAGCGGAGCGGGCCGCGACTGCTCCAACTGGGTAGAACCTGTTCCAGTTTATGGCTGGTGCCGAAATCATGGCCCTCGTCGTTCCGCGAGCGAGGAGTGCGCCATGGATGCCGACCTGACCCGCCGCCAGCTCCTGCGCGGCAGTGCCGCGGGCGTCGGCTTCGCCGTGACGTCCGGGTTCGCGGCCCCGTCCGCGAGCGCCGCGGCGCCGCTGGGGGAGTACGACGTCGTCGTGGTGGGCTCCGGTGCGGCGGGCATGACCGCGGCGCTGACGGCGGCCAAGCGCGGGCTGAGCGTCGTCGTGCTCGAGAAGGCACCGACGTTCGGCGGCTCCGCGGCCCGGTCCGGCGCCGGCATCTGGATCCCCAACAACCAGGTCCTGCTCGCCGCCGGGGTGCCGGACACGCCCGCGAAGGCCGCGCAGTACCTCGCCGCCGTCGTCGGCCCGGACGTCCCGGCCGCGCGACAGGAGGCGTTCCTGCGCAACGGCCCGGCGATGATCTCGTTCGTCCTGGCGAACAGCCCGCTGCGGTTCCGCTTCATGGAGGGCTACAGCGACTACTACCCGGAGCTCCCGGGCGGGCTGCCGAACGGCCGGTCGATCGAGCCGGACCAGTTCGACGGGAACCTGCTGGGCGCCGAGCTGGCGAACCTGAACCCGCCCTACCTCGCCACGCCGCCCGGGCTCGTCGTGTTCAGCGCCGACTACAAGTGGCTGAACCTCGCCTTGGTGAACGCCAAGGGCACCGCGGTCGCCGCCGGATGCCTCGCCCGCGGCACGGCCGCCGCGCTGGCCGGGCAGAAGCCGCTCACCATGGGGCAGTCGCTCGCCGCCGGCCTGCGCGTCGGCCTGCAACGGGCCGGTGTCCCGGTGTTGCTGAACACCCCGCTCGTCGACCTGAACGTCGAAAACGGCGCGGTCACCGGCGTCGTGACCCCGCAGGGGCTCGTGCGGGCCCGCCGCGGCGTGATCGTCGGCTCGGGAGGGTTCGAGCACAACGCGGCGATGCGCGCGCAGTACCAGCGGCAGCCGATCGGCACCGACTGGACGGTCGGCGCGAAGGAGAACACCGGCGACGGCCACCGCGCCGGGCAGCGCGCCGGCGCCGCCCTCGACCTGATGGACGACGCCTGGTGGGGCCCGGCCATCCCGACGCCGGGCGACCCGTACTTCTGCCTGGCCGAGCGGACCCTGCCCGGCGGGCTCATCGTGAACCAGGCCGGGCAGCGGTTCGTCAACGAAGCGGGGCCCTACAGCGACGTCGTGCACACCATGTACGACAAGAACCCGTCGGCACCGGACATCCCGGCGTGGCTGATCGTCGACCAGAACTACCGCAACCGGTACCTGTTCCGCGACATCGCGCCGCTGCTGCCGTTCCCGGACGCCTGGTACGCCGCCGGCGCGGTCTTCAAGGCGTCGACGATCCAGGACCTCGGCGCGAAGATCGGCGTCCCGTCCGCCGCCTTGAAGTCCACTGTGGACCGCTTCAACGGGTTCGCCCGCTCCGGTACCGACCCCGAGTTCCGGCGCGGCGCGAGCGCGTACGACCACTACTACACGGACCCGTCGGTGACGCCGAACTCCTGCCTCGCGCCGCTGTGGGCGGCGCCGTACTACGCGCTGCGGCTCGTCCCCGGCGACCTCGGCACGAAGGGCGGCATGCGCACGGACGCCCGGGCGCGGGTGCTCCGCCCGGACGGCTCCGTGATCCCCGGTCTGTACGCGGCCGGCAACGCGAGCGCGGCGGTGATGGGGCACAGCTACGCCGGCGCGGGGTCGACCATCGGCCCGGCGATGACGTTCGGCTACATCGCCGCGAACGACGTCTAGAACTCCTTTTCCACCAACGGAAGCACTTCGGTGCCGAGGAGTTCGATCGCCCGCATGACCTCGGCGTGCGGCACGCCGGACCAGTCCATCTGCATCGCGTAGCGGTCCGCGCCGGTGAGCTTGCCGACCGCGATCAGGCGTTCGGCGATCTCCTGGGGGCTGCCGACGAACAACGCCTGCGCGCCGCGGGTGTGTTCGTCGTACTCCGCGCGGGTCGGCACCGCCCAGCCGCGGGCGCGGGCGCCGTACTTCATCGTCTCGAGCCAGTACGGGTAGAACGTTTCCTTGGCGTCCTGGGACTTCTCGGCGATGAAGCCGATCGCGCTCATGGTGACGTGCAGGTCCGCGGGGTCCTGCTCACCGGCCTCGCCGGCCTGGCGGTAGAGGTCGACGAGCGGGGCGAAGCGCTCGGGCTGTCCGCCGATCACCGCGTACACCACCGGCATGCCGAGCAGCCCGGCGCGGATCGACGACTCGGGGTTGCCGCCGGTGCCGATCGAGATGCGCAGACGCTCGCCGTACGGCCGGGGCAGGATCCGCGCGTTCTCCAGCGGTGGCCGGAACCTGCCGGACCAGGTCAGCGGGTCCTCGCGGTCGATGCGCAGGAGCAGCGCGAGTTTCTCCTCGAAGAGCTCGTCGTAGTCGCCGAGGTCGTTGCCGAACAGCGGGAACGACTCGGTGAACGACCCGCGGCCGGCGAGCAGCTCGGCGCGGCCGTGGCTGAGCTGGTCGAGCGTGGTGAACTGCTGGTAGACGCGGACCGGGTCCTCGGTGCTCAGCACCGTGACGGCGGAGCTCAGCGTGATCTGCCGGGTGACGCTCGCCGCCGCGGCCAGCACGGTGCCCGGGCTGGAGATCGCGTACTGGTCGAGGTGGTGCTCGCCGAGGCCGTAGAAGCCGAGGCCCAGCTCGTCGGCGAGCTTGATCCGCTCCAGGGTGTTGGCCAGCGTCCGGGCGACGGTGGGCTGCTCGCTGGTCCGCGGGTCCGGCGCGCGGTCGCCGAAGCTGTAGATGCCGAGTTTCATACAACGCTCAACTACTTGTGGAGCGGATTCGTTCCCCCGGCGCTCAGCCGAAGCGGGCCTGGATGGCCTCGAGGTTCTTCTCCGAGAGCTGCAGCGCGGCGGCACGGAGACTCAGCCCGTCCAGGGTGGCGACCTCGAACATGCTGGTCACCAGGGTGCGCATCCGGGCGCGGACCTTGCCGAAGGCTTCCTCGGCGTCCGCGCCGACGTCGCCGAACAGCGTCCACCACCACCAGGAGTTGGTCGCCGAGTTGGCGACGAAGTCCGGCACCACCCGGATGCCGCGGGCGTCGAGGAGCTCTTCGGCGTCCGGGGTGACCGGCAGGTTCGCGGCCTCGACGATGAGCTTCGCGCCGATCTTGGCCTGGTTGTCGGCGTCGACGCAGTAGGAGATGGCCGCGGGCACCAGGACCTCGGCCGGCACGTCCAGCCACGCTTCCGGCGGCAGGAGCTCGTCGCCGGGCTTGAGGTTGTCGCGGTCGATCCCGCCGAAGCGATCGCGGTGCCGCAGCAGGTTTTCGACGTCGAGGCCGTCCGGGTTGGCGACGACCCCGCGGACGTCCGAGACGCCGACCACGCGCAGCCCGGCGTCGGCGAGGAACCGGGCGGTGGCGCCGCCCATCGCGCCGAAGCCCTGCAGCACGACCCGGTTCGGCTGGTTCGCGAGGCCCAGCAGCTCGAGCCCGGTCAGCGTGGCCTGCGCGACCCCGAGGCCGCCGACCAGCTCGTCGAGCCCCAGCCCGCCGACCTCGATCCGGAACGCCGCCGCCAGCCTGGTGGTCGCCGCCTCCCGGTCTTCGAGCAGCGGGTAGACCGCCTGCACCGGGCTGAGCAGCCCGATTTCGGCGAGCACGCCGTCGATGACGTCCTGCCGCAGGCCCAGGTCCTCGCTCATGGTCCAGTACTGCTCGATCAGCGGCCGCATGGCGCGTAGATAGCGGGCGACGACGTCGCGGGCGCGCTCGTCGTACGGGTCGAAGTCGATGCCGCCCTTGGCGCCGCCCAGCGGGACGTACCGGCCGTCGGGGTCGTAGTTGAGGCCTTCCTTGAGCGTCATGCCCCTGGCCAGGCCGCGGACCTCGAAGAGCGAGCAGCCGCGGCGCATCCGCAGGCCCCCGCTGGCCACGCCGCGGACGAGCCGGTCGATCACCAGGTAGCCGCGGCACCCGGTGACCGGATCGGTCCACGCCACTTCGAGCAAGCCCTGTTCCGTCATCGCCCCTCCTGATCGCCCGGTCAATAGCCGAGCTCGTACGCCATCGCCTGCTCGACCCACCGGGCGCAGTCCCCGGCGGTGACCGTGCCCTGCCGGGCGACGACCTGCACGGCGAGCCCGTCGAGCAGCGCGGTCAGCCGCCACGCGGCGCCGTGCGGATCGGGGCACCGGAACGTCCCGGCCCCGACACCCTCCGCGATCAGCGCCACGACGGCGTCGCGCCACCGCAGGTCCAGCCGCTGCAGCACGGCCCGCAGGGCGGCGTCGCGCATCGCCGCAGCTCCGGCTTCGATCCACAGCTGCCAGCTGTCCGGCTTCGCGGGCCCGTACAAGGTCAGCACCGCGCGGAGGCGGGCATCGGCCGGCCCGCCGCGCGCCAGCTCGTCACCCAGTTTCGCGAGCTCCTTCTCCGCGGCCTGCCGGAAGGCCTCGATGACGAGCGTTTCGAGGGTCCCGAAGTGGTAGAAGATCAGCGCGGTGCTGACGTCGAGTGAGCGGGCGACGTCGGCGGCCCGCACCCCGGCGATCCCCCGGGCGCGGATCTGCCCGAGCGCGGCGAGCACGATCTCCTCCCGCCGCACCGCGACCGCCTTGCGCATCATGCCGCCACCGTACCGAGTGGTATGGGGTCGGCGGATGCGCCGAATGTGGGGTCCTCGGCCTGTGCGGAGAGTCAGCATGGTGGGCGGGCGCCGGTGGGCTGGTGCCGCGAATTGCCTCATTCGGAACGTTCGACGCACGCCCGAGCGGCCGCGCCCAGGTGGGTGCGCGGGCTGCTTCGCGGCGGTTCGCGTGCAGAGGCCGGTGTCGCCGGAGCGGCCGTACTCCCCGCCGCCGGCGCGAGTTCGCCGAGACCCGCAACCGCGGTCCCCGGCGAGCCTCGGCGCTCTCGTCAGGCGGTCCACAGTGGATCGCGGCCCAGATAGCGCAGCAGCGTCGACACCGCGTCGTCGCCGGGGGCGCCCTCCAGTGCCGGGGCGTAGGCGAAGCCGCGCAAGGGTTCCACCAGCTGCTTCGCCACTGGCAGCAGCTGCTCGGCCAGCTCCGGTGTCAGCGGGGAAGCCTGGCCGGTGGCGATCGCGATGTCCCAGGCGTGCACGGCCGCGTCCAGGGCCGCCGCGCCGGCTGCCACCGGGGCCGGGAGGGTGCCCTGCGGGAGAGGCGTCGGGACCTCCGCCGCGTCGCGGCTCACCGTGGCGAATGCCGCCGCCGCGGCCGTCAGTGCCGGCTCAAGGAACGCCGACGGCGCGGCTGCCAACCGGCCCGAGGGGGAGAAGGGGTCGAAGTCCGGGCCGCCCGAGCCGGTGATGAAGGCCGCGTAGCCCAGCTGGTCGCCCGCCGCGTGCTGGAGGACCTGGGTGACGTTCCACGCCGAGCACGGTGTCGGGGCCGACCAGTCCGTGACGCCCGCGATCGCCGACCGCAGGGCCTCGTGGGCCGACGCCAGGACCGGCCACGACGAGCCGCGGGTCAGGCTCGCGAAGAACCGGCGGATGTCGCCCACCAGGACCTCCGGGGCCTCGTGCGCCGCGTAGTGGCCCGCCGCGTCTCGCGGGCCGTCGCCGGAGTTCGCGTCGTAGGTGTGCCAGCTGACGATGTTCGCGTGGTCGCGCTCGGCGAACCGGCGGATCGACTGGAAGTCGCCCGCGAACATCGCCAGGCCCGTCGGCACCGTGGTCGGGCCTTCCGGGCGCGACCCCGCGTGCGCGTCCTCGTAGTAGAAGCGGATCGACGAGCCGCCGGTGCGGGTCAGCCAGTACAGCGCCACGTTCGCGAGGACGAAGTCGGCGTCCAGGCTCTCGCCGAACAGCTGGGCGTTCCACGCCAGCAGGCCCAGCGGCGAGTCCGCCAGCGCGAACGCCAGCGTGTGCGGCTGCTGGCTGTGCAGCGTGTTGAAGGAGAACATGTTCTCGTAGAACCACTGCAGGTGCGCGAGCGCGGCTTGGTCGGCTTCGCTCAGCTCCGCCAGTTCGGCCGGGTCACCCGACGGGAACGAGAACAGCTGCGCGACGTGCACGCCGACGACCTTCTCCGGCGCGATCCGGCCGATCTCCGGCGAGATCATCGACCCCGCGTCGTTGCCGACCGCGCCGTACGACTCGTAGCCGAGGCGGCTCATCAGCTCGGCCCACGCCGCCGCGGTGCGGTGCGTGCCCCAGCCCGCCGAGCGGGCCGGGCCCGAGAAGCCGAAGCCCGGCAGCGACGGGATGACCAGGTGGAACGCGGGCCCCTCGGCCGCCTCGGGTTCGGTGAGCGGGCCGATCACGTCGAGGAACTCGATGATCGATCCCGGCCAGCCGTGCGTCAGCACCAGCGGAGTCGCGTCCGGCCGCGACGAGCGGACGTGCAGGAAGTGGATGGTCTCCCCGTCGATCTCCGTCAGGAACTGCGGGTACGCGTTCAGCCGCGCCTCGACCGCCCGCCAGTCGAACTTCTCCAGCCAGTACTCGGCCAGCGCGCGGACCCGCTCGTTCGTGACGCCGTACTCGGCAGGCAGGTCCTCCGGCCACAGCGCGCCGCGCAGGCGGTTCTGCAGGTCGTCGAGGGCGGGCTGCGGGATCTCGGCGCGGAACGGGCGGAGGACGGGGACCGTCATGACTGGCTCCTCGGGTAGGAACGGAATGCTTCGTTCCGAACAGTAGCAGACCGGAATGATCCGTTCCAGTGGTAATCTCCGTGCATGCCCGAGACAGCCCTGCCCGGCCGCCGCGGTCAGGCCGCCCGCAACAACATCGTCATCCTCGACGCCGCCCGCCACGTCTTCCTCGGCGATCCGAAAGCGCCGATCTCGCAGGTCGCCGAACGCGCCGGCGTCGGCATCAGCGCGCTCTACCGGCGGTACCCCAGCAAGGAGGCGCTGCTCTGCCGCCTCTGCCACGACGGGCTCCGCACCTACATCGCCGAAGCCGAAGCCGCCGCGGAGGAGCCGGACGGCTGGGCGGCGCTGACCGGGTTCCTCACCCGGGTCGTCGAAGCCGACGTGCACTCCCTGACGGTCCACCTCGCCGGCACGTTCGCCCCGACGCCCGAGATGGGCCAGGACGCGCGCCGGGCGGGTGAGCTGACGGCCCGCCTCGTCGAGCGGGCGCGCGAAACCGGGCGTCTCCGCCCCGACGCCGTCACCGAAGACCTCGGCATGATCCTCGAGTGCTGTGCCGCGATCCGCGTCGACGACCCGGACCGCACGGCCCAGCTGCGGCGCCGGTACCTCGCGCTGCTCGTCGAGGGGCTGTCCTCGGGCGGCCCGGACCTGCCGGGCCCGCCACCCCGCCCCGGTGAGATGAACGGCCGCTGGCGACCCTCCTGACGGCGGCGCCGCGACGCCTCCGGATAGCGGTAACGAATTGCGGGAGCGCGACGACTGAACAGCGTCGACCCTCCGAAAATGGACAACGCACCATCTGTCAGAGCGGCATTCCCCGGACCGGAACAGCGAGATGACGATTATGCAAAGAACCTGGCGACGGACCACGATCCTGTCCTCGGTGGCCGCTCTGGCCACGGCATTCATCGCCATCGCGCCCGTCGCGCAGGCGGACACGCCCACGAGTTCCGTCGAAGTCAGCCCCACAACGGTACTGCCGGGACAGACATTCACGGTCACGCAAACCATTCACAACGACCGCGATTTCACGGTGACTTTCGCCAAGGGCGCCATTTACGGCACACCGACCGCCATCGTCGACGTCGTCGACGTCGTGTCCTGCACCAACACGACGGCGGTCGGCTGCTTCCAGGCCGGGAGCAGTTACCGCGCCGCGTTCGGCGACCTCGAGGCGGGCGGCACGAAGACCACGGTGTGGACCTTGCGCGTCAAGGACACCGCGGCACCGGGGCAGTTCACGCTGCAGCACCAGTTCGTCGGCGACAACTACGCCTTCGAGACCTTCGACGGCCCGGTCATCACGATCGGCAATCCGGCGACCAAGGCCGACATCAAGGTCGCGCTGGGTGCCACCGGGCACGGCGGGCTGAACGCGCGCATCGACTACGCGCTCACCGTGACGAACACCGGCCCGGCCGCGGCGACCGGAATCCGGGTCGTGGCCACGTATCCCGCCGGTCTCTCGTTCGCCAGTGGCACCGGGTGCGTCCCCGTCAGCGGCACCCGCACCGTGAACTGTGACGTCGCTTCCCTGGCCAACGGTGCGTCGGCGACGCCGAAGTTCTCGGTCAACGGCGGCCTGCTCGCGCTCGGTTCGTACACCACGACGGCGCAGCGGACGGCGAGCTCGCCGGCGGATCCCGCCAGTGCCAACGACAGCGCGTCGAAGACGTGCTCGGCGCTCACCGGACTCATCGTGACCTGCTGAGGGTTCGCGAGAGGTGAACCGGGCTCGTGTCCTCCGCCAGGGACACGGGCCCGGTTTCGCGTTTTCAGCCGGTGGCCGACGCGTAAAGCTTCGCGATGTCGTCGTCGAAATACGCGCTGTAGGAAACGTCCGGGGTGTCCCCGCCGAGCTGGTAACCGCCGATCACGCCGATGACCGCGCCGTCGGTGACCCACGGCCCGCCACTGGTGCCGTCGGGAAAACCGGGGCACGCCACCCGGAGCTGATAGGTGTCCGACCGCGTGGTGTTCCCCTCGCAAACCACCGGGGAATCGGTGGAGTCGGGGTAGCCCGTGAGGGTGATCCGGTGCTCGAATCCGCGGTTCGTGCCCAGTGTGTTCGCGCCGGTGAGGCTTTCCAGCGAGGCCGGGTTTCCGGGCTGCCGGACGGTCAGGAAAGCGAAATCCAGATCCGGGTCGGCCGAGGACGTCCAGCCGCCGGCGACGGTCACCCCGGTCACCGTCCACATTCCCCACGGCGTGACGCCGTCGTGGTAGCCGGGGGCGAAGGTCATGCCGTTCTTGACGCAGTGCGCGGCGGTCAGGACGAGATCGCCGGCGGTGGAGTGCACCACGCTCGCCGAGCAGAAGTGGCTCCCGCCCGCGAACAGGGCCCCGACCGGCGAAGCGGCGGGTTTCGCCGGGGCGGCCGGAGTGACCGCCCCAGCCGGAGCGCTCGGAGCTGCCGGAGTGGGGACCGGCACGTCCGCGGCGTAGGCGTCGTCGGCGGTCGTGCCGGTGCCGAGGACCAGACCGGTCCCCATCACCAGCAACGCCGCCGCGGCCGTCAGCGCGGAGCGGGGAAACTTGATCGCCACCGCTTCAGATCACCACACCGCGGCCGTGTTCGCAGCGTGCGGACCCGGATGCACAGTGACTTCACAGCGCGACTTCACCGCGGGACTTCACCGCGCGACTGCACCGCGGCTCAGCCCGGCGTGAGACCCCGGCGGTGCGCCCAGGCCGCCACTTCGGTCCGGTTCGCCAGCCCCAGCTTGGCCAGGACGCTGCGGACGTGGCTTTCCACCGTGCGCTCGGAGAGCACGAGCCGGTGGGCGATCTGGCGATTGCTCAGCGCGCCGGCCACCAGCGCCACGATCTCCCGTTCGCGGCCGGTCAGCGGGTCGCCCTCGGTCCGGACCCGGTCGAGCAGAGCGGTCGCGTCCCGCACCCAGCCGGGCATGCCGAGCCGCCGGGCCTCGTCGGCGGCCTGCCGGGCCAGGGTCTCCGCGCGTGGCAGGTCCCCGAGCGCGGCCAGTTCGGCCGCCAGCCGGACGCGGTTGTGCACGACGTAGGGCCGGGCGCCGAGCCGCGCGTCCCACGCGATCGCCTCCTCGAAGAGCGGCACGGCTTCGGCGTGCTGCCCGAGGAGCGCGGCCAGACGGCCGGCCCAGCTGCTGGAGCAGTCGCTGCAGAAGGTGGTCGCTCCGCTCGAGCCGACCGGTGATGCGCCGGCCAGCTGCCCGGCGAGCCACTTCGCCGTTTCGAAGTCTTCGAACGCCTCCAGCAGCGGCAGGAGGTTCGGCCCGATCCCGGGCGCCTGCCCGATGAAGTCGGCGTCGCGCAGGCGGGGGCGCAGGGCGTCGTACCCGGCCCGAGCTTCGTCGTGGCGGCCGGCGACCAGGGCGCTGAGCGGCCGGGAGATGATCGTGATCGGCAGGGGCGGGGCGATCGCCAGCAGCTCGTCGTAGCCGCCGGGCAGCTCGGCCGGGTCGCCGACCACGTCGGCCAGCTGCTGCGCGAAGGCGAAGGACATCCCGGCCGCGGACCGGTCCTCGGCCAGTTCCGCCTCGGCGAGTTCCCCCGCGAGCCGGTTCTGTTCGCGAGCCTCGGCGAAGGCGCCTCGGTAGGCCGCGACCGAGGCCCGCAGCCGCAGCTCGTGCCAGCGGACGAGCGGCAGCCGGGTCGTCGCGGCCAGTGCCGAGATCGCGGTCAGCTCGGTGTCGACGACCGAGATGGTGCCGACTTCGAACGCCGCGTCCACCCGCCACTTGTGCCCCCACAGCGCCACGAGCGGCCGTCCGGTGCCGCCCAGCGCGACGGCGAGCGTGCCGAGCCGCAGCCGCTCGGTCAGCGGCAGCTCGAACGGGCGGATCTTCATCCGGGCGCGGACGGCGTCGAGCAGTGCCTCCTGGTCGCCGGAGAGCTCGGCCAGCGCCAGTGCTTCGTCGGCGGTTTCGACGGCCTCGGTCGCCCGCCCGTGGTCGGCGGTCACGGCCGCCGACTGGGCCAGGAGCTTCGCCCGCACGGCCGGGTCCGCGTTCGCGCCGGTCGCCGCCAGCGCGGACGCGGTGAGCTCGGCCATCCCGGGCAGCAGGTCGGGCGCCGAAGTGTCCCGGACGACGAGCGCCGCGGCGGCGACGAGCGCCGGATCGGACGTCAGCCCGGCGGCCTCACGCGCGTGGTCGAGGCTGCGGGCGAACCGGCCCGCCCGGTACTCCGCGGTCGCGAGGTCGACGAGCAGGGCGGCGAGCCCGTCGCGGGTGCCCCCGCGGCGGCGGCAGCCGAGCGCGAGGTCCAGGAACCGCGCGGCTTCGGTGAAGGCGAGTGCGCGGGTGGCGTCCCGCGCCGCCGTCTCGGCCCAGTCCGCTGCCCGGGCGAGGGCGTCCGGGGTCGCCGCGGACCGCAGCCAGTGCCCGGCCACCACCCCCGGCTCGGCCCGGTCTTCCAGCGCGGCCGCGGTCCTGGCGTGCAGCTCCTCGCGGACGCCCTGGTCGAGGTCGGCGTAGATCCCGTCGCGCACGACGGCGTGGGCGAACCGCCGGGAGCCGGCGACGGCGGGCCGCAGCACCCCGGCCCGCACCGCGCGGTCGAGCGCCGCGACGACGTCGCCGACCGGCCGGCCGGCCACCTCGGCGACGACGTGCGCGTCGACTTCCTCGCCGAGGACCGAGGCGATCGCCAGCAGCTGCCTCGCCCCGGCGTCGAGCCCGGCGACGGTGGTGCGGACGAGGTGGCGCAGCTCGGCCTCGCCGCCGCCGGTCGCGGCGGACCGGGCCACCGCCTTGAGGTAGAGCGGGTTTCCGCCCGACCGCCGCAGCGCGTCGACGGCGTCGGCCGCGGCCCGGCCGATCCCGGCGAGGTAGGCGCGGACGTCGGGCTCGGTCAGCGGGTCCAGGCGCAGGCTTTCCGTGCCCGGCCGGCCCAGCAGATCCGGCAGCGCCTCGAAGAGGGGGCCGGCCGGGCCGGTGTCCCGGTACGTCGCGATCACGGCGAGCCGGGACCGGCGGAGCTCCCCGGCCAGGTGCCGCAGCAGCCGCAGCGACGCCTCGTCGGCCCAGTGCACGTCTTCGAGGACGACGACGAGCCCGGCCGGCCCGGCCGCCGCGACCAGCGCATCGGCGGCCGTGGCCACGAACCGGAACCGGGCCGCGACCAGGTCGGCCCCGGCGCGGTCGTCGAGGTCGGCGAGGGCGCGGGCGACCTGGTCGCCCGCCTCCGGCAGCGCCCGGAGCACCCGCCGCCACGGCCACAGCGGCGGGGCGCCCGGGTCGTCGACGCACCGGCCCCAGACCGCGGCCGGCCCGGTGACCGTCTCGGCGAGGCGGGTCTTGCCGATCCCCGCCGGGCCGCCGACGAGCACCAGCACGCCGGTGCCGCCGTCCGCCGCCGCGAGCCAGGCGCGCAGCTCGGCCACGGCGCCGGCCCGCCCGACGAACGGCTCGCTGCGCGTCACCCGAGCAGTATCCCCTCCGCGTCCGGTTTCCGCGTTGTTCTCCGTACTGGCACTGATGTCCGGACGGCCGTCGCGGCCGAAAGTGACTCCCAACGCTTCGACCAGCGAAAAGGAGCACCTCATGCACGCCGCCATCCACCAGTTCAGGAGTCCTCTCGGGGCCCACGACCTCGGTGCGGGCGCCCTCGGCGCCGCCACGCTCGCTCAGCTCGCCGGCCAGGCCGGCGCCGTCGTCACCTTCTGGTCCGACGCGGCCGCTGCCGAGGTGGCCGCGGCCCGGCGGCCCGCCGGGACCACGTGGCTCGACACCGGCGTCTACCGGGTCGCCGAGGTCCAGCCGGCGTCGGCGGCCGCCGCCTACGCCCAGATCACCTGGTTCGACGGGCCCCGCGGCGCGGACCAGTCGGCCGCCGAGCTGCGCGCGGGGCGCGAGCGGATCTGGCCCGCCGTCCGCGACCTCGACGGCATCGGGTCGTCGTACGTGCTGGTCGCCGCGGATCGGTCCTTGGTCGTCATCGGCTTCACGGCGTCGGTCGGGACGATCGAGGCCGCGCAGGCCGCGATCATGAGCACCGAGCTGCTGCCCGGCGAGGACCCCGCGCTGCTGCCCGGCCCGGACCGGGTCGACCTCCACCGCGTGCTGCACGCGGCCCTGCCCGCGCCGGCGGGTGCGCGATGAGCCCGCACACCGCCCCCGCGCTGCGCACCGGGACGTGGACTGTCCGCAGTGGACGGACGACGGCGTCCTTCGAGGTCCGCAACTTCGGCTTCAACCGGGTACGCGGCACGATCGGAGTCCGCGCGGGCACCGTCGAGGTGCACGGCGACGAGGTGACCGCGGTCCGCGCGGAGCTGGACCTCGGCACGCTCGGCACGCGGAACCCGCGTCGCGACGCCGACCTGCGCAAGCCGCACCTGCTGGACAGCGGCACCCGCCCGGACCTGACGTTCGTGGCCGCCGAGGTCCGGCGGCGCGACGACGGCTGGGAAGTCACCGGCGAGCTGCGGCTGCGGGGGACGTCGTGCCCCCTGACGCTGACCGTCGAGCCGGCCGGCGGCACCCGGGTCCGCGCCACCGGGACGCTGGACCGGGCCCCGCTCGGCATGCGGGCGCCCCGGCCGCTGATCGGCCGGTACGTCCGGATCGTCGTCGAGGCGGAGCTCGAGCCGCCTAGCTGAGGTCCTCGGAGAGCAGGGTGGTCGCCGCGTCCGGGGCGGCGACCGCCTTGGGCCGCCGGTCGCGGAACAGCCAGCCGCCGATGATGCCGCCGGCGAACCCGAACAGGTGCCCCTGCCAGCTGACGCCTTCGTCGGTGGGCAGCAGGGAGGTGAACTGGTAGGCGAAGCACAACGCCATCACGAGCCCGATCACGATGTCGATCGGGTGCCGGTCGAACAGCCCGCGCACGATGATGTAGCCGAAGTAGCCGAACAGCAGGCCGCTGGCGCCGACCGTGAGCGTGTTCGACGGCGTGATGAACCACACGCCGAGGCCGCTGGCCACGATGATCAGCACGCTCACGCCGAGCCACTTCTTCACCCCGCGGTAGGCGGCGAGGAACCCGAACACGAACAGCGGCCCCGAGTTGGCTTCGATGTGCATCCAGTTGGCGTGCATGAACGGCGACGTCAGGATGTCCGGCAGCGACGCCGGGTCACGCGGCTTGATGGCGAACTCGCGGCTCAGGTCGTACCCGTCGACGGCGTTGACGATCTGCACGAGCCACAGCACGGCCAGCAGGCCGACCATCACCCACAAGGCTTTCTTGGCCTCGGCGATCATCGTCTCGGCGTTGCTGCGGGCGGTGCCCTCGCTGGTCGTGCTCATCCGTCTCCCCCTGCTCGGTCGCGCGCTGAGGATAGCCCGCTCACGGGCCCGGGCGCGGCGTTTCGACCCCAGCCGTGACCTGGCAGGCTGGGGCTCATGACGCCACACCGGCCGGAGCTGGTCTTCCGGGGCCGCCGCATGCCCGGCGACCGCGCCCTGGTCATGGCCATCGTCAACCGCACGCCCGACTCGTTCTACGACAAGGGCGCGACCTTCGCCGGCACCGCGGCCCTGAACGCGGTCGATCGCGCGGTCGCCGCGGGTGCCGACATCGTGGACATCGGCGGGGTGAAGGCGGGCGAGGGGCCCGAGGTCGACGTCGACGAGGAGGGCCGCCGGGTCGTGCCGTTCGTCGCCGAGGTGCGCCGCCGCCACCCCGGGCTGGTGATCAGCGTCGACACCTGGCGGCACGAGGTCGGCCGCCAGGTCTGCGAAGCGGGCGCCGACCTGCTCAACGACACCTGGGCCGGCGCCGATCCGAAGCTGGTCGAGGTCGCCGCGGAGTTCGGCGCGGGGTACGTCTGCTCCCACGTCGGGGGCATGCCGGTCCGCACCGACCCGTACCCGGCGCCGACGCCGGACCGGCCCTTCTGGCCGAGCTACGACGACGTCGTCGCGGACGTGGTCGCCGAGCTGACGGCCGCGGCCGAGTGCACCGTCGCCGCCGGGGTGCCACGCGGCGGCGTGCTCGTCGACCCGACCTTCGACTTCGGCAAGAGCACCCGGCACGGCCTCGAACTGCTCCGGCACTTCGACCGGCTGGTGGCGACCGGCTGGCCGGTACTGGTCGCGCTGTCGAACAAGGACCTCATCGGCGAGACCTTGGACGTCGAAGCCCACGACCGCCTGGCGGGCACCCTGGCGGCCACGGCGATCGCGGCGCACGCCGGCGCGGCGGTCTTCCGGGCGCACAACGTCCGGGAGACACGGGAAGCCGTGGAAGCGGTCGCGCGCTTCGCGTCCGGGGGCGCTCGGAGCGCGAACCGGCCCGTCCACTAAGGACTGAGCCGCCAGAGCGACGTGACTTCGGCGGACCGGGCCCGGTGCAGCGGGTCGGCCGGGTCGAGCGCGCGGGGATGCCGGGGCGCCGCGTCCGTCCGGCCCGCGACCCGCAGGCCCGCCGCCGCGATCCAGCCCAGCAGCTCGCCGCGCGTGCGCAGGCCGAGGTGTTCGGCGAGGTCCGAAAGCACCAGCCACGCTTCGCCGTCCGGGGTCAGGTGCTTGCGCGCCCGGTCGAGGAAGCCGCGCAGCATCCGGCTGCCCGGGTCGTACACCGCGCGGTCGAGCGGGGTGCGCGGCCGGCCCGGCAGCCACGGCGGGTTGGCCACCACCAGCGGAGCCCGGCCGCGCGGGAACAGGTCCGCCCGCACGACCTCGACGCGGTCGGCGAAACCCAGGCGTGCCAGGTTCTCGGCCGCGCACGCGACGGCACCGGGAGCCGAGTCCGTCGCCACCACCCTGGCCACCCCGCGGTGGGCAAGGACGGCGGCGAGCACGCCGGTGCCGGTGCCGATGTCGAACGCCAGTTCCGTGCCCGGCAACGGCGTTTCGGCCACCAGGTCGACGTACTCCTGCCGCACCGGCGCGAAAACGCCGTGGTGCGGGTGGATCCGCGCGCCGAGGGCCGGGACGGCGACGCCCGTGCGGCGCCATTCCGCCGCGCCGAGGACGCCGAGCAGTTCCCGCAACGGCACCGCCGCGGCGGTGTCCAGGGGGCCGTAGACCGCGGTGCACGCGGCACGGACGTCGGGTGCCCGGCGCAGCGGGACGACGTGACCGGGGTCCAGCGGCACGTACAGCAGCGAGAGCAGCCGCGCCCGGCGGGCCCGGTCCGCGCGGTAGCGGGAGTGGTCGTCCAGCGGGGGCGGCGGAATCCGCCGGTCGACGGCGTCGAGCAGGTGCCGTGCGGCCGGGTAGCCGCCGCGCCAGAGCAGGGCGACGCCGGAGGACACCGTGCGGAAGGCTGCGTCGGCGGAGAGCCGGTCGTCGGCGGCGACCGCGTGCCGCGAAGGGGGTGAGAAGAGCCGGCGATCGGGTTCGCCGGGCAGGACGAGGTGAGCCACGAGAAAGGGGTTCCGTTCTTGCTGCGGGCACGACGAAGAACCCGCGAGAGGTGCGGGGTGTGCGAAGGACCGGAGCGGGAACTAGCTCAGGACAGCAGCATGAACGGGGGTCGTCACCCCTTCGACCCTAGCTCCACGCCCGGGGTCGTGGCGTACAAAGGACGGAAGAGGTGATGCCGGATGACGCCCTCGGTGGTGCGGCACGAGAAGCGGCGCCGGTGGGCGGTCGTCGCCGCCGTGGCCGCTGTGCTGGTTTGTGCGCCGGCCGTCGTCGCCGCGCTCGCTCCGGCCGGTGCGGCCGCCGACCCGGCCGCGCTGCGCGCCCTCGTGGTGGGCTCTGCCGGACGGCCCTACCAGGGTTACGCCGAAAGCGCCGGTTCGCTCGCTCTGCCGGAGCTGCCGAACCTCGCCGCCGTCACCGCGCTCTTCTCGATGCGGACGCCGATGCGCGTGTGGTACGCCGGGCCCGACCGCTACCGCGTCGACATCCTCGGCACCGCCGGCGAGCACGACGTCTACCGGCTGCCCGACGGCGAATACACCTGGGACTACGGCGACAACACGCTGACCGAGCTGATCGGCGACCCCGGTGTCCGGTTGCCGCGGGCCGGTGACCTGCTGCCGCCCGAGCTCGCGCGGCGGATCCTGCGCGCGGCGAAGGGCGATCCGGTGAGCGCGCTGCCGGGCCGGAACGTTGCCGGGGTCGCCGCGTCGGGGCTGCGGCTCGTCCCCGCCGATCCCGACACGACCATCGGGCGGGTGGACCTCTGGGCGGATCCGGCGACCGGGCTGCCGGTGCGGGTCGAAGTGACCGCGCGGGGGCAGGATGCGCCGATCCTGGTGAGCGAGTTCCGGCAGCTCGAGCAGACGACGCCGGTCGTCGAAGCGCCGCGGCCGGTGCTCGGGTCGGGGTTCACCGTGGCGAGCGCCCCGGACGTCGCCGCCACGCTGGGCGCCTACAGCGAGGCTCCGCTGCCGTCGCGGCTCGCCGGCCGTCCGGTGGCGTCGCCGGACGTCGGGGGCGTCCAAGGCGCCGCGCTCTACGGCACCGGGCTGGCCGCCTTCGCCGTGATCGCCGTGCCGCGCACGGTGGCCAACGCGGCGAGCGACGCCGCCGGGAAGGCCGGTGCGGTGCAGGTCAGGCTGCCGGCCGGGAACGTCGTGCAGCTGTCGATCACCCCGCTGTCCCTGGGCATCGTGCGGTCGTCGGTCTCCCGCCGGTCCTACCTGCTCGCCGGCACGGTGACGCCGGCGGTCCTGAAGTCCGCGGCGGACGAGCTGTCCCGGCTGCGCCGGAGCGGCCCATGATCGTCACCCGCGCGCTGACCAAGCGGTACGGCCGCACCGTGGCTGTCGACGCGGTCAGCCTCGAAGTCCGCGAGGGGGACCGCTACGGCTTTCTCGGCCCGAACGGCTCGGGCAAGACCACCCTGGTCCGGATGCTGCTCGGCCTGGTCTACGCGACCGCCGGGGAGATCGAAGTGCTCGGGAAGCCCGTGCCGAAGCGGGTCGCCGAGGTGCTGCCGGACGTCGGCGCGCTCGTCGAAGGGCCGGCCGCCTATCCGCACCTGTCCGGACGGCGGAACCTGGCGCTGCTCGACGCCGCCGGCCGCGGGGGCGGGCGGCGCACGCGGCGCCGTCGCATCGACGACGCCCTCGAGCAGGTCGGCCTGGGCGGGGTCGACCAGCGGCCGGTGAAGGCGTACTCCCTCGGCATGCGGCAACGCCTCGGGCTCGCCGGTGCGCTGCTGCGCCGGCCGCGGCTGCTCATCCTCGACGAGCCGACGAACGGGCTCGACCCGCAGGGCATCAAGGAGATCCGGGAACTGCTGGTCGAGCTGAACGCGGGCGGCACCACGGTGTTCCTCTCCAGCCACCTGCTGGCCGAGGTGGAGCAGCTCTGCACGCGCGTCGGCGTCGTCGACCGGGGCCGGCTCGTGCTGGAGGAGGACCTGGCCACGCTGCGGGCGGCGACCGGCCGGATCCTGGTCGGCACGCCCGACGCGGCCGAGGCGGCCGCGATGCTCGACGGGCAGCTCGAAGCCCGTGAAGGCGACCGGCTGGTCATCCGGCACGGCGACCCGGCGGCGCTGAACGCCCTGCTCGTCGCGGCGGGGGTGCGCGTGACGTCCATCCACGCCGAACAGCGGACGCTGGAACAGGTCGTGCTCGACGTGACGGGTCCGGGGTCGGACCGGTTCGGAGCGGCCGGATGATCGGCGTCGAACTGCGGAAGCTCGCGCTGCGGCCCCGGGTGTGGGTCAGCGTGCTGTTGCTGTGCCTGCTGCCCGCCATCGTCGGCGTCTTCCTGGCGACGGCCGACTTCGCGCCGCCGCCCGGGCAGGGCGGGGCGTTCCTCTCGGCGGTGGTCAACGACGGCGCCCTGTACCCGGCCGCCGCGCTCGCGCTGGTGCTGCCGTTGTTCCTGCCGATCGCGGTCGCGGTGGTCGCCGGCGACGCGATCGCGGGCGAGGCTTCCGGTGGCACCCTGCGCTACCTGCTGGTGCGCCCGGTCGGCCGGACCCGGCTGCTGGGCGCCAAGCTGGTCGCGCTCGCCGTCTACGTCACCGCGGCGATCGTCATCGTCGTGCTGACGTCGCTGGTGCTCGGGGTGATCCTGTTCGGCACCGGCGGCACCCCGGGCATCGCCGGCCCCGGCGGCCAGCCGTCCGGCGTGACGTCGTTGTCGGGGCAGTCGCTCAGCTCGTCCGCGCTGGGCCTGCGGCTGCTGGGCGCCGTTTCGTACATCGTCGTGTCGATGCTCGGGTTCGCGGCGATCACCGTCTTCCTCTCGACGGTGTCCGACTCGGCGCTGGGGGCCGCGCTGGGCGGGCTCGCCGTGCTCATCACGAGCTCGGTGCTGGAGGCCTTGGACGCGGCCGCGTCCGTGAAGCCGTACCTGCCGACGCACTACTGGCTGTCCTGGATCGACTTCTTCCGCGATCCGGTGCTGTGGCACAACATCGACCACGGGCTGCTGCTGCAGGCCGGCTACGTCGTGGTGTTCTTCGGGGCGGCGTGGGCGAACTTCGCGACGAAGGACGTCACGAGCTGAGGCACTCCGTGGGTGCTTCGAGCGGGCCGGTGCCGAGGGCCTGCAGGACGATCTCGGTGACGGCGGGATCGGTGGGCAGGTCACCGTGGCCTGCCGTCCGGCCCGGGCAGACCTGCTGGAGGGAGACGTTGACGGCGCCGTCGAGCCGGGCCGAGTCCGGCGGGGTCACGGTCTCGTCCTGCTCCGTCCAGAGCGAAAGCCACGGCAGGGCCGGCGGCACCGGCTGCTTCGCCAGCTCCTGCAGGAGGCTGCTGCCCGGCGCCAGCTGGACGCACGCGGTGGGACACCCGCCCGGCACCAGCGCACCGCCCGCCGTGGCCAGGCCGGTGCCGTGCATCGGCGCGCCGAGCGTCACGACCCGGCGGGCCTGGTGCTCGCCGCCCTCGCGGCCGACCCACAGCCGCGCCACGACGCCGCCCGCGGAGTACCCGACGACGTCGACCGAAGGCGCGCCTTGCTGGTACGCCTTTTCGACGGCTTCGGCGAGGACGGCGGCCTGTTCGACGAGGTCGCCGGTGCCGTCGCCGGCCAGGGTGAGCACCTCCGCGGGGCGGCCCGTGGCCTGCCGGATCCGCTCGGCGAGGGTCTCGAGCGCACCCCGGCCACCGCCGTAGCCGGGCACGAGCAGCACTGGACCGGGCTTGTCCTGGTCGGGCGTCCCGGCCTCCGGCGCGGCTTTCGCACCGGAGGTGGCAAGGACGGTGGCGACGACCACGGCCACCACGGCGACGGCGACGCCGCTCAGCATCAACCGCCGTCGCGGGCTGAGGCCGCTCCACCAGGCCGTGATCCGCACCCGTCCATGATGACCCGGCTGCCCCAGACCGGCGTGCTGGAACCCGTAACTCACGTGACTGGCCCCGTAACTCACGTGATTGAACCCGTAACGCACGTGATTGGAGCCGGAACTCGCGAGTTACGGGCCTGATCACGTGAGTTGCGGGGCACGAGGACGAGGGTCAGCCGGTTGCTTAGCACTAAGGCAGATTACCTCACCGCTAAGGTGAGTGCTACCACTCACTTACCGCTAAGGCATCCGTTACCCTGGGGCGATGGCCGACCACGTGGACCGGGTCCTGGAGCAGTGGCACGCCGAGCGTCCCGACCTCGACGTATCCCCCATGGGGGTGATCGGCCGGCTGACGCGGCTGAGCGCGGTGGTCGACGGCGAGCTGCGCCGCACGTTCGCCCGGCACGGCCTGGACCGCGCGACCTTCGACGTCCTCGCCACCCTGCGCCGCAGCGGGCCGCCCTACCGGCTGACCCCGACGGAGCTGATGCGCTCGGCCATGGTCACGTCCGGGGCCATCACCCAGCGCCTCGACAAGATGGAGGCGCGCGGCCTCGTCGAACGCACCCCGAACGAGGCGGACGGCCGCGGGGTCCGCGTGCAGCTGACCGAGGCCGGCGGCGAGCTGATCGACCGGGCCCTGCCCGACCACGTCGAGACCGAGCACCGCATCCTGGCGGCGCTGGACGACGGCGCGCGCGAGGAGTTGGCCGCGACGCTGCGGATGCTCCTGGAGAGCCTGGGCGGCGCGAGCGCCTAGGAGATCTGCCGGACCGGTTCGCTGTCCAGCAGGGAATCGAGGTCGATCCGCCCGCCCGCGGCGGCCAGCACCGCGTCGATCGCGAGGTCGACGTCGAGCTTGCGGCCGTGCTGGTCGGCGTAGGCGCGCATCAGGTTGCCGATGTGCCGCTCCGGGTTGCGCCACGTCGGCCACCGCAGGGACGCCTGCTTCGCCAGCTTCGTGAAGTTGGACTGGCGCGCGGTCGCCTCCAGCAGCCACTCCAGGTAGCCGCGCATCGCGTGGAAGGCCGTGTGGCCGGGGTTCGCCACCGGGCCGTGGCCGGGCACCAGGGTGCGCGGCCGGAACGTGTCTTGCAGCCAGTCGAGCGCGTCGAGCCAGCCGGGGATCGAGCCCTGCACCGCCATCGGCGTGTCGCCGATGCCGACGAGGTCACCGGTGAACAGCGTGCCCGAGCGCGGTTCGTACACCACCAGGTCGCCTGCCGTGTGCGCGACGCCGGGCACGGACACGACGTCGACGGCCGCGCCGCCGAGGTCGAGCCGGTGCCGGCCGGTCACCGGCCGGACCGCGTCCGGCCGCGGCGGCTCCAGCACGCCCCACCGGGTGTAGGTGAACACGTTGCCGTAGGTCTGCGGTCCGGCCTTGACCAGGTCGAGGCTGCCGGCGGCGGCCAGCGCGGTCCCGCCGTCACGCAGGGCGACGCCGAGCCCGTTGTGGTGCTCGCCGTGCGCGTGCGTGATGACGACGGTGAGCTCCTGGTCGCCGGCGTACTTGCGGACGTCGCGCAGCAGCTCCAGTGTCGCCTGCTCGGTGCCGCAGGTGTCGATCAGCGCGACGCCCTCGGTGCCCTGGATCCAGCCGCTGTTCGCGACGAACCACTCGGCCGGGCTTTTCACGTACGCCACGACTCCGGGCCGCGCGTGCCGGAGCGGGACGATGTTCGATCTGACGGCCGGCATGCTTTCCTCCCCTGGACGGACGATGCGGTTAACGACGGTGACCGGGCCAGGTTGCGGGGGTTCTTCCGCAATGTTCCCGTGGCCGGGGCCCGGATGGGAATTTCTCCAATTTCGATCGGTTGATCGGTCGAAAGTTTTTCGGATTCTTCCGCGGCTCAGCTCTTGACAGTCGATCACGACCGTCCATACTGGTATATACCTTTATGGGAGGGTCCGGGAAAAGCCAGGGGGACTTCGCGCTCGTGGGCCGACGGAAGGTCTGAGGGGTCCCTCCGTCGGCCGCGCGAAGGCCGGTCACCGGCAGTGTTGACACAGATACTGGTACGAACCAGTATGTCTTCTGCTGGCCGGGAGGAGAAACATGGCGGGGGCACACGTCCGGCTCGACAACCGGCTGATCCACGGTCAGGTCACGGTCGCCTGGACCCGCCGCCTCGGTGTACGCCGGCTGGTCGTCTGCAACGACGAAGTCGCCGCCGACGAGCTCCAGCGGATGCTGCTCCCGCAGGCCGCCCGCGGGCTGCCCACCGACGTGCTGTCGGTCGAGGCCACGCTGGCCGTCGGAGCCGGCGCGGACACCATGATCATCGCCAAGCACCCCGAGGACGTCTTCCGCCTGGTCGAGGGCGGCCTGCGGCCCGAGGTCGTCAACGTCGGCAACGTCGCACCCCGGCCGGGCGCCGCGTACACCATGGTCGCCCGCTCGGTCGCGGTCACCGCGGACGAGGCCGACGCCTACCGCAAGCTCGCCGCCGCCGGCGTCCCGCTGGTCACCCAGCTGCTGCCGTACGACAAGCCCACCGATTTCGTCCCGTTGCTCGACCGGAAAGGGCTGTAGCTCCAGCATGCTCGTCGCGTTGGCCCTGACCCTTTGGGCGATCTACTGCACCTACGACGGCCTCGGCCCGTTCCTGATCTACGCCCAGCGCCCGCTCATCGCCGGCTCGGTGGCCGGGCTGATCACCGGGCACCCCCTGCTCGGGCTGCTGATCGGCGCGACGCTGGAGCTGGCGGCGCTGGGCGTCTACACCTACGGCGGCGCGACGATCCCGGACTACCAGACCGGCGCCATCGTCGGCACCGCGCTGGCCGCGGGCGCCGCCGGCAATCCGGCCGCGCAGGCCGCGATCGGCATCGGCGTCGGGCTGCCGGCCGCGATCCTGCTGTCGGCGCTGGACCCGGTCGGCAAGATGGTCACCACCGCGCTGGTGCACCGCGCCGACGGCTACGCCGCCGACGGCAACGCACGCGGCCTGGCCGTGGTCCACTGGGTGAGCCTGATCCCGTGGGTCGCGGTGCGCGCCGTCCCGACGTTCCTCGCCGCGCTCGCCGCGTCCGGCGGCCTGGTCAAGGACATCACCGCGAGCATCCCCGCCGGGTTCGTGCAGGGCATGACGCTGGCCGGGTCGCTGCTGCCGGCGGTCGGTTTTGCGCTGCTGCTCGGCATGATGGAGCTGTCGCGGTACTGGTACCTGCTGCTCATCGGGTTCGTCGGGTTCGCCTACCTGCACCTGCCGGTGCTCGGGATCGCGCTGATCGGCGTCGCGGTCGCGATGCTGTTCGTGACGCTGAAACGCGACGAACCCGTGCTCGTGGTGCCCGAGGCCGCGGACGAAGAGCCCGCCGCCGACCCCCGGCTGACGAAACAGGACCTGCGCCGGGCGTTCCGCCGGTACTTCTGGTCCAGCCAGATCTCCTGGAACTACGAGCGGATGCAGGCGCTCGGCTTCGCGTACTCGATGGAACCGGTGCTGCGCCGGCTCTACCCGGACAAGGCCGACTACGTCGCCGGCCTGCAGCGGCACCTGCAGTTCTTCAACACCTCGGTGCTCATCGGCGGCCCGCTGATCCTCGGTTCGAGCGTCGCGCTGGAGGAGGCGGGCACGCCGAAGTCGGCGGCGAGCACCAAGGTCGCCCTGATGGGCCCGCTGGCCGGCATCGGTGACACCGTCGTCTTCGCGCTGTACAACAGCATCATCTTCACCATGGGCGCGTCGTGGGCGCTGCAGGGCAACTGGCTGGGGCCGGTCTTCGCCGCGGTGATGGTGCTGGTGCCCTACGCGCTGGTGCGGCGCTGGCAGTTCGGGTTCGCCTACCGCGAGGGGAAGCGGCTGGCCGGGCACCTCGCCGCCGGCGGGCTCGCCCGCGTGGCCCAGGGGGCGACCGTGCTCGGGTTCGTCGTGCTCGGCGGGTTCATCCCGTCGATCGTCAAGGTCGTCACCACGCTGACCTACCGGCAGACCACCACGGTCCAGGGGCAGCCGGTGACCCAGTCCGTGGCGATCCAGGACCGGCTCGACGAGCTCCTGCCGTTCCTGCTGCCGGTGCTGGTCACGGCCGGGGTGTACCTGCTGACGGCCAAGGCCCGGTTGCGGCCGGTCTGGGTCATCGCCATCGTCGTCGTCGCCGGGGTCGTCCTGGGGTGGCTCGGCTGGTTCGCGCCGTCGGCCCCGGCGAAGAGTTAGGAGGGGGTTCCGCCATGACCGTCCCGATCATCCTGGCCGGCCACGGCCGGCTGCCCTCCGGTGTCGGGGAGGCCGCCGAAATGATCCTCGGCCCGCAGTCGCGGCTGAAGATCTGCGAGCTGAGCCCGCGCGACAGCCCGGAGGAGTTCGGCGGCCGGCTGCTCGCGCTGGCCCCGGTCGCCGGCGGCGTGCTCGTGCTCGCCGACCTGCACGGCGGCTCGCCGTTCAACGCCGTCCGCGCGCTCGTGGCCGCGCACCCGCGGATGCAGCTGGTCTCCGGGCTGAACCTGCCGATGCTGCTCGAGGTCCTGCTGCACACGACCGACGACGTCACCGAGCTCGCCGGGGTGGCTCGCGCCGCCGGCCGCGACGGCGTCGTCGACGTCCTGGAATCGACCTGGTGACCGCCGCAGCCGCGCTCCTGCTCGCCGCGCAAGACGTCCGGATCACGCCGGGGCCCGGGCACCCGCTCGGCGGCTACCTGGCCCGGCACGGCGTCGCGACCGGTACGCACGACGACCTCGAGGCGTCGCTGATCTGGCTGTCCACCGACGACGACCCCGGTGTGGTGTGGCTGGCGCTCGACGCGCTCGCCGTCGACGCCGGGCTGACCCGCACCTTGGCCGATGCGGTCGCCGCGGCGGTGGGCATCGACCCGGACCGGGTGCTCGTCTGCGCGTCGCACACGCACTCCGGGCCCGAGGGCTGGACCGGCCCGCTGCACCCCGGGCTGCCGGGGCAGCGCGACGCCGGGCTGGTCGGCGGCATGGCGGAGAAGGTCACCGGCGCCGCGCTGCGGCTGCGCGCCGGCCGAGGCCGGGTCCGGGCCCGCTGGCACGCGGGCGAGACGGAAGCCGTCGGCGGCAACCGCTACCGGCCCGACGGGCCGCACGACACGTCGTTCGGCGTGCTCGAACTGCGCCGCGACGACGGCACGCCTGCCGCGCTGCTGTTCGACTACGCCAGCCACCCCACGGTGCTCGGCCCCGACAACCTCGCCTGGTCGGCGGACTGGCCGGGCGCGACCCGCCGCGAGCTGGCCACGCTGGCAGGCCGGCCGGTGGCGGCCTTCCTGCAGGGCGCGGCGGGTGACGCCAGTTCGCGGTTCGTCCGCCGCGGCCGCGACCACGCCGAGGTCCGCACCCTCGGCGGCCACCTGGCGACGTCGATCGCGCGCACGCTCGCGGCGGTGTCGTCGCCGGCCGCGGCGGCCGGGCCGATCCGGCTGACGCGGTCGACGCTGCACCTGCCCTACCGCGACGTGCCTTCCCTCGAGCACAGCCTCCAGCTGCGGCAGGCGGCGGAGACGGAGTGGCAGCGCGAGCTGGCCGACCACGGCGAGGACCACCCGGTGGTCCGGATCGCGCAGACCCGCTACGAGGGCTGCGCGATGCTGGCCGCGATGGCGGCAGGCGGCCGGCCGACCGGCTGCGCCGAGGTGCCGGTCAGCGTCGTGTCGCTCGGGGAGATCGCCTGGCTGCACACGCCGTTCGAGCTGTTCGCGTCCCTCGGCCTGCGCATCCGGCGAGGCAGCCCGTTCCGCCACACGCGCGTGATCGGCTACACCGACGGCTACCTGGGCTACCTGCCGGACGCCGACGGCCACCGCGACGGGATCTACGAGTCGTACGTGACGCTGTTCGGCCCGGAGGCCGCGGACGAGCTGGTGGAGCACTGCCTGAAGGTGCTGCGGGCGCACCAGCTCAGCTGCTGCTAGGCCGGCGAAGCGGGTAGCCGAACCGGAGGACGGTGACGCCCAGGATCCCGGCGCCCCCCCAGCACGAAGGCCGCGGGGACCGCCGGGTCGACGTCTTCGGGCAGCATGGGGCGGACGAACCGGTCGCGATCGACGAGGACGGTGAACCGGTCGCCCTCGGCGAACTCCACATCGGCGTGCAGGTCGGCAGGCAGCGGGGTCGAGCCGCCGGGCAGGACGAGCCGGTAGGTGCCGCCGCCGTTCGCGTCGAGGCTCGCCCGCGCGACCTCGACCGTGACCGGCAGGCCGCGATGGGTCAGGACCACCTCGGTCACCGCCGCCGAGCCGCCGTAGAGCAGGCAGGCCAAGCTGAACACGGAGAACAGCAGCGGGAAGTAGTAGTGGTCCTCCCCGGCCGCCCATTGTCCCCACCAGGAGGCCACCAGCAGCACCAGCGTGAACCCGGCCAAGCCGAGCACCGACACCCCGAATCCCCCGGCGGCCTGGTCCTCGTGCGCGGACAGGACCGCGAGCACCGCGGCCACCGTGAGGAAGGCGGCCAGGGTCAGCCGCCGGTGCAGTTTCACCCGCGGGGTGACCAGGAGCTGGCTCGGCACCTCCGGCGCGGGCCGCGGCTTCGGTTCCGGCTTGGGCCTGGGCTTCGGTTCCCGGGGCGTGCTCGCTCGCGGACGGCGAGCGGACAGGGCCGTGACCGCCACCGACGCCGTGACGACGGCGGCGAGGGCCAGCCGCCGTCGCGTCTTCCGAGTCGCCATCGGGTCCCCCTCGCGCCGTTTCCGCTACCACGCGGGCCGGGCGCCGGGGGTTGCCCGCTCAGGACGCCGGGCTGCGGCGGGCCTGGGTGAAGACGGTGTAGCGGTCCGCCCGGTAGAGCGATCGGCCCGCTTCGATGACGCCGCCGCTCTGGTCGTGCAGCGTGCCCTCGATGATGAGGCACGGCTGGGTGGCTTCGATGCCGAGCAAAGCCGCGTCGTGGCTGTTCGGGAGCACCGCGGAGATCGCCGTGTCGTTCCACTCCGGGCGCACGCCCCAGCGTTCCTCGATGGTGCGGTGCAGGGACTGGGTTTCCCAGTCGAACAGCTCGATGTCCGGGAACCGGTCGACGGACAGGTTGGTGCGCTCGACCGCGAACGGCTCGTCTTCGACGTAGCGGAGCCGTTCGAGCCGGAACACCCGGGCACCGGGCGGCACGTTGAGCCGTCCCGCGATGCGCGGACCCGCGCTCTCCACCTCCGCGTGCAGCACCTTCGTCTTCGGCACCACCCCGCGGGCCTGCATGTCCTCGGTGAACGAGGTCAGCATGTCGATGTGCGCCGCCTGCCGTTCCGCCGTGAACGTCGCGGTGCCGTGCTGGCGGTACAGGACGCCGTCGGCGACCAGCCGGTTGATCTCCTGCCGCACGGTGCCGCGGGCCACCTGGAAGTGTTCGGCGAGGAACCGTTCCGACGGCATCAGCCGCCCCGGACCGGCTTCCGTCGCGACGCTTTCCAGGATCTCGCGGAGCTGGTCGCCCTTCGGCCGCCCCGGCTGCAGCGCGTCCGGGAGACGCAGATCGCTCGCGGCGACGTGTTTCGGACGGGCCATGGCTTCAGTATGTCGCGCCGCGGGCACGGAGGTAACACCGCCGCGGCTCAGCCGGTGGCCCGGGTGCCGAGGCGGGTGAGGAAGTCCGTGACGTTGGCTTCGCCGGTGACGTGGCCGATGGCGCGGTAGAGCGTGCGGGATTCGCGGGCCGTGCCGCGGGCCAGCATCGAGCGGCCCGCCGCGGCTTCGACCGCCGCCAGTCCGAGCAGTGCCTCCGCTTCGACCACGCGGAAGCCGCCCGCCCGGGCCGCGTCGAGGGCCGTGCGCGCGTGCTCGCCCGCTTCGGCCGGGCGGCCGCCCGTGGCGAGGACCCTGGCCAGCGTGGCGGCCGCTTCGGCGAGCTGGCCGCGCAGGCCCGACTCCGCGGTCAGCTCCCTGGCCTCGCGCAGGACGCGTTCCGCGGCGCCGAGGTCGCCCCGGCTCTGCTCGGCCCGGCCGAGCGCGATCAGCGCGGCCGCTTCGACCTGCCGGTCGCCGTCGCGGCGGACGCACTCCAGCGCCGCCTTCGCCGTCTCCGCCGCCGAGGCGTGTTCCCCGAGGGCGATCTGCAGGGCGCTGACCACGTTCAGCGCGGTGGCCTCGCCGAAGCTCGACCCGATCTCGCGGAAGGCCCGCAACGCCTGGTCGAGGACTTCGCCGGCCTCCGCGAGCCGCCCGGTGGCCTGGAGCACCCAGCCGAGGTCGGCGAGGTTGGCGGCCTCCCAGAACGCGAGGTCCTCCTTGCGGGCCAGCGCGATCGCTTCGACCAGGCAGTCTTCGGCCTGCTCGAGGCGGCCCAGCTGCCGGTAGTGGCAGCTCAGCGAGTTCAGCGCGAGGGCTTCGCCCGACCGGTTGGCCAGTTCGCGGAACAGCTGGATCGCGCGCCGGCTGTGCTCGACGGCCTCCGACAGCCTGCCCGTCCACTCCAGCATCGCCCCGAGGTTCGCGACCGCCGTGGCCTCGCACTGCCGCCAGCCGCACGCCCGGCTGGCCAGCACCGCCTTCTCCGAGTGCCGGATGCCCGCTTCGTGCTGCCCTTCGCGGAAGTACGCGCCGCCGATGGACAGGTGCACCAGCGCTTCGGCGGGCTGGGCGCCGTGGTCCTGCGCCGCGCGCAGCACGATCGGGGCCAGTTCGAGCCACTCCGCGCGGCGCCCGTGGTCGTGGAAGAACCGCCGCAACGCGTCGGCGAGGTACCAGGCGCCGGGGTACGGCCCGCGCGTCGCGGCCTGCCGCAGCGCGGCCGAAAGATTGGGCACCTCGACGTCCAGCCAGGCCACGGCTTCGGCGGCGCCGGCGAAGGCGACCGGGCTCGGTGCCGACGGCGCGTCTTCGCGGGGGAGCGCCACGATCCGCGCGCCGAGCAGCGCGACGGCGGCGTCCGCGGCCGCGCAGTAGCCGGTGAACAGCCGCTCCCACGCCCGGTCCCGCGCGGCCTCGTCCTCCTCGGCGCGGACGCACTGCTCGGCGTAGCGCCGGGCGAGGTCGTGGAACCGGTAGCGGCGGGGCGCGTGCGCCTCGAGGAGGTTCGCCGCGGTCAGCCCGCGCAGCCGCCGGGTCGCCTCCTCGACCGGCAGCTCGAGCAGGGCCGCCGCGGCGACCGCCGTGAAGTCGGCCCCCGGCACCAGCGCGAGCAGCCGGAACGCCTGCCGCAGCCCGGGCGGCAGCGCCTGGTACGACACCGAAAAGGCCTTGGCGACGGCGCTCTCGCCGGCCCCGTCGAAGCCGAGCTGGGCCAGGGGATCGCCGCGCAGCTCGTCGACCAGCTCGCCGAGGCTGGCGACGCCGGTGTTCGCCGCGGCGATCCGCAGGGCCAGCGGGTGGTGGCCGCAGAGGCGGGCCAGGTCGGCCGCCGCTTCCGGCTCCGCGGCGGTCCGGTCGCCGAGCAGGGTGGTCAGCAGGGCCAGCGAGTCGTCCTCGCGCAGCTGCGAGAGGACCAGCGACCGCGCGCCGACGCGGGCGACCAGCTCGTCGAGCCGGTGGCGGCTGGTCACCAGCACCCGCCCCGACGACGGCAGCAGCGGCAGCACCTGGGCGGTGTCGCGGGCGTTGTCCAGCACCACCAGTGCCTGCCGGTCGGCCAGCAGCGACCGGTAGAGCTTGCTCTGGTCGTCCAGGCCCGGCGGCACGTCCCGCAGGTCGACGCCGAGGGTCCGCAGCAGCTGCGCGAGCGCGGCGGCGGGGGTGAGCGGCTCGTCGTCGGCGTCGAAGCCGCGCAGGTTCACGTACAGCTGGCCGTCGGGGTAGCACGTCCGCGCGGTGTGGGCCCAGTGCACGGCCAGCGCGGTCTTGCCGACGCCGGCGGTACCGGTGATCACCCAGACGTCACCCGGTTCGCCGAGCGTGGCCAGCTCCGGCGCCCGGCCGGCGAACCCGCGGACGTCCAGCGGCAGTTCGGCGGGCCGGGGGGTGACCGGGGTGGCGGGCGGCGCCGGTTCGCCTTCGCCGCGCAGGATCCGCATCCGCAGGTCCTGCAGGGCCTGGCCGGGTTCGATGCCCAGTTCGTCGACCAGCAGGTCGTGCGCCCGCGTGTACGTCTCCAGTGCTTCCGGGGTGCGGCCGCAGCGGTGGAGCGCGAGCATCAGCGCGGCCCGGAGCCGTTCGCGGAACGGGTGTTCGTCGACGAGCCGGCGCAGCTCGCCGGCCACCTCGCCGTGCCGTCCCGCGGCGAGTTCCTGCTCGTACAGCTCTTCGAGCACGACGAGCCGGCGTTCGGCCAGCGCCGGGCCCTCGTGCTCGGCCAGCGCCTCGCTCACCCCGCCGAGCGGGATGCCCTCCCACAGTGCCAGCGCGGCCCGCAGGTGCGCGACGGCGTCCGCCCCCGAGGTGGCCCTCGCCTTGGTGACCTCGTCGTCGAACACGTCGAGGTCCCGGTCGCCGGGGGCGACCGCGATGAGGTAGCCGGGCGCGCGCCGCACGATGACGTCGCGGCCGAGGAGCTTCCGCAGTTCCGAGATGTGCACCTGGAGCCGTCCGCGGACGCTCGGCGGCGCGTTCTCGCCCCAGGTCAGGTCGATGAGGCGGTCTTCGGTGACCACGCGGTTGGGGTTGAGCAGGAGCGCGGCCAGCACGGACGTCTGTTTCTGGCCACCGGGCCGGACCGCGCCCGTGTCGCCGAGGACCGTGACCGGTCCGAGCAGGCGGTAGCGCACGAATTGCCCCCGGAAGGCGGACCGAAGCGGAACGGAAGTGCTGTGGTCGACCCTAGCCGCGGGCAAGAAGGAAGGGGCCACGGGTGGACCGAGACGATGTGGAGCGCCTGCAGTTCGTCTGCTTCCCGGACGCCGGGGAAGCGGCCGGCCGCTACCGGGCCTGGCGTGATCCGCGGATCACGGTGCAGGTCGTGGAGCTGCCCGGCCGGGGGGAGCGGCGCGACGAGCACCCGTACCGGGACATGTGGCTGCTGGTCGAGGCGCTGGCCGCCGAACTGGCCGGGGTGCTCGAGAGCCCGCACGTGCTGTTCGGTGCCGGGCTCGGCGCGCTGGTCGCCTACCGGCTGGCCCAGCGCCGGGTGGCCGCGGGACTGGGGGTCTCGCGGGCACTCGTCGTGGCGCACCAGTCGCCGCCGGACCGGGCCGCGCGGGCGGTGCCGGAGCAGGCGGAACGCGCCGACGTCAGCCTGCTGGTCAGCGACGCGCACCTGCCCGTGGCGCCGCCGCTGCCGTGCCCGATCCGCGGCTTCGGCGAGCCGCAGGTGATGACCGGGTGGGGGGAGCACACGAGCGCGGGGTTCGTGCTCACGCCGGCGCGGACGCAGGACAGCGCCGCCCTGCTGCGCGACGCGGTCCTGCGGTCGGCCTACCTGATCTCCGCCATGGCCGTGCAGGGGCCCGCGCTGCCCGCGAAGCTGACCGAGGCGTAGCTCGGGAGGGTGTGCGGGACCTGGACCGTGACCGTCCCCTAGTCGCCGATGTACGGTCCGCCGCCGATCGTCGCCACCGACGGGCGGTACTCCGTCTCGCCCGCCGGCCGGTAGGTGATCGGCAAGCTGCCGCGAAACGGGCCCGCGGTGCAGCTCGACACGGCCGTCCGGGCGTCCGTCCCGGTCGCCTGTGCGGGCGGCGCGAAGACGACGGCCCCCAGCGCGGCCGTGCCGATGACGGCCTGGAATGCACCGGCTCTCATGGTTCGACTCCTCTTGGCTCGTTCGGGTTCTCGGGGCCGATGCTGCCCGACGCGCCTTCCGAATCGCTTCCGTTCGCCGGAATCGCGCTCCTCGTGATCAGTCGATCACCCGTTGTTGATCGTCCACTGTGGAGGTTCGGTCGCGAGCCTGGCGGCCTGTGCCGCTTCGCGGCTCTCGCCGAGCCCGCCGCGCGTTGGTTCTCCTCGGCCGTCTTCCGTTTTCGACGAATTCACGCGGCTGCCGTGAGTCCGGCCGGTGGTGCTCGGCGGAAGCCGCCGGAAATCGTTCTCCGCGGCGACGAGATCCTGGACGGCCGCGAACGCCCCGGGCCTCGAATCCGGCCGCCATCCGGTGTCCCGCAAGTGGTTCTGCGTGATGAGCCGATCGGCCCGCAGTGGGTGCGGCCGGATGGCCGTGTCCCGTGATCGGCGGAAGTGCGGGCGTCCGGCTCCGGAATTTTCGCCCTTCAATGGAGCGCCGCCGGAAAGCGGAGTGAATCCGGAATAGCGTGTCCACTGTGTAGAGAAACGGGCGCGAATCAGTTTTCGGTGCGGCCTCTTCGGTGAAGAAGGGGATCTTCGCGGGTGGGTGGAGTCCCGCACCCGGCCCGGCGGCGGCCGTCGTGCCGGGGCGAACCGGTGCCGCGGCGACGATCAAGCCTGCCGCGAGCGCCGCTACCTGCGGTGGCGAGATCACGAAACCCGGCAGTTCGCCGTGGGTTTGTTCCCCTCGGTCACGTCGCCCCGGTAAGTGGATTACTCGTTCGCACTCTTGTCACTCTTTCGCGCGAACCTGGCATGGCGTATTTCTCGGCAACGTATTTGCGACCCGGGAAATCGTCATCTACAGTCCGGCTGATCACGGCCCACGAGCCGTATTCCGTGATCCGAACAATCTTCTCCGAGGAGTGGCATGCCCCAACGCGCCTCGACACGCCGGCTCGCCGTGCTCGCCCTGGTCGCCGTCCTGCTGGGCGGGTGCAGCCAGCCGAAGTCCTCCTCCGCCGCCGGTGACGTCGAAAAGCCGTCGATCCGCGTCGCGATCCTCACCACCGTCGACCTCGCTCCCCTGTGGCTGGCGCAGGAAGGCGGGTACTTCAAGGCCGAGGGTCTCGACGTGCAGACCGACGTCGGCGCCAGCGGCCAGGACACCCTGACCAGGATGGCGAGCGGCCAGGACGACATCGCGCTGTCCACCTACACGCTGTTCTTCCTGGCGAAGAGCAGCGGCGCCGCGGACGTGAAGCTGGTGACCGACGGCACCTCGGCGAGCCCGCGCAGCAACGAGGTCGTCACCGTGCCGAACTCGCCGGTGAAGACCGTGAACGACCTCGACGGCAAGCGGATCGCCATCAGTTCGAAGAACGCCGCTTCGGACGTGCTGACCCGGTCGGTGATGCGCGACCACGGCATCGACCCGGGCCGGGTGCAGTGGGTCGCGATGCCGCTGCCGGACATGAGCACCGCGCTGGCGCAGGGCCGGGTCGACGCGGCCTACCAGCCCGAACCGTTCCTCACCCAGGCCGCCAAGACGGCCGGCGCCTACCCGGTCATCGACGCCGCCAGCGGCAGCACCCAGAACTTCCCCCTCACCGGCTACGGCGCCACCGCCAAGTGGGTCCAGGACCACCCGAAGACGCTGCGCGCGTTCCAGCGCGCGATGCTCAACGCCACGCACGCCGCGGTGGACCGCGCCCGGATCGAACCGCTCGTCGTCCGCAACGCCCGCGTGGACCGGGACATCGCCAGCCTGATGGTGATGCCCGCCTTCGGGTCCATCCTGGACGCCCGCCGCATCCAGCGCGTGCCGGACCTGCTGCAGCAGCTGGGCGTCGTCCAGACCAGGATCGACGCCTCCTCGATGATCGCCCCGCAGACCGGGACCGGCTGAGCGGAGACAGGCCGCCAAGGGCGGGTGCGCGAAACCGCGCACCCGCCCTTTCTTCGTGCCGCCGGGACTTCCCGCCGTCGGCCGGTATCCCGAAATTTTCGGACCGTCCCCGGTGCGTCCGGTTTTGGCGGTTCGCACCTTGACACGACCGCTGCCGCAGCCCACCCTCTTCATACCGACCGCGCGGTACGACAAGGTCCGTATGGTGAGACGGGAGAGTCATCGATGACGCCTCTTGGTGCGGCAGTGCCCGGCGAAGACCTGCTCGTGGCCGACGGTCTCACCGTGCGCTTCGGCGGCCTCACCGCCCTGCACGACGTCCGGCTGAGCGTCGCCGCCGGCACCGTCGTCGGGGTCATCGGACCCAACGGCGCGGGCAAGACGACGTTGTTCAACGTCGTCTGCGGGTTCGTCCGGCCCCAGGCCGGCCGCGTGCTGTGGCGGGGACGGCCGCTCGTCCGGCACCGCCCCGAACACCTCGCCCGGCTCGGGATCGTCCGCACGCTGCAGGGCCTCGGCCTGTTCCCCGGCTTGACCGTCCTCGAGAACGTGATGGCGGGCGCGGGCCGCCACGCCCGGACCGGCCTGCTGCCCGCGCTCGCCGGTGCCGGCCGCGCCGCGCGCGACGAAGCCGGCTTGGCCGCCCGCGCCCGCGAAACCCTGGGCGAGCTCGGGATCGCCGACCTCGCCGGCCGGCTGCCCGGCGTCCTGCCCTACGGCGTGCGGAAACGCGTCGCGCTCGCTCGCGCCCTGGTGGCCGAACCGGATCTGCTGCTGCTCGACGAACCCGCGAGCGGGCTGTCGGCCGCCGAACTCGCCGAGCTCTCGACGTTGATCGTCTCGCTGCGGCAGCGCATGGCGGTGGTGCTCGTCGAACACCACATGGACCTCGTCATGGAGGTGTGCGACCGCGTGGTGGTGCTGAACTTCGGCGAGGTGATCGCGGCGGGCAGCCCGGCCGAGATCCAGGCCGACCCCCGCGTGACCGAGGCCTACCTCGGTGACCCCGCCGAGGAGGCGCCCGGTGCTTGAGATCGAAGAGCTTTCCGTGGCCTACGGCGCGGTTCGCGCGCTCGACGGCGTCGGCATCACGGTCGAGCGCGGCGGGATCACCGCCGTGCTCGGCGCGAACGGCGCGGGCAAGACGACGCTCCTGCGCGCGATCAGCGGCCTCGAGCCCGCCCGCGGCGGCCGGATCACCTGGGACGGCCGGGAACTGACGGGTTCGGCACCGGACCGCATCGCCCGCGGCGGGGTCGCGCACGTGCCCGAGGGCGGCGGGGTGATCACCGAGCTGACCGTCGACGAGAACCTCCGGCTGGGCGCGCTGTGGCGGCGCGACCGCGTCGATCGCGCGGCCGCCCGCCGGGAGGTGTACGAGCTTTTCCCTGCCCTGGAAGAACGTTCGGCGAAACCCGCCTCGACGCTCTCCGGCGGCGAGCGGCAGATGCTGGCCATCGGCCGCGCCCTGATGAGCCGGCCC
Source organism: Amycolatopsis sp. NPDC026612 (assembly GCF_040638285.1). Lineage (NCBI taxonomy): Bacteria > Bacillati > Actinomycetota > Actinomycetes > Pseudonocardiales > Pseudonocardiaceae > Amycolatopsis > Amycolatopsis sp. NPDC026612. The sequence continues at coordinate 78,477 of NZ_JBEZYB010000009.1, forward strand.
GGCCTGCTGCTGCTCGACGAACCGTCGCTCGGCCTCGCGCCCCTGATCACCGCCCGGATCATGGGCATCCTGCGCGACCTGCGGGCCACCACCGGGCTCACCGTCGTGCTCGTCGAGCAGAACGCGCACAGCGCACTGTCCATCGCCGACCGCGGGTACGTCCTCGCGCTCGGCCGCGTCGTCGCGGTCGACACCGCGGCGGAACTCCTGGCCGACGACGGCCTCCGGCACGCCTACCTCGGTTTCTGAGGCGGTGCGGCTTCTCCGGTTTTTCGACCCACGCACCAGGAGGTGACCGGTCCGGTATGCAGGACTTCTTCGACTTGACCCTCGGCGGGATCTCGGCCGGCGCGGTGTACGCGGCGCTCGGGCTCGCGCTGGTCATCATCTACCGGGCCACCCGGGTGGTGAACTTCGCGCAACCCGCGCTCGCGCTGATTTCGACGTACCTCGCGTACTCGGTGACGAAGGCGACGGGCAGTTACTGGCTCGGCTTCGCCGTCGCGATCGGTGCCGGGACCGTGCTGGGCGTCGCCACCGAACGGCTGCTGATCCGGCCGCTGCGGCACCGCTCCGAGCTGAGCTCGATCATCGTCACCCTCGGGCTGCTGCTGGTGCTGCAGGCGGTCGCGGGCATGATCTGGTCCAACGAGCCGCTGGCGTTCCCGTACGCCTTCGACTTCCGCGGCCGGTTCTCCGCCAACGACCTGTTCGTGGTCCTGGTCGTGCTCGCCATCGCCGCGCTGGTGCTGGTGGTGTTCAAGTACACGCCGCTGGGCCTGCGGATGCGCGCGGCGGCGTTCGCCCCCGAAGTGGCGCGGACGCTCGGCGTGCGGGTCGGCCTGATGCTCACCGCGGGCTGGGGGCTGGCCGCGGCCGTCGGCTCGCTGGCCGGGCTGCTCGCCACCCCGCCGTTCCTCTTCCCGAACGTGCTGGACGGCGTCTTCGTCTACGCGCTCACCGCGGCGGTGCTCGGCGGCCTCGACAACCCGCTGGGCACCATCGCCGGCGGGTTCGTCCTCGGCGTCGGACTGTCCTACGTGTCCGGCTACCTCGGACCGGAGCTGGTGACGATCGCCGCGCTGGTGATCCTGGTGGTCGTGCTGACGCTGCGGCCCAGCGGGTTGTTCGGCCGGGCCAAGGTGAGGCGGGTATGAGCGTGCGCACGGAACTCCCGGAAACCCGGGTGGAGACCCCGCGAAGGCGCCGCACGCTGCCGCCTCTGCTCGTCCACGCGCTGGCCGCGGCGGGTGCGCTCGCCGTCGTCGTCGCGCTGACCCTCGTCACCGACGAGTTCACCAACCTGCGCATCGCGACGATCGGCTACTACCTCGTCGCGGTGGCCGGGCTGACCCTCCTGACCGGTCTCACCGGCCAGGTTTCGCTGGGGCACGGCGCGTTCATGTTCATCGGCGCCTACACGGTGGCGCTGCTGGTGCGGCGCGTCCCGTCGTTCCCGCTGTGGGCCGACCTGCTGCTGGCGTCGGCCGCCGGTGGGCTCGCCGGGCTGCTGGCCGGCGCGGCGGCGGCCCGGCTGCGCGGCCCCTACCTCGCCGGGGCGACGCTCGCACTGGCCGTCGGCCTGCCGGCGCTCACCCGCCGGTTCCCCGACTTCCTGGGCGGCAGCAACGGGTTGAGCTTCACCGTCCACAGCAGACCGGCCGGGGTCACCGTGCCGGAGCTGCGCTGGCAGACCTGGATCGTCTGGCTCAGCGTGCTCCTCGCGCTGGTGCTGGTGGCGAACGTCGTCCGCGGCCGGCTCGGGCGCGACTTCCGCGCGGTCCGGGACGACGAGGTCGCCGCCGCGGTGAGCGGGATCGCCGTCGGCCGCACGAAGATCCTCGCGTTCCTGGTCAGCGCGGTGTGCGGCGGCCTCGCCGGTGGCCTGCAGGCGTTCCTGCTCGGCACCGCCGCACCCGGCTCGTTCACGCCCGCGCTGTCGCTGAGCCTGCTGGCGGCCGTGGTGCTGGGCGGGCTCGGCTCCCTGTGGGGCGCGCTGTGGGGCGCCGTCGCGCTCGTCTGCTTCCAGGCGTGGTCGGAGGACCTCGCCGACGTCCTGCACCTGAACACCGACGTGGCCAACAACCTCCCGCTCGCGGTGTACGGCGTGATCCTCATCGTCGTCGTGCTCGCCTTCCCGCGGGGCATCCAGGGCGGTTTCCAGTGGCTGCGCGCCCACCTGAAGCCGAGCCGCCGAGCAGAAGGAGAAAAATGAGAAGCACGAGAATCGGCGTGGGGTTCCTCGCCGCGGCCCTCACGCTCAGCGCGTGCTCCGGTGCGGGGGAGACCGGCACCGGCGGCACGCAGGCCGCGGACTCGGCGGTCGGCGTCACCAAGGACGCCGTGGTGATCGGCACCCACCAGCCGCTCACCGGTCCGGCCGCGCCGGGCTACAGCAAGATCTCCGTCGGCGCCCGCGCGGTGTACCAGGCGATCAACGACGGCGGCGGGATCAACGGCCGCAAGATCGACTATCACGTCGAGGACGACGGCTACAACCCGACGAAGACCGTCGAGGTCGTGAAGAAGCTCGTGTTGCAGGACAAGGTGTTCGCGATCGTCGGCGGCCTCGGCACGCCGACGCACTCCAAGGTCGTCGACTACCTGAACTCCGAAGGCGTACCGGACCTGCTGGTGTCCTCGGGCGCGCTCGCCTGGGACAACCCGCAGAAGGCGCCGATGACCTTCGGCTACCAGGTGGACTACACCCGGGAAGGCAAGATCCAGGGCAAGTACGTCAAGGACACCTTCGCCGGCAAGAAGGTCGGGTACTTCACGCAGAACGACGACGTCGGCCGCGACACGCAGGCCGGGCTCGACCAGTTCGTCAAGGACCAGGCCGTCGTCCGGCAGGGCTACGACAGCGCCAACACCGACGTCACGCCGCAGCTGTCCGCGCTCAAGGCGGCCGGCGCCGAGGTCGTCGTGTGCGCGTGCATCCCGGCGTTCACCGCGCTCGCCATCCTGGCCGCGGCGAAGATCGGCTACCACCCGCAGTTCGTGGTGAGCAGCATCGGCGCGGATCCCGCGACGCTTTCCGGGCTGCTGCAGGACTTCGCCAAGCGCGGCGGCGCCAGCGTGTCCAGCGGGCAGCTGCTGGCCGGCCTGATCGGCACCGGGTACCTGCCGGACGTCGCCCAGACGTCGGACCCGTGGGTCGCCTACTTCAAGGGCATCCACGACAAGTACATCGCGAAGGAGCCGCTCACCAACACCGTCCTGTTCGGCATGGTGCAGGCCTACACGTTCGCGCAGGCGCTCAAGGCGGCCGGGCCGGACCCGACGCGGCAGAAGATCGTCGAGGCGATGAGCTCCGGCGCGCTGAAGGGCCCGGGCCTGACGCCGTTCGGCTTCTCGAAGGAGTCGCACGCCGGCTACACCGGCGCGTACGTGTTCAAGATCAATCCGGACACGTCGACGACGGTGATCCAGCCACCGGCCGTCACCGACCGCGGCACCGGCGCGATCACGCCGTACTCCGGTGAGCGGGCCACTCCGGAGCAGGTCAACCTCGTGGGCAAGTGACGACGGACCGGCCCGTGGGCGCCACGGGCCGGCCCGCCCGCTCACATAGGGTGGCGACATGAGTGTCAGGGAAAAGCTCGTGCGAGCGGCGGTGCGGCTGTTCGCCGAGAAGGGCTTCGAGGCGACGACGGTCCGGGAGATCGTCGAAGCGGCCGGCGTCACCAAGGGTGGCCTCTACCACTACTTCGAGTCCAAGGACGACCTGCTCTTCGAAATCTACGCCGCGATGCTGCGGGTGCAGACGCGGCGGATGGTGACGATCGCCGAGTCGGACCTGCCCCTGCCGGAGCGGCTGCACGCGATCGTCGCCGACGTCGTCGTCACCAGCATCGCCGACCTCGACGCGGCGACCGTGTTCTTCCAGTCGTTCCCGCTGCTGGAGAAGTCCAAGCAGGTCCAGGTGCGGGCCGAGCGGCGCACCTACCACGAGCGGGTGCGGGACCTGGTCGCCCAAGGCCAGCGGGCCGGGGTGTTCCGCGCCGACGTCCCGGCCGACCTGGTGATCAACTACCACTTCGGCGCCATCCACCGGCTGGGCATGTGGTACCACGAGGGTGGCGAGCTGTCGGGTGAACAGGTGGGGGCGCACTTCGCCGACCTGATGCTCCGCAGCCTCCGTCCTTAGTGGACGATCTATCGTGGTGGTATGCACATCGTCGCCGTCCTCGCGCTGGACCAGGTCGTCCCGTTCGACCTGGCGACGCCCATCGAGGTCTTCGCGCGGACGCGGCTGCCGGACGGCGCGCCCGCCTACGAGGTCCGGATCTGCGGACCGGCACCCGAGGTGGACGCGGGGATGTTCGCGCTGCGGCCGCCGTGGGACCTGTCGGGGCTGGCCGCCGCCGACACGATCATCGTGCCGGGCCGCTCGGCGAACCCACCGGTGCCCGCTCCGGTGCTGGCCGCGTTGCGCGCGGCGGCCGGGCGGGGCACGCGGATCGCGTCGATCTGCTCGGGAGCGTTCATCCTGGCCGCGACCGGGTTGCTGGACGGGCTGCGCGCCACGACCCACTGGGCCGCCGCCGGGGAACTGGCCCGGCTGCACCCCGCGGTCGACGTGGACCCGGACGTGCTGTACGTCGACAACGGCCAGTTCCTGAGTTCGGCGGGCGCGGCGGCGGGCCTGGACCTGTGCCTGCACCTGATCCGCCGGGACCACGGCTCGGCGGTGGCCGCCGACGCGGCCCGCTTGTCGGTGATGCCCCTGGAACGCGAGGGCGGCCAGGCGCAGTTCATCGTCCACGACACGCCACCGGCGCCGCGCGGGTCCGAGCTGGAGCCGCTGCTGGTGTGGCTGGCCGAGAACTGCGCGGAGGAGCTGACGCTCGCGGCCATCGCGGGGTTCGCCGGGATGAGCACGCGGACGCTGAACCGGCGGTTCCGCGAGCAGACCGGGACGACACCGCTGCAGTGGCTGCTCCGGGCCCGGGTGCGGCGGGCGCAGCAGCTGCTGGAGGCGACGGGCGACTCGGTGGACCGGATCGCCGGAGCGGTGGGATTCGGCTCGCCGACGGCGTTCCGGGAGCGGTTCAAGCGGGTGGCGGGGACCAGCCCGCAGGCCTACCGGGCCAGTTTCCGGGCCGCCGCGCCGTCTTGAGCGGCTTGGGGGCCGGGTTGCCGGGGGCGTCCGGCCCGGATGCCCGCTTCCGCGGCGTCCACTGTGGATTGGACGGAGCCCGTGGCCCAGCCGGCCGCCGCGGCAGCCCGGATCCTCGGCCGGGACGGCATCACTACGTGAGGCGACGCCGGCGCACGTGGTGGACGATCAGCAGGGCGATCATCACCACCGCGATCCCGCCGGCGGCCATCCGGGCCGCCAACGGCAGTCCCACCAAGGGACCTGCCGCGTTGACCGCGGAACTGACCACCAGGACCAGCCACAGGAGAACCGGGCTCGAAGGACGCGTGGGAGCGTTGTCGTTGTTCATGCCCGGAACGCTAGAGAGCGGCCGGGACGGCGGGAATGCCGTCCGCACCCGGATCCGGGGTGGTGCCTGCGCTACCCCGCGTCCCGCCCGAGGTACGCGAGCACCGCCAGTACCCGCCGGTGACCGCCGCCTTCGTCGGACGGCAGCCCCAGCTTCGCGAAGATGTTCCGGATGTGCTTGAGCACCGCGCCGTCGCTGACCACCAGCAGCTCGGCGATCGTGCTGTTGTTGTAGCCCTCGGCCATCAGCCCCAGCACTTCGCGTTCCCGGGCGGTCAGCGCTTCCAGCGGATCCGCGGCGCGGCGGCGGGCCATCAGGCGGCCGATCACCTCGGGATCCATCGCCGTGCCGCCGCCGGCGACCCGCCGGAGCGCGTCGAGGAACCGCTCGACCTTGCCGACGCGCTCCTTGAGGAGGTAGCCGACCCCGCCGACGCCGTCGGCGAGCAGCTCCACCGCGTAGCTCGTTTCGACGTGCGCCGAGAGCACCAGCACCGGCAGTGCCGGGTGGATTTCGCGGGCTCGTACGGCGGCGCGCAGGCCTTCGTCGCGGTGGGTCGGCGGCATGCGCACGTCCATCACGACCGCGTCGGGGCGCTCGCCTTCGATGAAGGCGAGGAAGTCCTCGGCGTTGTCCACCGCGGCGGCCACCTCGATACCCGCCGTCTTCAGCAGCAGGGAGAGGCCTTCGCGCAGCAATGCGTCGTCCTCGGCGATCACGACCCGCATGGCAGCTCCACTCGCAGCACGGTCGGCCCACCGGGTGGGCTGGTCAGGGTGAGGGTTCCGTCGAAGGCTTCGGCGCGGCGGCGGATGCCGGCCAGCCCGCTGCCGCGGGACTCGTCGGCGCCGCCGCGGCCGTCGTCGCGGATGTCCAGGCACAGCACCGACGCCGTGCCGCCGAGCACGATGTCCACCTGGGACGCGTCGGCGTGCTTGGTGACGTTGGCCAGCACCTCGGCGACGACGAAGTAGGCGGCCGCCTCGACCGCCGCCGGGCGACCGGTCTCGTACTCGACGGAGACGGTGGCCGGTACCGGGCTGCGCTCGGCGAGCGCACGCACCGCCCCGGCCAGACCGCGTTCGCTCAGCAGCGGTGGGTAGATGCTGCGGACGACCGTGCGCAGCTCGGCCAGCGCGTCGGTCGCGGTGTCCTGCGCCTTGACCAGCAGGTCGCGCGCGGTGGCGGGGTCGCGGTCGTACAGCTGGCCGGCGATGCCGAGCTGCAGCACGACCGCCGCGATCCGCGCCTGCGCGCCGTCGTGCAGGTCACGCTCGATGCGGCGCAGTTCGGCGCCGTGCGCCTCCAGCGCGGCCGCCCGGGTCGCGGTCAGCTCGGCGACCCGGTCCGCCCGCACGACGCCGGGGGGGGGGCGGAGCAGCCGCTGCGCGGTGCGGGCCTGCCACCGGGCGACGCGCGGCAGCTGCAGGCTCGCCGCGGCCATGGCGGCGGCCACGAGCAGGTCCAGCGCGGCGTGCGGCCAGGAGTCGACGACGATCCCGAGCGAACCTTCGATCCCGCCGGGGACCAGCGGCCAGACGAAGGCCGTGATCACCTGCTGGAGCGCGCCCAGCGGCAGGCCGAACGCCAGCACGCCGACGATCATCCCGGTCGCGGCGTGGATCGCCAGCCACGCGAGGTCGCGGCGGGTGGCCGGGTCCTTCAGCGGGGAACCGTCGCGGTACGGCTCGGGGATCGGCTCGCCGAGCTTCCGCGCGGCGCGGCCGCGATCGACCCCGACCGGCCACCGCGCCAGCCGGATCGCCGGCGCCAGCGACGGGATCCCGACGCCGAACGGGCACAGCAGCAGGACGGCGAACAGCCCGGCGAGGGCGAACAGCGACAGCAGCGAGGTACCGGCGCCGGCCACGAGGAAGCGCACCGCCGACCAGCACTCGCGCAGGCGGGTCGTCACCCCGGCAGTGTCCCACCCCACCACCCGGGTAGTGCTGGCGCTACCCCCGATCCACCCCTCCACGGGATCGAAGTCCCCCTGCCCGCGACCTAGTTTTCCTTACGACGCAAAGAACAGTCTTAAGGGGACGAAGATGACCACAGCGAGCGCGTACGCGCTGGAGCTGACCGGGGTGCGGAAGGTGTACGGCGCCGGCGACGGCGCGGTCACCGCGCTGGACGGGGTGTCGGCGAACGTGGCGCGGGGGACGTTCACCGCGGTGATGGGCCCGTCCGGCTCGGGCAAGAGCACCTTCCTGCACTGCGCGGCCGGCCTCGACCGCCCGACGTCGGGGCGGGTGCTGCTCGGCGGCACCGAGATCGGCCGGCTGAAGGAACGCGAGCTGACGGAGCTGCGGCGCACCCGGATCGGGTTCGTCTTCCAGGCCTACAACCTGCTGCCGTCGCTGAACGTGCTGCAGAACATCACGCTGCCGCTGCGGCTCGCCGGGCGGAAACCCGACCCGCAGTGGCTGCGGGAGGTCGTCGACGGCGTGGGGATCGCCAACCGGCTGGAGCACCGCCCCGCGGAGCTGTCCGGCGGGCAGCAGCAGCGCGTCGCGATCGCGCGGGCGCTCGTCACCCGGCCCGAGGTGGTGCTGGCCGACGAGCCGACCGGCGCCCTCGACACCCGCACCGGGCGGCAGGTGCTGGACCTGCTCCGCGCGATCGTCGAGCAGATGGGGCAGACCGTCCTGATGGTGACCCACGATCCGGTCGCGGCTTCGGCCGCGCACGGCGTGCTCTTCCTGGCCGACGGCAAGCTGGCCGGCCACCTCCCGCACCCCACCCCCGAGCGGGTGGCGGAGCGGATGACGCACCTCGGGGAGTGGTGAACGTGCTGGCTCTCGCCTGGCAGACGATCCGGAGCAGGCTCGGCGGGTTCGCCGGCGCCTTCATCGCGATCCTGTGCGGCACCGCCATCGTGGCCGCCTGCGGGATCCTCATGGAGTCCGGCCTGCGCGCCGGCGTCCCCACCCAGCGGTACGCCGCCGCGGCCGTCGTCGTCGGCGGCGACCGGACCGTGCGCCCGCCCGGCGCCGACGCGCTGTCCTTCGAGCAGGTCGGCGAAGAGCCGACGGTCCCCGTCGCGCTGGCCGGCCGGATCGCCACCGTGCCCGGGGTGCGCTCCGCGGTGGCGGAGCAGAGCTTCCCGGCGCAGGTGGTGACCCGCGACGGGCAGGTGCTCGGCGGGCCGGAGTCCCTCGGCCACAACTGGGACGCGGCCGTCCTGGCGCCGTTCACCCTGCGCGGCGGCGACGCGCCCGCGGCCCCCGACGAGGTCGTGCTGGACGCCGACCTGGCGCGCCGGGCCGACGTCGGCATCGGCGGGCGGGTGCGGATCACCACCCGGTCGGTGCCGGCGACGTTCAAGGTGCGCGGGATCGTCGACGGCCGGTCGCGCCAGTCAGCACTGTTCTTCACCCCGGAACGGGCCGCCGAGCTGGCCGGACGGCCCGGCCAGGCGCACGCCATCGGCGTGCTGGCCGACACCGGGGTCACCCCGGAGACCCTCGCCGACCGGGTCCTCGCCGTCGTGGACGGCGCCGAGGTGGTTACGGGCGTCGAGCGCAGCAGCATCGAGTTCCCCGACGTCGGCCGGACGCGGACGATGCTGCTGGCGATCGCCGGGTCGTTCGGCGGCTTCGCACTGCTCGTCGCGGTGTTCGTGGTGGCGAGCACCCTCGCTCTGACCATCAACCAGCGCCGCCGGGAGTTCGCGCTGCTGCGTGCGGTCGCGGCGACCCCCCGGCAGATCCGCAAGCTCATCGGCCTGGAGACGACGGTGATCGCGCTCGTCGCCGGGGTGCTGGGCAGCGTGCTCGGCCTGGCGGTCGCGGGTGGGCTGCGCGACGCCTTCGCCGCGATCGGCGTGCTCCCGGCCGACTTCGGGCTGGCGATCGGCCCGCTCCCGCTGCTGGCCGCCGTCCTGCTCGGCTTGGGCGCGGCGCGGCTGGCCGCCTGGGCGGCGGCACGGCGGCCGTCGTCGATCCGGCCCGTCGAGGCGCTGGGCGAGGCCGCGGTGGAACGGCGTGAGCTCGGCCGGGGCCGCGTGCTCACCGGCTGGGGCCTGGTGCTGGCCGGCTTCGGCGGCGCGCTCGTCCCGCTGTTCCTGCGCGGTGACGTGGCGGCCGCGACGTCGTCGATGGCGACCCTGGTGATCGTCATCGGGCTGGCCGTGGTGGGGCCGCAGGTGACCGGGCTGGTGCTGCGGTTCCTGGCTCCCGTACTGGCCCGGCTCTGGCGGATCAGCGGGTACCTGGCCGGCGCGAACACCCACGCCAACGCCCGGCGCGTCGCCGCGGCGGTGACCCCGCTGATGCTGTCGGTCGCGTTCGCGCTCGCCATGTTCTACGGGCCGACGGCCACCACGGCGGCGACCCAGCAGGAGACGGCGCGGTCGACGACCGCCGACTACGTGCTCACCGGCGCGGGCGGCGTCTCGCCGGAGGTCGCCTCGGCGGCCGCCCGGGCGCCGGGGGTCGCGGCGGCGACGCCGGTGATCCGCACGTCCGTGCTCACCGCGACGACGGTGGGTGACAGCGTGGAGGTCCAGGGGTCGCCCGCGCAGGGCCTGGCGGGCGACCAGGCCGGGGCCGCCCTCGAGCTGGGCGTCGACGCCGGGCGGATCACCGACCTGACCGGCGCCACGGTGGCGCTGAGCCGCTCGGAAGCGGACTGGCTGGACAAGAAGGTCGGCGACGAGGTCTCGTTCTACTTCGGCGACGGCGTCCCGGCGCAGCTGCGGCTGGTCGCCACGTACACGCACGACCTGGCCTTCGGCGACTTCGTGCTGCCGGTCGCGCTGGCCCGCGAGCACATCGGGGGCCGCCTGGACGACTCGGTGCTGGTCCGGCGCCAGCCCGGAGCGGACGCGGACGCGGTGGCTTCGGCGTTGCGTGCCTTGCCGTACCCGGGTCTGGTGGTCGCCCCGGCGTCGGTGATCGCCGCTCCGGACGGGGGTGAGCGGCAGGCGCAGTTCTACCTCAACCTCGTCGCGGCCGGCGTCATCGTCGGGTACCTGGCGATTTCGGTGGCCAACACGCTGGTCCTGACGACCGCGCAGCGGAGCCGCGAGTTCGCGCTGCTGCGGCTGGTGGGCACGACCCGCCGTCAGGTGACCCGCATGATGCGGCTCGAAGCGCTGGCCACGGTCGGGATCGCGGTGGTCGCCGGGACGCTGGTGGCGCTGGTGCCGTTGGGGCTGCTCAACATCGGGCTGCGGGGCAACCCCGTTCCCGCGGGATCGCCGTCCGTCTACTTCGGAGTCATCGCGGGCGCGGTCGTGCTCGGGATGGTGGCGATCGGGGTGGCGACGTCGGTGGCGCTGCGGGCCCGGCCGATCGACGCGATCGGCGTGCGCGAGTAGCGGGTGCGGGGTGCGCCTCGCCCGGCTCACCCCGCACGGCCCCGCCGGGTCAGCACGCCGTACGGGTGTCCACGGCCTTGTAGGTGTACACCAGGTAATTTCCCGTCTGGCCGATCAGCACCGCGGTGCCGGCGGGCACGCACTTCTCGCCCCGCGGGTGGGTGACGCCATAGGCCACGCCGGAGACGGCGATCTTCGTGGCGGCGGAACCGCAGTTGCCCCAGTAGTAGTCGAGCGCCCACTGGTCGGACGCGCCCTGCGTCGAGTAGTTGCCGCAGGTGACCGACGCGGACGCCGTGCCCGCGGCCGGCGGCAGAGCCACCATGGCGATCCCGAGCGCGATGGTCGCCGCTGTGCGTTTCACGTGAACCCCCTGGTGTGTGCGGAAAACGGTGCGGCGTCGACGCCGCGCTTTCCAGGGTAGGGACATCCCCCCGAATTCCCAGGGGGTGGCGGAAGGCCCGCACCGCAGGAGTATCGAAACTTTCCGAAAGTTATTGCCCGACCAGCGGTACCAAACGCATGCTTCTGCCATCCTGGCTCGCCCGCCAGCCTCGACGAGGAGGAAGCATGCACACCAAGAACCGTGGCCGTTTCAGGGTCTTCGTCACCGGGGCCGCCCTTGCGCTGGCCGCCACGCTCGTGCCCGGTGTCGCCAGTGCCGACACCGTCATCACGACGAACCAGACCGGGAACAACAACGGATACTACTACTCGTTCTGGAGCGCCGGTGGCGGCTCGGTCTCCATGACGCTCGGTTCCGGCGGGAACTACCGGACGAACTGGAGCAACGTCAACAACTTCGTCGCCGGCAAGGGCTGGGGCAACGGCAGCCGGCGGAACGTGAACTACTCGGGCAGCTTCAACCCCTCCGGCAACAGCTACCTGTCTCTCTACGGCTGGACGTCCAACCCGCTCGTCGAGTACTACATCGTCGACAACTGGGGCAGCTGGCGGCCGACCGGGACGTACAAGGGCACCGTGACCAGCGACGGCGGGACCTACGACATCTACCAGACGACCCGCTACAACGCGCCGTCCGTCGAGGGGAACAAGACGTTCAACCAGTACTGGAGCGTCCGGCAGCAGCGGCGGACCGGCGGCACCATCACCACCGGCAACCACTTCGACGCCTGGGCCCGCGCCGGGATGCGGCTCGGGAGCTTCAACTACTACATGATCCTCGCGACCGAGGGCTACCAGAGCAGCGGCAACTCCAACCTGACGGTGGGTTGACCATGCGGGTCCTGAGCACCTTCCTGGCCGCGGCGGCCGTCGCCGCGGCGAGCACGGTCGCCGTCGCCCCGGCTCAGGCCGCGACGTGCTACGGCTACGTGGGCCTGACGTTCGACGACGGGCCGTCGAACGCCCACACCCCGGCTCTGCTGAACGCGCTGCGGCAGAACGGGTTGCGGGCCACGATGTTCAACGAGGGCCAGTACGCGGCCGCGTACCCGGCCCAGGTCCGCGCGCAGGTGAGCGCGGGAATGTGGGTCGGCAACCACAGCTACACGCACCCACACCTCACCCAGCAGAGCCAGGCCCAGGTGGATTCCGAGATTTCCCGGACCCAGCAGGCGATCGCGGCCGCGGGCGGCGGCACGCCCCGGCTCTTCCGCCCGCCGTACGGGGAAACGAACGGGACGGTCCAGGCGGTCGAGGCCAAGTACGGCCTCCGCCAGATCATCTGGGACGTCGATTCGGGAGACTGGAACAACGCGAGCGTCGACGCGATCGTCCAGGCGAACGCCCGGCTCACGAACGGCCAGATCATCCTGATGCACGAATGGCCGGGCAACACGCTGGCCGCCATCCCCCGGATCGCCCAGACACTGGCGAGCCGTGGGTTGTGCGCGGGAATGATTTCCCCGCAGACCGGCCGGGCGGTCGCTCCGGGCTGAGGGCTGGTGGCGCGGTGGCTGCACCCCGCCGCGCCACCTCCGCGGAATCGTGAACGTCACCGAAAACGTGGTCTCCTTTCCGGCTGGTTCCGGCGGAAAGGAGACCTTTTCGGTTGTTTCAGCGGGTCACTCGGCGACCCGCGTGCGGCCGCACCACGCGAACACCGGCACCTGGTCGCCGCTGCTGGTCGTGGTGTATTCGCCGTGGTGGGAGAAGTGCTCGTAGCCTGCGCCGAAGCTGACTTTGGCGACTTCGCCGATGCTGCCGACCGTCCATTCGCGGTGGTGCCGGGTCAGCTCGGCCGGACCACCGGAAAGCGTCACCTTGATCTTCGCCATGATTCCTCCTCCGTGGATTCGTCGGCCCGGGAAACCGGAAATGTGGTCTTCGTCTCTCGACGATGCCGGACGCTCGAGCGCGGTGTCAAGATGTCCGGCTCCTATTCGGAATGCCGATGAACAGGGGTTGACACCGATTTCGATAGGGGTTTCTCCGCGCAAACCGGGCGCGGGGCCGCCCCCCCTCGGCGCGCGCCGGTGGCTCGGGCTCGCCGCGGCGGGCGCCGGAGCGCCCAGGAGAAGGTGCGGCAGCCGGTCGTCCGGCGTTCGCGCACGTCTGCCGCCTGCGCCGTTCGCCCGTCCGCGGAATCGGACGGCCGGCCGACGGCCCGGATGGCGCGAATGAGTCAATCGCGACATCGAAACCCGCTGCGTAGCCCGGCCAGTGGGGGCCTGCTCACTCGATCGTGTGGTTTGAAGTCACGAAAACCGGACTTTTATTCACTCCGCTTCACCGGGTGAGTCACTCTCCCCGGCTTCTAAGCTCACCACAACCGTCTGCAATGGACAGTGGCCGTCGAGGGCCCGGCTGTGTGGAGTGAACGTTGAAGAGACTATTTGCTTTCGGGGCGGTGCTGCTGCTCGCTTCGACGGTGTTCCCGTTGGCTGCTCCGGCGGCACCAGCCCGCGCCGACGCTTCCGACGGCACGTTGACCGTCCGAGTGGTCCGCGACCTGAACGGAAACGGGAACTACGAGCCCGCCCTGGAGACCGGGCTGGCCGGGATCCCGGTGCAGGTCACCGACCCCGCGGGAGGCACGACGACCGGGACCACCGGAGCGGACGGCACCGTCAAGCTCGCCACCGCGGGGCTGGCCGGCGGGAAGTACCGCGTCGAGGCGAGCGTGCCCGCGTCGATGCCGTACCTGAAACCGGCTCCGGCGGGGGGTGGGCTGAGCAGCCTCACCGCGTTCGTCGACGTCTCCGGTGGCAAGAAGGCCGACCTGACGATGGGGTTGTGGAACCCGGCGGACTACTGCCAGGACAACCCCGCGCTGGTCACCGCCTGCCAGCGCAACGGCATCGCGCCCGGCGTCGACCCCAAGGCCCGGTCCCTGGTGAGCTTCCCGTTCACCGCGCGGGGCACCGGAACCCCGCCCACCGCGCTGGCCACCCAGGGTGACACCGGGACGGTCTACGGCATCGCGTACCGCAAGGAGGACAAGCGGGTCTTCTCCAGCGCGTTCGCCAAGCGGGCCACCGCGTACGGCCCCGGCGGCACCGGCGGCATCTACGTCACGAACACGGCGACCAAGAGCACCAGCCTGTTCACCAAGGTGCCCGGCGCCGGCGGCACCGCGCACGCCATGGCGACCGACTTCGACCTGCCGTTCGCGAACACGGTGGGCAAGGAGAGCCTCGGCGCCATGCGCATCAGCGAGGACGGCAGCACGCTGTTCGTGGTGAACCTGGTCGACCGCAAGCTCTACCTCTACGACGCCACCGCGGCCACCGCGGCCAAGCCGAAGGCGAGCTACGCCATCCCGGACCCCGGCTGTCCCGCCGCCGGTGACTGGCGGCCGGGCGGCCTGGGTGTCCACGACGGTCTCGTCTTCGCCGGTGGGGTGTGCTCCGGCGAATCGACGCAGAAGACGGCCGACATGCGTGTCGTGATCCGGACCTTCGACCCCGTCGCCGGCACGTTCGGCCCGGTGCTCGTGAACCACCCGCTGGACTTCAAGCGGGGCGATGCGCTGTGGGACGGCAGCAACACCCACTTCTGGAACCCGTGGCAGGCCGCCTACCAGCCGCCCGCGGCGCAGGCAGGCCACCTGATCGCCTACCCGGAACCGCTGCTGACCGACATCCGCGCCGAAGCCGGCGGTGACCTGGTGCTCGGGTTCCGGGACCGCTTCGCCGACCAGGGCGGGCACGACATGCCGCCGTCCGCGGGGTCCACCGACAAGTACGACACCGTCAGCGGTGGCGACCTGAACCGGGTCTGCCGCCAGGCCGGCGGCACCTACGTGTGGGAAGGAACCGCCGGCTGCCCGAACAACAACAGCGCGGACGCCAACGGCGGCGGTGAACCGACCGACGTCGTCGAGTACTACCCCGGTGAGTACTTCAGCAGTGCCGCGGTCGGCAAGCCGCACAACGAAACCGCGCAGGGCGGCATCGCCGTGGTGTACGGGGCCGCCCGGATGCCCGCGACGGTGATGGACCCGACGGACGTCAACACCGGCGGCATCGGCTGGTTCGACCGCGCCAACGGCACGATGATGGACAGCAGCTATTCGAACGGCTACCTCATCAGCGACGCGAGCACCGAAGGGTGGTCGAAGGCGAACGGCCTGGCCGACCTGGAAGCGCTCTGCGACAACGCGCCGGTCCAGCTGGGCAACCGGGTGTGGTTCGACACCGACGCCGACGGCGTCCAGGACCCGGCCGAGCCCGCGGTCGCGGGGGCCAAGGTGCAGCTGCTGCCCTGCGACGGCAAGGGAACGGCACTCGCCACCAAGACGACCGGACCCAACGGCGAGTACTACTTCGGCGCCGCGGACGGGCTCAAGGCCGGCACCTGTTACACGGTGAAGTTCGACTACTCGGGCATCGACACCGCGGCCCTGCCGGGCGCGCCACCGTTGTCCAGTATCAAGTGGACGGTCGCGAAGGCGGGCGGGAACCCGGCCATCGACTCCGATCCCGATCCGGCCACCGGCACTGTGAAGGTGACGATGGGGCCGGCGGGTTCGGTGAACCACACCGTCGACGCCGGGCTGTTCGCCCCGCAGGACCGCCTCGGCGATCTCGTGTGGGCCGACACCAACGCCAACGGGCTGCAGGATCAGGGCGAGCCCGGGGTGCCGGACGTGCCGGTGGTGCTGAAGGACGGCAGCGGAAAGCAGGTGTCGGCGACGAAGACGGGCGCGGACGGCAAGTACCTGTTCGACGGCCTGGCGGACGGCTCGTACCAGGTGTGCTTCGACCTGAAGACGCTGCCGGCCGCGTACGCGGGTTACCTGGCGACGAAGCCCGACGCCGGTGACGACACGAAGGACTCCGACGCCGACCCGGCGACGGGCTGCACCGCGGTGACGACGCTCGGCCCGGCCAAGCGCGAGGACCTCACCCTCGACGCCGGGATCCGGCCGCCGAACCGCCTCGGTGACCTCGTGTGGGCCGACACGAACGGCAACGGCCTGCAGGACGCGGGTGAGCCGGGTGTGCCGGACGTGCCGGTGGTGCTGAAGGACGGCAGCGGAAAGCAGCTCGCGACGACCCAGACGGGTCCGGACGGGAAGTACCTGTTCGACAAGCTGCCCGACGGCGCCTACCAGGTGTGCTTCGACCGTTCGAAGCTGCCGGCGGACTACGCCGACTGGCTGTGGACGAAGCCGGACGCGGGTGACGACGCGCAGGATTCCGACGCCGACACCGCGAGCGGGTGCACCCCGGTGACCACGCTCGGAATCGACCGCCGGGAGGACCTGACCCTGGACGCGGGTCTGGTCGAGCCGCGCAACCGCGTCGGCGACTTCGTGTGGCTCGACGGCAACGGCGATGGTCTGCAGGACGCCGGTGAGCCGGGCGTGCCGGACGTGCCCGTGGTGCTCAAGGACGGCAGCGGAAAGCAGCTGCTGGCCACGAAGACGGGCCCGGACGGGAAGTACCTGTTCGACGGCCTGGCGGACGGCTCGTACCAGGTGTGCTTCGACATCGCGCACCTCCCCGCGCCGGTCGCCGACTACCGGCTGACCAAGGCGGACGCGGGTGACGACACGAAGGATTCCGACGCGGATCCGGTGACCGGCTGCACGCCGGTGGTCCAGCTCGGGGTGGGCAAGCGGGAGAACCTGACCCTGGACGCGGGCCTGGTCGCACCACCGAACCGCCTCGGGGACTTCGTCTGGGCCGACACCAACGGCAACGGCCTGCAGGACGCGGGTGAGCCGGGCGTGCCGGGCGTGCCCGTGGTCCTGAAGGACGGCGACGGGAAGCAGATCGCCGGCACGAGTACGGGTCCGGACGGGAAGTACCTGTTCGACAACCTGCCGGACGGCGCCTACCAGGTGTGCTTCGACCGTTCGAAGCTGCCGGCGGACTACGCCGACTGGCTGTGGACGAAGCCGGACGCGGGTGACGACGCGAAGGACTCCGACGCCGATCCCGGCACCGGGTGCACGCCGGTGGTGAAGCTGGGTCCGGGTGGCCGGGAGAACCCGACCCTCGACGCGGGTCTGGTCGAGCCGCGCAACCGGCTCGGTGACTTCGTGTGGATCGACCGCAACGGCGATGGTCTGCAGGACGCCGGTGAGCCCGGCGTGCCGGACGTGCCGGTGATCCTCGAGGACGGCGACGGCAAGCAGGTGGCGACGACGAAGACGGGCCCGGACGGGAAGTACCTGTTCGACGGCCTGCCCGACGGGTCGTACCAGGTGTGCTTCGACGTCGAGCAGCTCCCGGCAGCGGTGGCCGACTACGCGCTGACCAAGCCGGACGCCGGTGACGACGGGACGGACTCGGACGCCGATCCGGCGACCGGCTGCACGCCGGTGGTCCAGCTCGGGGTGGGCAAGCGGGAGAACCTGACCCTGGACGCGGGTCTGGTCGCACCGCCCAACCGTCTCGGCGACCTCGTGTGGGCCGACACCAACCGCAACGGCGTGCAGGACCCGGGTGAGCCCGGGGTGCCGGACGTGCCGGTCGTCCTGAAGGACGGCGACGGGAAGCAGGTGTCGGCGACGAAGACCGGTGCGGACGGGAAGTACCTGTTCGAGAACCTGCCGGACGGGTCGTACCAGGTCTGCTTCGACCGGATGACGGTGCCCGCGCAGTACGCCGGCTGGCAGTGGACGAAGCCGGACGCGGGTGACGACGCGAAGGACTCGGACACCGATCCGGCGAGCGGGTGCACGCCGGTGGTCCAGCTCGGGGTGGGCAAGCGGGAGAACCTGACCCTGGACGCCGGTCTGGCCGAGCCCAGGAACCGGCTCGGTGACTTCGTGTGGGCCGACCGCAACGGCAACGGCGTGCAGGACCCGGGTGAACCGGGCGTGCCGGACGTGCCCGTGACACTGAAGGACGGCGACGGAAAGCAGCTGGCGACGACGAAGACCGGCGCGGACGGGAAGTACCTGTTCGACGATCTGCCGGACGGGACGTACCAGGTCTGCTTCGACACGGGCAGCCGCAAGCTGACCAAGCCGGACGTGGGTCCCGACGACACGAAGGACTCCGACGTCCAGCCGTCCGACGGGTGCACCCCGGTGGTCACCGTGGGCGCGGCGAAGCGCGAAGACCTGGGCCTGGACGCCGGTGTGCTCACCGCGCCGGGGTCGACGGTCCCGCCGAAGGCACGTCCGTTGTCGTACACCGGTTTCCCGGGTGACTGGCTGTTGGCGCTGGGCGGTCTCGCGGTGGCTGCGGGCATCGCGGCGCTGGTGGCGGCCCGGCGGGCACGCGGAATGAGGTGACAGCGTGGGGGTGGGCGCCTGGAGGTGCCCACCCCCTTCGCCGTCAGGCCGGCAGGGCCTGCCCCAGCGGAGCATCGGCACTGAAGCCCGGCAGGACCAGGAAAGTCGCCGATGCGGTGGTCGTCGCGTACCGCAGCAGCGCGTCACCTTCGCTCATCCGGTGCTGGGTCGCCACGAACGTCCGCAGCTCCCGCTGGAACGCAATGAACAGCAACCCCTCTTCGGAGTTGTAGCCGCGCCGCAGCATCACGCCGGCGCCGACCGTGAGCGGGTGCGCCCGCCGCACGTGCGCGTCCGCCGGGATGACGTACTCGCCGTCCGGGGTTTTCGCGCCCAGGTCGAGCTCCGGGCCGGACAGCGGCTCCGCCGTCGCCTTGCGGCGGCCGATCACCCGCTCCTGCGCCGCCACCGGCAGCGCGTGGAAGCCCGCGGTGTCCAGCCGGATCGACCGCACCACCGCGATCGTGCCGCCGCGGACCGGCGGCGGGCCGTCGAGCCACACGTCGGCGGCCAGTTCCGCGTCGCTCTTCGGCAGCACGATGCCGTCGGCGAAACCGAGCACGTTGCGCCCCGGACCGTCCGATGCGGACGGTCCGCGGTAGCCGGTTCGCCGCCAGCGCGGGATCATCCCGGTACCGGCGGTCAGCTCGGTCATCGCGAGGGCGGCGACCAGGGGTTCGTCCGCGCCGATCTGGAGCAGCAGGTCACCGCCGCGGTCGCGGTCGCCGATCTCGTCGCCGGGGAACACCGGAAGGTCCTGCGTCCCGGGCAGATCCGGGCCGACGGCCGCCACGATCCGCGGACCGAGCCCGACCGTGACGGTCAGCCGCGCCGGCGGGAGGTCCGCGAGCGCGGGATCGCCGCCCGCGCCCAACGCCGCCGCGCGCCGTCCGAGCGCGGCCAGCAGCGCCCCGAGCCACGGCCGGTCGGTTCCATGCGGGAGATCCCAGACGGACAGGTCCACGTGCCGCTGCGGCGGTGCGGGCCGGGCGATCCCCGCCTGCTGGGCACCGAAGGCGTCCACCACGGCCGGATCGGAGGCGGCGGCCGGCGCGGAACAGGCGGACAGCAGCCCGGCGGCGCCGGCGCCGAGCAGCACGGAACGGCGGGACAACGGGGGAGGAGTGGCCACGCGCGGATTGTGCCGCCTCACCGTCGCGGAACCGGCGCTTGTCACTCCACCAGGTGGCATTTCGCGCCGGACGGCCTGCGCGAGGCGGAACACTCCTATGGTTTCGCCGTGCGCGCGCTTTCTGCTTTCTTCTTCCTCTTCGTCCTGGCCGTCGCCGGCTGTGCTTCCGCGGAGCCGGCGTTCCGGCCGGACACCGACGGCGCCGCGACCATCCGGGTGCCACAGGACGCGCCGACGGTCCAGCAGGCCGTCGATTCCGCGCGGCCGGGTGACCTCGTGCTCGTCTCCCCTGGCGTGTACCACGAGTCGGTGCGGATCACCGTGCCCGGCCTGGTGCTGCGCGGCACGGACCGCAACCGGGTGGTGTTCGACGGCGAAGTGCGCCGGGCCAACGGGATCGTGGTCACCGCGCCCGGGGTCGCGGTGGAGAACCTGACCGTCCGCGACCACGTCCTGAACGGCGTCCTCGTCACCGGCATGGCCGACGAGAACGGCGGCCTGGCGCGGGGCAGCGACGGCTACACCCGGCTCGATCCCGCCCGGTTCCCGCCGGTGCAGGGTTTCCGCGTCTCGTACGTGACGGCGAGCAACAACGGGCTGTATGGCGTCTACGCGTTCGATTCCCAGCACGGGCTGATCGAGCACAGCTACGCCTCCGGCAGCGCCGACTCCGGGTTCTACGTCGGCCAGTGCAGCCCGTGCGACATCGTGGTCCGCGGGAACGTCGCCGAACGCAACGCCGTCGGCTACGAGGGCACGAACGCGTCCGGGCGGATGGCCGTGGTGGGCAACCGGTTCGTCGGCAACCGGGTGGGCCTGTCGGCCAATTCGGACTACCAGGAGGCGTTCGTGCCGCAGCGGGACGGCGCGATCGTGGGCAACCTCGTGGCGGCGAACGCCCAGCCGGGCAGCCCGGCGCAGGCCGACGGCGGGTTCGGCGTCGGCATCGGGATCGCCGGCGGCACCCGGAACCTGCTGGCGCGCAACCTCGTCACCGGCAACCCGGGCGCCGGGATCGCCCTCGCCTCCGCCGAGGACCTTGCGCCATCGGGCAACCGGCTGGTCGGGAACGTGCTGTCCGGCAACGGCGTCGACGTCGTCTACGCGGCTTCGGACCGGGCTCCGGGGAGCGGAAACTGCTTGCAGGGCAACATCTTGACGACGACCGCCCCGGAGGGGATCGCCGGGACGATGGCCTGCCCGGCGAGCGCGGCCCAGGCCGCCGGCGTGCGCCTCGCGCTGCCCCCGGCGCCCCGCGGCGTGCCGTTCCCCGACGTCGCGGCGCCGCCCGGGCAGCCGGACCTGCCGGACGCGGCGACGGCGCCCCCACGGCCCGCCCGGGGCCTGCCCGGCCCGGTCGACCTCGACAGCTACCCGGTGCCGCAGATCGCGCTGCTGGCCGAGCACGCCGGCGTCAAGCCGTGAAGCGCCTGACAACGCTGGCCGTGGTGCTGCTGGTGGCCGCGTGCAGCGCGGAACCGCAGCCCCGCCCGCTGTCCACGGCGGAGGCCGAACGGCTCGCGCTGGTCCGCTTCGCCAACTACCGGTTCCGGACGGAGAACTTCACGGCCACGGTGCCGACCGGCGCCGGGCGGATCGCCCTGCACGGCCGGGTCGACTTCGTCGAGCGCCTGGGCTACGCCGAGATGAGCACCGACGGCCGCCACGACGACGCTTCCGGCGGCCTGCTGCAGTGGACGCCGTCCGCGGTCGCCTTCCGCGGCGGCCCGGGCCAGGCCGCGACCGACCCGCCACCCCCGGACCGGTGGCAGTACCGGCCGCTCCAGCCGGGCCCCGAACTCGACACGGCGCTCCGGCTGTTGCTGGGGCTGGGCACCGACCGCCCCGACAACGTCCAGCTGCTGCGCCAGAGCTCGGCCAGGTGGGTCCGGACGGACACGATCGGCACCACCCCGGTCGACGTGATGGACGGTCCCCAGCCGGCCCACGCGACGGACGCGGCGAAGGCGGCCCGCGTCCGGTATTGGCTGGACACGGCAGGATTGCTGCTGCGGGTCGAGGCGCGGGTGGGGGACCGGCCGGACCCGGTGGTGGTCACGTTCACGCCGGCGACGTCTCCGCCGCCGGGTGCGGTGGCGGCGTTCGCTCGGTGAGCGGGGGGTGGGTTGCGCTGTTCGCCCGGTGAGCGGGCGGGGGATGGCCGCGGGTTGCTGTGTCGTGTTCGGCCGCCCCCGGCTACGCCACCCTGAGGCCCGGACCGGTCGCCGCGTTCGCGGGAGGGTCAGCGAGCCGGCCGCAGGTGTTCGGGGCGCCAGTGCCGTCCGCGCCGGGGTGTTCGCCAGTGGCGTCCTCGCCAGGGGCGCACCGGACCGCGAGCGGCGATGAACGCCGGCTGGTGCTCGGCGAAGCGGTCCGCCGTGATCCCCATCAGCACCGGGTAGCGGATCTCCCCGCGGCGCAGTTCGGTGTCGCGCGGGCGGCCTTCTTCGCGGAAGCCCAGCTCTCCGTGCAACGCCAGCGAGGCGAAGTTGCTCCCGTTGATGCTGACCTCGCACTTGTGGTACCGGCGCAGCTCGAACATGAACGCGAGCAGGACGGTGACGGCGTCGGCGGCGTACCCGCACCGGCGGTACGGGGGCCCGATCCCGATGCCGTAGCTGAACCGGCCGGAAGCCGGGTCGGCCTGGATCCAGATCGACCCGACCAGCGTCCGGTTGTGCAGCGTCTCGATCGCGAAGTGGAAGTCGTCACCGGATTCGGCCGCGCCCCGGTGCGTCGCCCAGTGGCGGTAGCCGCCGACCTGCGGGCCGGAGTCGCGGTCGAACCCGATCAGGGCGCGGTGGTCCGCGGGGCGGACTTCCCGCAACCGTACTTTCCACCCGGCCCAGCTCATCGGCAGTGATGGTACAACCCCGATCAACGGCGGGAGCGGACTCTCACCAGTAGCACTGCGTGGTCATGTCATCCAGCCGGATGAACCTGGACGACCCGTTCGCGCCGATGATCGCCTTGACGAACACCGGGTTGACGCCGTTGAGGGTCCACCGCGCGGTGTTGACCACCTGGTACGCGCCGCTGCCGGTCAGCCACGGGTAGGTGCTGGACAGCAGGTGCCCGTTGGCGTCGCTGAGCTCCGACGACACGCCGCACCTGACGGCCCGGGCCGCCGACCCGAACGAGTGACCGGCACCGCGGCGAGGGTCACCGGGCGTCGTCCCAAGGCGTACCGGTCTGGTCAGGCGGACGGGAGCCGCTGGTCCTCCCGCGGGGCGTTCGTGCCGGTCTCGGAACCGGAGAGCTGACGGGCGGTGTTGACCAGCCCGACCATGCTGAACGCCTGGGGCGTGTTGCCGACCTGACGGTGCAGGTCGGTGTCGTACTCCTCGGACAGCAGCCCCACGTCGTTGCGGAGCCCGAGGAGCTGCTCGAACAACCGGCGGGCTTCGTCGCGGCGCCCGGTCGCGTGCAGGGCGTCGGCGAGCCAGAAGCTGCACGCGAGGAAGCTGCCTTCACCGCCGGGCAGCCCGTCGACGCCGCCGTCGGCGTCGGCGTCGTAGCGCCGGACGAAGCCGTCCTGGGCGAGCTCGGCCCGGACGGCGTCGACGGTGCCCCGGACCCGCGGGTCGTCGGCGGGCAGGAAGCCGACGCGCGGGATCAGCAGCAGCGCGGCGTCCAGGCCGCGCGAGCCGTAGAACTGGGTGAAGGTGTTGCGATCGGCGTCGAAGCCGTGGGCGCAGACGTCCTGGTGGATCTTCTCCCGCAGGGCCCGCCAGCGGTCGACCGGCCCGTCGAGGCCGTGGGCCTGCACGGTGTGCACCGCGCGGTCGACGCCCGCCCACGCCATCACCTTGGAGTGGACGAAGTGCCGGCGCGGGCCGCGGACCTCCCAGAGGCTGTTGTCCGGCTGGTCCCAGTGGCCTTCGAGGAAGTCCAGCAGGGCGCGCTGCAGGTCCCAGGCCGGGTGGGAGGTGGCCACCCCGGCTTCGCGGACGAGGTGCAGCCCGTCGAGGACCTCGCCCCAGACGTCGAGCTGGAACTGGCCGGCCGCGGCGTTGCCGACCCGGACCGGGGTGGAGCCTTCGTAGCCGGACAGCCAGTCGAGGGTGGCCTCCGGCAGGCGGCGGGTGCCGTCGAGGCCGTACATGATCTGCAGGTCGGCGGGGTCGCCGGCGACGGCGCGGACGAGCCACTCGCGCCAGGCGCGAGCTTCGTCGTGGTAGCCGGTGCCGATCAGGGCCTGCAGGGTGAAGGTCGCGTCGCGCAGCCAGCAGTAGCGGTAGTCCCAGTTGCGTGATCCGCCGAGCTGTTCCGGCAGGGACGTCGTCGCGGCGGCGAGGATGCCGCCGGTCGGGGCGTAGGTCAGGGCCTTGAGGGTGATCAGGGCGCGGCGCACGGCGGCCTGCCACCGGCCTTCGTACCGGCAGCGGCCGATCCAGTCCGCCCAGAAGCGGTCCGTGTCGGCCAGCGCCGTTTCGGCGTCGGCGAACCGCGGGCGCGGCCGGTACGAGGCGTTGTGGGTGAGGACGAACGGGACGCGCTCCCCGGCGGAGACGGTGAACTCGGCGTGCGTGGCCAGGTCCGCGCCGTGCAGCGGGACCGGGGTGCGGACCCAGATCGCGTCGGGGCCCGCGACCGCGACGAACTCGCCGTCCTCGTGCCGGACCCACGGGGTGACGGCGCCGTAGTCGAGGCGCAGCCGCAGCAGCATCCGCATCGGCACCCGGCCGGACACGCCTTCGACGATCCGGACCACGTCGGCGGCCTCGCCCCGCGGCGGCATGAAGTCCAGGATCCGGACGGTGCCGTCGGGGGTGTCCCACTCGGTCGACAGGACCAGCGAGTCGCCGCGGTACGCGCGCCGGGTGGCGGGGCCGCCGCTCGCGGGGGCCAGCCGCCAGGTCCCGGCGTGCTCGTCGGCCAGGAGGGCGGCGAAACAGGCGGTGGAGTCGAAGCGGGGCAGGCACAGCCAGTCGATGGCGCCGTCGCGGGACACCAACGCGGCCGTGTGCAGGTCGCCCAGGATGGCGTAGTCCTCGATCGGGGGTGTCACGGCGCTCAGCCCTCGGCGGGCAGGTCGATGACGACCTTGACGTCGTCGCCGGTTGCGTCGAAGGCTTCGGCGGCTCGCTCCAGCGGGACGCGCCGGGTGATGAGCCCGGCCAGCCAGTCCAGGTCCGCGCGGCCGAGTGCGTCGGCGGCGGCCCGGTAGTGGCGGAGGTTGGCGTTGACCGAGCCGAGCACGACGTCGTTCTCGAGGACGAGCTCGCGGTTGATCGACCCGGCGTCCACGCTGAGACTCCGGCCGGTGGGGGAGACGCCGGTGAGGCAGACGATGCCGTAGGGGCCGGTGCCGGCCATCGCGTCGAACACCAGGGAACCGGCGCCGGTGGCCTCCAGGACGACGTCGGGCTCGAGCGACGGCAGCACCTTCTCGATCGGGTCGTGGTGGTAGGTCGCGCCGAGCGCCTCCACGAGCCGGGGCTTGGGGCCGTCGGTGACGCGGTCGAGGACGTGCACGTCGAGGCCGCGCTGCACGCCCAGCAGCGCCCCGAGCAGCCCGATCGGGCCCGCGCCGGTCACCAGCACCCGCTTCGGTTCGAACCAGGCGCGCTCCCCGACGCGCTGGATCTGCTCCCACGCCTTGGCGACGACCGTGGTGGGTTCCAGCAGCACGCCGACGTCGCGCAGCCGCGGGTCGAGCCGGACGGCGTACCCGGCGTCGACGGTCCACAGTTCGCTGGCGTAGCCGTCGATCTCCTTGATCCCGCGCTCGGTGTACCGGCCGTTGCGGCACATGTCGAACTCCCCGGCGGCGCACGCGCCGCACGGCACGGGATCGGGGCGCCGGACCACGCCGACGACGAGGTCGCCTTCAGCGAAGCCGGTGGCCGCTTCGATCACCTGACCGAGTGACTCGTGCCCCAGCACCAGGCGTTCCCGGCCGGGTGGCGCCCAGCCGTATTCGCCGCGGGCGATCTCCTTGTCCGTGCCGCAGACGCCCAGGGCGAGGCCCCGCACGAGCAGCTCACCGCGCGCCGGCTGCGGGTCGGGCACCGTGTCGACCCGCAGGGACCCCCGCTGTTTCGGCACGACGGTCAGTGCTCGCATGGTCCAGCTCCTCTCCGCGACGGCGCGGCCGTCGGACCGCTCGCCCCCGGGTTTGACGCGCTTGCGCCCCGCAAAACATCGGAACGGGAGGCAGTTGCCGGACAAACGCGACGACGCGGTGCAGAAAGGGCGGCGCAGAAAGGGCGGTGCGGAAAGGGCGGCTGTGGCGGCCGCGGTGAACAGAAGGGTTCTGTTCACCGCGGCACGTCCGTCAACCGAAGTTCACGTCACTGCACCACATGTACGTCTGGTCCTGGTGGGACGCCTGCCAGATCGTGAACACGACGTGGTGTCCCCGGTAGCTGCCCGAGGTCCGGACGTCGAAGGTGATGTCCTTGGCCGGGGCGTAGCGGCCGGTCTGCACGATCTGGTCGAGGTTGCCCCAGCCGAGGCGCTGGGTGGTGGGGTCGAACCCGTTCTTGCTGACGTAGACCCGGATGTAGTCGGCGCCGTGGCTGGCCTGGTCGTAGAGGTGCATCGAGAAGCTGCTGCCGAGGGTGGTGGTCCGCCACGGGCCGGGGGTGTTCAGGGAATCGTTGCGCGCCAGGGCGTTGCTGCAGAGCTGCCCGTCCGGCGTCGCGCCCTGGAAGTTGCCCTTCAGCCCGTCCCGCAGCGCGCTCATCCAGTTCCACATGGTGTCGGCGTTGGCCTGGAAAGCCTGCCAGCACATCGGATCCTGTTGCTGCATGGCGGGGTTCGTGTGCTGGCTGCCCCAGTCTTTCCAGCACTGGTAGGCGCGGGTCGGGGGGCTGACGATGGTGCCGTGTGCCGAGGCGGCGGGTACCCCGAGGAACAGGCACGCCAGCCCGGCGATGACCAGGGCGATGAGACCTCGTCGTCTGGTGCCGGACCCGGAGAAGTTGCGCATACGCATGGATGAGCCTCCATTCTCGGACGAGCGAGTGATGGTGATTCATGTGGGAGCGCTCCCAGGGTGAAAGGGAGCTTATCCGCCATCCGGACAAAACTCAACCGGAATCCGGGCAAGTGGTGGGTTATTCCCTCGCGTTCCCGACGGCGAAACTTTCGGTGAGTCCGGGCGATCCCTGAGGCGGCGCTCCGGAACCCCGGGGATGGTCCCGATTGTGGGCCGCTCCGGGCTCGAACAGACTTTGCGCCATGCTCTCTTCCCGCCTCGCGTTTCTCTTCGCCCCGCTGTGCCTGGGCACTTACGGCGTCATCCGGATCCTGGACGGCTTGGACGGCAGCCGCGGCCCGGGGCTCGCCTGGACCGTCGGCCACGTGTTCTTCCTTGCGGGGCTGGCCTTCTTCGTGCGGGCCTTCTGGGCCATGCGGACGATCGCCGGCCGCGGCCGGCTCGCCACCGCCGGTTTCGTCGTCGGCACCGCCGGTGCGCTGGCTGTCGGAGGCCAGTTCGCCATCGACATCGTGGTCGGCTTCCTGTCCGCCGACCGGGCCGGGATGGACGTCCGCTTCACCCAAATCCAGGGCACGCCGGGCGTCGAAGCGGCTTTCTACAGCTTCGGGCCGATGCTGTTCTTCGTCGGTCAGTTCGTCCTGATCACCCTGCTCGCCGTCCGGCACCGGGTGAAGCCCTGGGCGCCGGTGCTGGTTCTCATCGACACCACGCTGCCCTTCGCCGACAAGGACCTCATCCCGCTGGGCGCCGCGCTCCTGCTCATCTCGTTCGCGCCGCTGATCCGGCGCGGTCCCGCACCGGTGCCCGCCGTGCCGGCACCGGCCGGCGTCGCGGACTGACTCAGGCGGCGGTGAAGACCGGGAGCCGGAGTGCGGTGTGGGCCGGGCGAGGGGGGCCGGCGGGCAGGGTGGTGAGGGTGCGGAGGCCGGCGTTGCGCCGGGCCAGCGCGTCGGCCGTGGTGGGGAGGAGCCGGGCGTCGCCTTCGGTGACCAGGGCCTGGTTCAGCTCCACGAACGGGCGGGTGGTCCGCTCGTAGCCGGCGAACGCGCTCGTGTGGCCGGAGCCGGTGGCCAGCGCGCCGGCGAGCATGTAGGCGCCGACCAGCGCGGTGCTGGAGCCTTGCCCGGTGAGGAACGACGGGGCGTGGGCGGCGTCGCCGACGAGCGCGACGCGGCCCGTCGACCAGCGGGGCAGGCGGATCTGGCTGACGACGTCGAAGAAGAGGTCGTCGGCGGTGCGCATGGCGCCGATCATCCGGGGGACGACCTCCCAGTCGTCGCCGGCGAAGACCGCGGCCACCAGGTCGCGTTGGGCGGCCGGGTCGCGGAAGGCCTCGAACGGGGGTTCGGGGCGGGCGAAGCTGAGGAAGCCGTGGAGGAGCTCGCTTTCGCCCACGGCGTAGCGGATGGCGCCCCGGCCGGGGGCGTTCCAGATGACGGCTTCGTGGGACAGGCCGAAGTCGTTGGGCATGGTGAAGCCGGCGAAGCAGTAGCCGAGGTAGTGGTGGAACTGGTCCTCGGGACCGAAGACGAGGTTCCGGACGCCCGAGTGCAGGCCGTCGGCGCCGATGACGACGTCGAACGTGCGGTGGTGGCCGCTCGCGAAGGTCACGTCGACACCGCCGGCGTGGTCGTCCAGGGCGGTGATGGTGTCGCCGAAGCGGAACTCGGCGTCGTCGCGGACGGCGGCGTACAGGGCCTGCGTCAGGTCGCCGCGGCGGATCTCCAGGTCGCGGCCCTCGACGCCGCCGATCAGGGTTTCCGGGCGAAGTGAGGTCACCGGGCTGCCGTCGGTGTCGAGGAACGTGATCCGGCGGGTGTCGACGTGGGCGGCCTGTAGCTGCGGCAGCAGGCCCATGCGCTCGACCACGTCCAGTGCCGTGCCCCGGATGTCGATCGGGTAGCCGCCGCCGCGCAGGCCGCTCGCCTTCTCCACGACCGTGACTTCGAAGCCGTAGCGGCTCAGCCAGAAGGCCAGCGCGGGACCGGCGATGCTCGCGCCGGAGATCAGGACCGTGCTCATGTCCACTCCCATAAGAGTCGAATCAATTCCTTATTTCGACCGTAGGGACTCTGGCGAAGGAATGCAAGTATCTCTTATCCTGGAGGCATGCCGAGTGAGCAGGCCGCACCCCCCCAGACCCCCGCCGACGTGGTGAAACGCCGGCGCCGGGGTACCGAACTCGAGCACGCGCTCCTCGACGCGGCCTGGGAGGAACTGGCCGAGGCCGGCTTCGCGAAGCTGACGATGGAGTCCGTCGCGGACCGCGCGAAGACCGGCGTCGCGGTGCTCTACCGCCGCTGGGCGAACAAGAACGACCTCGTGCTGGCCGCCATCCGCCACTACGGCGACACCCATCCGGTCGCCGTCCCGGACACCGGCAACCTGCGTGACGACATGGTCGCCCTGCTGGAGAACTTCAACGCCGGCCGGACGGAGCTCGCGACGCTCGTCGGCGCGACGTTCGCGGGGCTCCACGACAGCGCCGGCCTCACCCCGGAGGCCGTCCGCCGCATCGTGCGCGGCGACGGCCCGTCGCTGTCCGACGAGGTGTTCCGCCGGGCGCACGACCGCGGCGAGATCGACCTTTCCCGCATCCCGCCGGATCTGCTCGAGCTGCCGTTCCAGCTCCTGCGCCACGACGTCCTCATGACCCTGGAACCGGTGTCCGCCGAGCGGATCCGGTCGATCGTCGACGACATCTTCCGGCCGCTGGTCGCCGGGCCGACGGCCTGACGGGGATCAGAAGGTGACGCCGGCTTCGGCGGCCGCGTCGTCGTCCAGGAAGTCCTGCTCGATGCGCGGGGCGGCGTGGACGCACAGCATGCGCAGCGGCTCGGGGCCCACGGCGCGGAACGCGTGCGCGGTCCCCGCGCCGACGACCACGACGTCACCCTGGGCCGCCGTGACCTCGCCGTCGCCGGTGCGGATGAGCGCCCGGCCGCCGAGCACCACCCAC
Source organism: Amycolatopsis sp. NPDC026612 (assembly GCF_040638285.1). Taxonomy (NCBI): domain Bacteria; kingdom Bacillati; phylum Actinomycetota; class Actinomycetes; order Pseudonocardiales; family Pseudonocardiaceae; genus Amycolatopsis; species Amycolatopsis sp. NPDC026612. The sequence continues at coordinate 107,950 of NZ_JBEZYB010000009.1, forward strand.
GTCTCCGAGTACGGGTGCACGTGGGCGCTCGGGCCCTGCCCTTCGGTGTTGTGCACGTGGAAGAACGAGATGCCGGAGCCGTAGGCCTCGCCTTCGAACCGGCTGGTGCGGCCGGTGCCGATGCGCAGGTCGTCTTCCTTCGCGATGACCACCATGGAGGTCTCCTTCCGGGGTTGTCGGGTCCGGGAAGATCTTCGGTCCCCCGCCGGACCGGCACATCCGTGGTGACCACGGATTCCGCCACGGAGTGCATACTCGGGGCCATGCCGACCGCGCCGACGATCTCGCCGCGCGAGCGCGAGGTGCTGCTGGCCGTCGCCGACCGGTCGACCAACGCGGAGATCGCCGAGCGGCTCCACGTGTCCGTGCGGACCGTCGAAAGCCACGTGTCCGCGCTGCTGCGCAAGCTGGGCGCCCGCGACCGGCGGGAGCTGGCCGCGCGGGCGCCGGGCCTCGCCGCGCCGGCGGGTCTCGTGGTCGGGGCGCCGAAGCCACTCACCAGCTTCGTCGGGCGGACGGCCGAGCGCGACGCCGTGGTGCGGCTGGTGGCCGAGAGCCGGGTGACGACGATCCTCGGGCCGGGCGGGGCCGGCAAGACCCGGTTGGCCGTGGCCGCGGTCGAGGCCGCGTCGGCGTGGTTCCCGGGTGGCGCCACCTTCGTCAACCTCGTCCCCAGCCGGCCCGGTTCGGTGCTCGAGTCCGTCGCGGCGGGGCTCGGCGTCGTCCCCCGCCCGCAGCAGCCGCTGCCCGGCGCGGTCGCCGAGCAGCTGGGTGGCCGCGCGCTGCTGGTGCTGGACAACTGCGAGCACGTGGCCGACGACGTCGCCGACGTGATCACCGCGCTGACGGCGGCGAACCCGCGGCTGAGCGTGCTGACGACCAGCCGCGAACGGCTCGGCGTGCCCGGTGAAACGGTGCTGCAGCTCGGACCCCTGCCCGTCGACGTCGATGCGGTGGCCCTGTTCACCGACCGGGCGAAGGCGGTCGATCCGGCGTTCGACGCCGACCCGGCGCAGGTGGCGCAGCTGTGCCGCGAGCTGGGTGGCTCCCCGCTGAACATCGAGCTCGCCGCGGCGCGGGTCGCGTCGCTGGGGATCGGCGGGCTGCGGGCCGGACTGGCCGACGATCCGCTGCGCGTGCTCGCCTCCGGGCGCGGCGAAGCACGGCACCGGTCGCTGCGCTCGGTGCTCGAGTGGAGCCACCGGCTGCTGACCGCCGGGGAACAGACCGTGCTGGCGCGGGTTTCGCGGTTCCGCCACGGGTTCGACCTCGACGACGTGGCGGCGCTGTCCCCGGACCTGTCCGTCGGTGCCCTTTCCGACCTGCTGGGGCGGCTGGTCGACAAGTCGCTGGTGCACCGGACGTCCGGCGCGTGGGCCCTCTTCGACGTCGTCGCCCGCTTCGCGCGCGAGCAGCTGGACCGCTCGGCGGAGGCGGCCGAGGTGACCGGCCGGTACCACCGGTGGGCCGCGCGCCGCGCGCGGGAGCTGACCGGGCGGCTCGGCGGCGACTGGCGCGACGAGTTCGACCGGATCGCCGACGACCTGCGTGCCTGCGTTGCGGAAGGCGCGGCGCCGCCGGAGCACGACCTCGCGGCCGATCTCGCGCGGCTCGCGTACGCGCGTGGCTTCCTGGCCGAAGCGACGGCCCACTGGCGCACGGCCGCGGACCGGGCGGGGTCCCCCGCGGCCGCCGCCGCGGACCTGGCCCGTGCGGGCAGCTGCACGCACCTGCGCACCCACGCCCGCGACCACTACGACCTGCTGCTCGTCGCGGCCGGTCGCGCCGACGGCGACCCCGCCACGCGGGCGGTCTGCCTGGCCTCCGCGGTCGTGCTGGCCGAACGGTTCCGCGGCGCCGGGTTCAGCACCGATCCCGTGCCCGACGGCGAACTGGACCGGATGCTGGCCGAGGCCGCGGAACTCGCCGAAGGCGCACCGGCCGCTCGCGCGCACGTCGCCGTCGCCCGCGCCTGGCTGTCGGGGCCGGGCCCCCAGTCCGTCACCGCCGAGGCCGCGGACCGGGCCGTGCCTGCCGCGGCCGGTGACCCGCTGCTCCTCAGCGCCGCACTGGACGCCCGCTGCACCGCCCAGGCCCTCGCCGGCCGTCCGGACCTGGCCCACCACACCACGCAGGAGCGCCTCGCGCTCGTCACGACGGCGGACCGCACCGACCCGCACGCGGCGCTGGAGGTGCTGGACGCGTTCCGGTCGGCGATCGCCTACGCCGTGGCCACCGGTGCGCTGGCCGACGCGGTGCGCGTGAGCCGGCGCGCCGCCGCGGATCCGGCGCTGGCGGGGCACCCGTACTGGGGCACGAGCGGCCTGGTCACCACCCTGGCGCTGACCGGCCGGTTCGACGACGCCCGCACGCTCGCCGACGAGATGTGGCAGGCCACGGCGGCCACCGGACCGCCGCGCAACGCGACTCTCGGCGTGCCGCTGCTGGCGGCCGCACTGGCCGCCGGTCTGTCCGGCGACGAGCCGTCGATGACCCGGTGGCGCGGTCGCGCGGCCGCGGTCGCCGGCGTGGCCACGCCGGCCGGCTCCGCGAACCTCGCCCCGCTGGACGCGTTCGTCCGCGCCAGGGTGGCGCTGCACACCGGCACCGGCCTCGCGGACGCATTCCCCGCCGTCGCCGCCGGCTTCGCCCCCGGCCGGTTCGACGGCTACGCCCGCGGACTGGCCGCGGAACTGGCGGTGGTGCTCGACGTCCCGGACGTCTCCCGCCATCTCGAGCGAGCGGAGCGCCCCGCGGCCCACAACCGGTGGACGGCGGCGGTCTTGACCCGGGCCCACGCTCGCCGGACCGGCGACGCCGCGCTGCTGAAGGACGCCGCGAACCAGTTCGCCGACCTCGGGTCGCCGTTCGAAGAGCAGGCGACGATGCTGCCGGGCCCCGGTCGGCACCGGTCGGCCGAGCTCGATTCCTGACCGCCACGAGGTCGTCGACCTCGCCTGAACGCGGGGAGTAGTTTCACTGACGAGCGAGGGGAGCTGACACGGTGGCACGTCTGCACGTCGGCTGCGCGATGTGGACCCACAAGGCGTGGCCCGGGCGGTTCCTGCCGCAGGCGCTGCCGGCCAGGGAACGCCTGCGGGCCTACGCCGGCTGGTGCAACGCGGTCGAAGGCAACACCACCTTTTACGCGACCCCGGCCCGGACCACCGTCGAGACCTGGGCGCAGCAAACCGATCCCGGCTTCCGGTTCGTGGTCAAGCTGCCCAAGGTCGTCACGCACGAGCGCCGGTTCGCCGGGGTCGAGGCCGAGATGCGCGCATTCCTGGACGCGCTCGAACCCCTCGGCGACCGGGCGGTCCTGTGGACGCAGCTGCCCGGCTCGTTCGGCCCGGCGGACGTCGATGCGCTCGGCCGTTTCCTGCGCCGGCTCCCCGCCGGCCGCCGGCGGGCGGTGGAGGTGCGGCACCCCGGGTTCTTCACCGATGCCGGCTCGACGTCGCTGCTGGAGGGGACGCTCGCCGGCGCGGACGCCGAGTGGGTGCCGTTCGACACCACGGTCTTCTTCCAGCGTCCGCCGGTCAGCGAGGCCGAGCAGGATGCCTGGGCCAAGAAACCGCGGCTGCCGCGGCGGACGCGGGCACTGACCGGCCACCCGATCGTCCGCTACCTGGGCCGCGACTCGGTCCGGGAGACGGTCGAGGGGTGGCAGCCGTGGACCGCGGTGGTCGCCGGCTGGCTGCGCGAGGGCCGCTCGCCGACGGTTTTCGTGCACACCCCCGACAACGACGAGGCACCGGCGCTCGCCCGCCGCTTCCACGACGACGTACGAGCGCTGGTGCCCGGCCTCGACGCACTGCCCGAGCCGGCGCCGGTCGAGCCCGCGACCCTGTTCTGAACGAGGTCAGCGGGCCGGCGGCTCGTCCTCGAGCACGCCGATCTGCTCCAGGTCCTCCGGCGGGGGCATGTGCCGGATGCTCTCGCTGCCCTTGTGGTCGTGGGCGCGGGTGTACCGGGAATCGAGCACCCGCCCCAGCTTCTGCGCCGCCCCGGCGTACGCGTCGTCCACAGTGGCCGCGTGGTGGGTGACCGCGACCGGTTGTTTGCCCCCGGGCCGCGCCTCGATCACGCACTTCTTGTCTTCCGGCTTGCTGCCGCCGTCTTCGCTGAGGTGGACCTCCACCCGGGTCAGCCATCCGCCGAACCGGGACAGGCTGTTCTCCAGGTCGGTGGTCACAAAGGTGGCCAGCCCTTCGCCACCGTGGACGTTGTGGTCGGTGTTGACCTGGATCTGCACGAGGCACCCTCCAAAGCGGGACAATGATGATCTCCGTCAATACCACGTGTCCGGCCGGCCCAAACCCGCGCGGAATCAACGCTGCAGCGTCAGCACCCCCGGCCGCCAGGGCAGGTGGTTGTAGTCGGTGCCGTCGGAGCTGGGGGAGCGCCCCTGGTAGAGCAACTGCAGGGTGCAGGGGTCGATGGTCTTGGTCTGGTCGGGATTGGTGCGGACCAGGTCGCCGTGGCTGATGTCGTTGGTCCACGTGGCGCCGCTGTTGGCCTTGCCGGCGAAGGGGTTGCTTTCGGTGGCCGCCTGCGGGGTCCACGTACCGCCGAGGCTGGTGGCGGTGAAGGAGCGGAAGTAGCGCCCGTTCGCGCCCATCGCTTCGACGATCATCAGGTACTGGTTCTGGCCCTGGACCTTGTAGACTTCGACGGCTTCGAAGAGGTTGGCCTGCGTGTCGCTCATGATCGTCGTGTAGTTCGAGCCGAAGCTGCCCGGGAAGTTCCCGATCGGCATGCTCGCCCGGTAGATCTTGCCGTTGTCACCGGCGAAGAACAGGTACATCGTCGTGCCGTCGCCGATGAGCGTCTGGTCGAGGGGTGCCGAGCCGGAGATGCTTCCGGAGAAGAGCTCCTGCGGTGCGGACCAGCCGTTGGCGTTGGTGGGGTCGCTCGATGTCCGGTAGCTGAAAGCGGTTGCGCCCCACTGGTAGGCGAGCACCCAGGTGTTCTTCGGGGCGAAGTAGAACAGCGTGGGCGCGACGGTGCCGGAGTTCATCCCGTTCTGGCCGGCCGAGGCCATGTCGGACCAGTTCGTGAAGGGACTGAAAGCCATCGAGCCGTACGACCCCGACGTGTCGGTCGTCGACCCGTAGACGAGGTGCTTGCCGTTGTAGACGACGCTGCTGAAGTCCTTGAGCGCGAGCCAGCCGGACTTCGGGCCGGCCAGCGAACCCGTCGACGACCAGTGGTACGTCGACGGAAGGGCGCACGTGCCGGTGTCGCCCAGCCGGACGAGCTGCCACTGCTGGTTGGCTCCCTGCCGGTCGCCGTACTGGACGACGGCCGCTCCGTCCGCGGTCGACGCGCCCGACACCTCCACCGCCTTGCCGCTGTTGCGGTTGAGCAGCCTGACGTAACCGCCGTCGGAGTCGGCGAGGCTGAATTGCTGGTTGGTTCCGTTGAGGTCCGTCCATTGCTGGACTTTCCCGCCGTCGGCGGTCGACCAGTTGCCGATGTCGAGGACCTTGCCGGAATTCTTCGACTTCAGCCGGTAGTAGCCGTTGCCGGAGTCCACGAACTGCCATTGCTGGTTGGCTCCGTCGTGGCGGGACCACTGGTGTATCACCGCTCCGTCGGCGGTGGAAGCACCGGAAACGTCGAGCGCTTTACCGCTGTTGCGGTTGACCAGCACGTACGACGCATTCGTGTCGACGGTCGCCGCCGACGCCGAGCCGGGGTCGAGCGCGATCGCCGTGGCCGCCGCGAGAACGGTCGTGAGCAGGGTGACCAGTGCGCGTCCCCCACGGCCGCGCCGGATGCGGCCCGCACGGCGGGGCGCCGCCCGGGGTGGCACGGCGGCGGGGACTCGACCCATCGAGCGCATGGGGCTCTCCTTCGGCGAGGGGAAGCGGCGACCGAGCGTTAGCGCTAACATTGTGCCGCGCGAAGAGGGCGAAGGAAACCCCCCATCGCGGTTCGCGGCGGATCTCCTGCTCCTGGCCGGGCGCGTCTCCGTGCACCGCTGGAAGTTCGGCAGAATCGAGCCGGCCTTCCTGTTGTGCGAACCAGGATTTTTTGCCCTCGGCGGCAGGCCGCTAGCTTCGGATTCATGGAATGGAGCTTTCAGCCGGCCGAAGAACTCGTGGCCGCGTTGCGCGCCGGTGTGGTGACCTCGGCGGAACTGACCGACGAGGCGATCGCCCGGATCGAGCGCCACGACGAGGTGATCAACGCGATCTGCGTGCCGGACTTCGACCGGGCGCGGGCCGCCGCCCACCGTGCCGACCAGGCCCGCGCGCGGGGTGAGGACCGGCCACTGCTCGGTGTTCCGGTGACGGTCAAGGAGTCGTACGACATCGCCGGGCTGCCCACGACCTGGGGCATGCCGGCGCACCGGAACCACGTGCCAGCCGAGGACGCGGTCCAGGTGTCGCGGCTCAGGGACGCGGGCGCGGTGGTGCTCGGCAAGACCAATGTGCCGTTGGGGCTGCAGGACATCCAGAGCTTCAACGAAATCTACGGCACGACGACCAATCCGTGGGACCCCGAGCGCACGCCGGGCGGATCCTCCGGCGGGTCGGCGGCGGCACTGGCGGCCGGGTTCGGCGCACTGTCCATCGGCTCCGACCTCGCCGGCTCCCTGCGCACCCCCGCGCACTTCTGCGGCGTCTACGCCCACAAGCCGACGCTGGGGCTGGCGGCCGTCCGCGGGATGGTCGCGCCGTCCGAGCCGGCCCTGCCTGTCGACCTCGACCTCGCCGTCGTCGGGCCGATGGCGCGCACCGCCCGCGACCTCACCCTCCTGCTCGACGTAATGGCCGGACCGGATCCGCTGACGCTCGGCGTGGCGCACCGGCTGGCGCTGCCGCCGGCCCGCCACGAGCGGCTCGGCGATTTTCGGGTCCTGGTCCTCGACGACCATCCGCTCATTCCGACCGGGTCCGCCGTGCGGGCGGGGGTGAACCGGGTGGCCGCCGCGCTCGCCGGCGGCGGCGCCCGCGTCGAACGGCACAGTTCGCTGCTCCCCGATCTGACCGAAGCCGCGACGCTCTACATGCAGTTGCTGGTTTCGGGCTCGGTGGCGCGTTTTCCCACCGAATCGCCCGAGCAGCTGCGGACCCACGTCGCCGGGCTGAGCGCGAGCGACGAGAGTCTCGACGCCGTGCGGCTGCGCGCCATGGTGTTCAGCCACGCCGACTGGCGGGAAGCGAACCACCGCCGCGAGGTCCACCGCCACGGCTGGCGGCAGCTGTTCGCCGAGTTCGACGCGGTGGTGTGCCCGATCACGCCGACGCCCGCGTTCCCGCACGACCACAGCCCTGATCCGCTGGCGCGGCGCATCGACATCGACGGCGTCGGGTACCCGTACTTCGACCAGCTCGTCTGGGCCGGCCTGGCCACCATGCCCGGCCTGCCGGCGACCGCCGTCCCCGCGGGCCGATCCCCCGAGGGCCTGCCGGTCGGAGTGCAGCTCATCGGCCCGATGTCCGAGGACCGCACCCCGCTGCGGCTGGCCGAACTGCTCGAGCCCCGGATCGGCGGCTTCCGGGCACCATCGCCATGAGCGGCTGACGAGAGGTGGCCGCCGGCGCCGGGCAGGAGCGCGTCAAACCGGCTTTCACCGCCGGTGCGCTCGCATCGCCGCGGCGAGTTCGGCGGCGGCTTGGTCGATGTGGTCGGACAACCGTCCCGAGGCGCCGGGCGCCGAGCGCTCCCGGTCCTCGGGGCCGGCGACGACGACCGTGGGCACGAGCTCGGCGTGCACGCCGGTCAGGCGCCGCCGCACCCCTTGCGTGAGGTCGGGTGGCGGCCGGCGGGAACTGCTGTCGACCGCCAGCAGCACCGGCATGCCGGAGAGGACTCCGGCCCCGAGGACGGCGAAGAACGCGTCGAACACCTCGCTCGGGGCCGCGGCGAGCACCGGGGTCGCCACCACCAGCCCGTCGGCCGCCACGACCGCCGCGATCGCCTCCCGCAGGTCGCGGCTGGCGCGGCCCTGGGCCGAGTGCTGGGCGAGGTCGGGCGCCAGCCGGTGCAGCTCCAGCACTTCCACCTCGGCGCGCGCACCACCCGCCGCCAGCGACCGGCAGACGGCCTCCGCGATCCCGTCCGCGAGGAGGCGAGCCGGACACGGATGGCCGAGACCGGCGCTCACGACGGCCAAGGACACCGGACTCCAGGTGAAGGGCCTCATCGCGGCACTGCAGCCGAGTGGTTCGTCATCGAAGGGAACTCGTCCTTTGCGCCGGGACCCGGTGCCGAGCCGGCCGGCCCCGTCCCGTGGTCCAGGGGGAACGGCGGCGCCGTCCCCTTGCTGGAGACCCTGCGCCGTGCCGCTGCCCGGCCGCCACACCCGGTGTTGCCCAAGCGTGCTCAGCACTGCTCACGCGGCGAGCGGGCTTGCCGAGTCCTCAGCTCCCCTTCGTGCGTCGGCGGGGCGCGGCCGACCGAGGAGGCGTCGAGCGCATGTGGTCGCGCACCGGTGCCAGCAGGCCGGCGAGGGCCTTGACGTCGTCACGCGAGAGCGGTCGGAAGAGCAGGCCGCTGACCACCTCGATGTGCCCGGGCAGCACCCTCGCCAGCAGCGCCCGACCGGCGTCGGTGATGGTGACGGTGACGCTCCGCTCGTCGTCCGGAGAGGGAGCGCGGACGACCAGGCCCGCTTTCTCGAGCAAACCGGCCTGGTAGGTGAGGCCGCTGCGGCTGTAGACGACGCCGTCGGCGAGATCGGTCATGCGGTGGCTGCCGGTCGGCGAGTCGCCGAGGCGGGCCAGCAGCTGGAACTGCACGTAGCTGAGGTCGCCGGCTTCGCGCAGCTGCTGCTCGACCGCGTGGCGGAGCAGGCTGGTCACCTCGATGAGGTCGAAGTAGGCGCCGAGCTGCACGGGATCGAGCGACGGCGGCGAATCGGGCATGGCGCCCAGTGTACTGCTTCGAATTCGAAGAGCGTGGCTCTGCCGGGCCGTGCTTCGCGAGCGTCCGAGGTGGGCAGCGTTGGGCGCGAGTGAGCACCGCGGACCGTGGAGATCGGGCAGTGGCGTGGCGGAGGGTGGCGGTCAGGAGGACGGCGCCGCTGTCCGTGGATCCCGAGGACCGGCCGTGAGCATTCCCTGCCTCGCCCAGTGGGAGGACCAGCAACAGCTCGAGTGGATCGGCGGGAGCGTCTTCAGCGTCCTGCTCGACGCCGAAGCGACCGGCGGGCAGCTGACCGTGGGCCGCTTCGACGTCAGCAAGGGCGAGGCTCCACCGTTCCAGGCTTCGGGATCACGCCGCAGCTGCTCGCCGAGGCCGCCGGGCTGTCCGGCAACGTCGTTCTCGGCCCGCCCCGCTGAGGGTGCGTGCCCCACATCACTTTGCTTCGAATTCAAAGCAAGACTAGTGTTCATCCCAGTTGCTTCGAACTCGAAGCAAGAACAGGAGAGACTCCGATGAAGGCAGTGCGTTTCCACGAGTACGGCGGCCCCGACGTCCTGCGCTACGAGGACGTCGAGCAGCCGGTCCCGGCGGCCGGGCAGGTCCGGATCCGCGTCGCCGCGACGTCGTTCAACTCCGTCGACGGCAACATCCGGGCCGGGTTCATGCAGGGCCCCATCCCGGTGGAGCTGCCCCACACGCCCGGCTTCGACGTCGCCGGCACGGTCGACGCGCTCGGCGAGGGACTGGACGGCCTCGCGGTCGGTGACCAGGTCGTCGGCTTCCTGCCGATGGACAAGCCGGGCGCCGCCGCGGAGTACGTCCTCGCCCCCGTCGAGGCCCTCGCGGCGGCCCCGAAGAGCGTCCCGCTGGCCGACGCCGCGGCCCTCCCGGTGGTGGCTCTCACCGCGTATCAAGCGTTGTTCGACCACGGAAAGCTGACCGCCGGCCAGCGCGTGCTGATCAACGGCGCCGGTGGCGCGGTCGGCGGCTACGCCATCCAGCTGGCGCACAACGCGGGCGCCCACGTCATCGCCACGGCCAGCCCGCGCAGCGGTGACGCGGTCAAGGCGGCCGGCGCCGACGAGATCATCGACCACACCACCACCGCGGTGACCGACGCCGTGACCGAACCCGTCGACCTGGCGCTCAACCTCGCCCCGGTCGACCCGGCCGAGCTGAGCGCGCTGCTCACCCTGGTCCGCCCCGGCGGAGTGCTCGTCAACACCACCGTGTGGATGCCCGCGCCCTCCGACGAAGACCGTGGCGTGCGCGGCATCGACCTGTTCGTCCGCAGCGACGCCGACCAGCTGGCGAACCTGGTCGCGCAGGTCGACCGCGGCGAACTGCGCATCGACGTCGCCGAGCGGGTGCCGCTGGCCGAGCTGCCTGCCCTGCACGCCCGAACCGTGCACGGCAAGGCCATCGTCGTCCCGGCCACCGCCTGATTCCGGAAGGCACGAACCATGTCACTGAGCCTCGATCCCGAAATCGCCGAGGCGCTGGCCCCGATGGCCGGCGCGATGGCGGACGCCACACCACCGGCCGTGGGCGACATCGCGGCGCGCCGCGCCATGTGGGAGCCGATCATCGGCGCCGCGAGCACCGCCCAGCCGATCCCGGCCGACGTCAAGACGCGCGAGTACCACGCGACCGCGGACGACGGCGCCCGGATCACGATGCGCTGGTACGCCAAGGACGGCGCGGCACCCGGCCCGGCCGTGCTGTTCTTCCACGGCGGCGGGTACATCTTCGGCCACATCGACCTGTTCGACGGACCGGTCGCCCGCTACGTCTCCGCCAGCGGCGTGCCGATGCTGTCGGTCGAGTACCGCCGCGCCCCCGAGCACCCCTTCCCGACCCCGCTCGAGGACGCCTACACCGCGCTGCGCTGGCTGCACGAGCACGCCGCGGAACTGGGCGTCGACCCGGAGCGGATCGGCGTCATGGGCGACAGCGCCGGCGGCGGCATGGCGGCGGCGCTGACGATCCTCACCCGCGAACGCGGCGGCCCGAAGATCGCCCGTCAGATCCTGCTCATGCCGATGCTCGACGACCGCATCCCTGCTCCCGACCCGCACATCGCGCCCTACGTGCTGTGGTCCTACGACGACAGCCGCACCGCGTGGCCGGCCCTGCTGGGCGACGCCGCCGGCGGCCCCGACGTCCCCGCCACGGCAGCGCCGGCCCGTCTCGACGACGCGACCGGCCTGCCCCCGGCCTACATCGAGGTCGGCCAGCTCGACGTCTTCCGCGACGAAGACATCGCCTACGCCACCAAGCTCAGCCAAGCCGGCGTGCCGGTGGAATTCCACCTGCACCCCGGTGCTCCGCACGAATTCGACTCGATCGCTTTCGGGTCCGACGTCGCGCGGCGCGCCATCGCCGACCGCGTCCGGGTCCTCAAGTCGATCTGAAAAGGAAAACTCATGAATGACAAGAAGATCATCACGGTGCTGGGTGCGACGGGCGCACAGGGAGGCAGTCTCGTCCGGGCCATTTTGGACGCTCCCGACGGTCCGTTCGCCGCCCGGGCCGTCACCAGGAACGCAGGCTCGGCGAAGGCCAGGGCGCTGGCCGAGCGTGGCGCCGAGGTGGTGGAGGCGACCTTGGACGACGAGGAGTCCCTGCGCAAGGCGTTCGACGGCGCTCACGGCGCTTACGTGGTGACCAACTTCTGGGAGTCCATGTCCGCCGACGTCGAACTGGCACAGGCCGCGACAGCCGCCCGTGCCGTGAAAGCGGCCGGGGTCGCCCACGTCGTCTGGTCGACGCTGGAGGACACCCGCGAGGTCATCCCCGTGTCCGACCAGCGGGTCCCGGTGCTGCAGGACCGCTACACGGTCCCGCACTTCGACGCCAAGGCCGAGGCGGACGCGTTCTTCCGCGACTCGGGGGTGCCGACGACCTACCTGCGGAGCACCTTCTACTGGGAAGGGTTCACCCAGGGCACCGGGCCGATGCGGGGCGAGGACGGCCGGCTCGTGCTCACCCTGCCGATCGGTGAGTCCGCACTGCCGGGCATCGCGGCGGAGGACATCGGCCGCACCGCCTACGGAGTGTTCGCCGCCGGCGACGAGTACGTGGGCAAGACCGTGAGCATCGCGGGTGAACACCTGACCGGCGCCCAGTACGCCGCCGCGTTCGCCGACGCACTGGGCGAACCGGTCGACTACCGGCCGCTCACGCCCGACCGGTTCCGCGCGCTCGGACTGCCTGCGGGTGACGAGTTCGGCAACATGTTCCAGTTCTACGTCGAAGGCGAGCGCGACTTCGTCGGTGCCCGCGATCTCGACCTGGTCCGGTCGCTCAACCCGCGCCTGCAGACGTTCCGCACCTGGCTGAACGAGCACGTCGAGGCGGTCCGGCCGGCCTGACCGGCGGCTCATTCCTGCGCCGCGCAGGCCTCCGCCTCCGCCGAATACCGGGCCACCGGGCCCAGGGTCAGCAGTCCGCTGGCGGCGCCGGCGTCTTCCGCGCGGGCGTCCCGCAGGACCGTCGCGGCCCGCGCGGCGACCGTGCGTTCGCCGAGGCGCGCCGCGGCGTGGGCGACCAGGCACCACAGCGCCTCCTGCACGTGGTCGTGCGGGGGTTCCGGCGCGGCCGCGAGGGCGGCGCGGGCCTCCTCCGCCCGGCCTTGGGCGAGCAGCACGTGGGGACGCGCCCAGTGCAGGTACGGGCCCCAGTCGAGGTGCGGGTCGGTGGGCGCCGCGCGGTCGTGCAGGAGACGCAGACCCAGCAGGGCGAGCGGGAACAGGCCGCGGTGCAGTCCCGGCATTCCGGCCGTCCGGAGGGCTTCTTCGGCAGCACGGTACTGCGCCGCCGCTGCGGCGGGCGCCGGTCCGCCGGGTTCGGTGCTGCGGGCGGCCGTCACCCGGGCCCGGAACCAGGCGGTGAGGACCGCGACCAAGGGAGACTCGGCCCTGGCGGCGAGTTCTTCGGCCGCCGTCGCGTGCGCGGCCGCGGTGTCGAGGTCACCGCGGGCCGAGGCGGACTGCAGGCGGATGAGCCGGCCGAGCACGGCGAAGTTCGGCAGGTCGTGACGGGTCGCCAGGTCGAGGATTTCGGCGCCGATCGCGTCTCGGGCGGCCGCGAGGCCCGGCCGGGTGAAGGACTGCAGGAACACGCCGTTGAGCGCGAACGCCAGCAGGGCGGGATCGGCTTGCTCCCGGGCCAGCGCCTCGGCCTGGTGCGCTGCCTGCCGGGCGCGGCTCAGCCCGGCCGCGGCCAGGTCGGCGCTGCGGCTTTCGAGGGCGATCGTGGCCAGGAGACGCGCTCTCAGGTCGGCGGGACCGTCCGGGCCGAGCGCGGTGAGCGTGCGTTCGGCGGCCGCGACGACGGCCTGGGACTGCCCGGGGTCGTCGGCGCGGCTCCAGATGGCGGGTACGTCGTAGGCGCCGATGATCCGGGCGGTCAGGGGAAGGTCGCCGGTGCGTTCCGCCGCGCGGATCGCGGCGAGGCGGTCGCGCCGGGAGCGGACGAGGGCTTCGCCGCCCGCCAGTGCGAGCGTGCGGGCCAGGTCCACCGTGGTGCGCGGGCCGAGCCGGACCGCGGATCCGGTCCACGGTGCGCCACCGGCGGGTCCGGCGAGGATGCCGGCCTCCAGGCGTTGCAGGTCGGCGCCGGGGTCCAGTCCGAGCTGGTCGACGAGCATCCGGCGGGCGCGGCGGAGGGTGGCGAGGGCGTCGGCCTGGCGGCCGGCGCGGTGCAGGGCGCGGGCCAGCAGTCCCCAGGCCGGCTCGCGCCACGGGTGTTCGGCGACGTGGGCGCCGAGTTCGGCGACGAGATCGGCGCCTTCCCCCGAATCGAGGAGGATGCCGGCGCGGAGTTCCAGCGCCGCCAGCCTCAGCTCCTCCAGCCGGTTGCGCTCCCGCTGCGCCCACGGCGAATCGGGCACGTCGGCGTAGGCGGGCCCGCGCCACTCCGCGAGCGCCGCACCGAGGTCGGTCACCGCGCCGGGGGAGTGGCGGGTCCGGGCGAGCGCGTCCTCGAACCGGTGGACGTCCACGTGCTCGCGGGGCAGGCGCAGCGCGTATCCGGGACCTTCGGTGACGAGCACCCGCGGCGGTGTCCGGGGTGGCCGGCCGGGTTCGAGCGCGCGGCGCAGCGCGGCGACGAACGTCCGCAACGCCCCGACCGCGCGGGCCGGCGGCTCGAGCCACAGGTCGCCGACCAGGGTGCCGGTGGTGACCATTCGCCCCTCGGCGGCGACGAGCCTGGCGAGCACCTCGCGGTGGCGGGGACCACCGAGGTCGACGGGAGTGCCGTCGTCGCCCATGGCCCGCACGGCGCCGAGCACGTCGATTCGCATGCCCCCATCATCGGTGCCCGCGACCGGGTGCGCCCGGGCGCACTGATCGGTTGCTGATCGCCGTCGCCCACGCTGGCCGGGTCAGGTTCCCGATCCGGAAGACGGCCTTCGATGACACCCTCCATTCCCGGTTTCGACCACGTCCGCCTGCCCGGTGCCGGCGGTGTCGAGCTGGCTGCCGCGGTCGGCGGCAGCGGCAGCCCGGTGGTCCTGCTGCACGGTTTCCCCCAGACGCACCTGATGTGGCGGCACGTCGCGGAGCGGCTGGCCGGCGAGCACACGGTGATCTGCCCCGACCTGCGCGGCTACGGCGCCAGCGACAAGCCGCCGGCCGACGGCGAGGACGTGTACGCCAAGCGCACCATGGCCGCCGACGTCGTGGCACTGGCGGCGGCACTCGGCCACGAGCGCTTCGCCCTCGTCGGCCACGACCGGGGCGCCCTGGTCGCCTTCCGGGCGGGCTTGGACCACCCCGAGACCGTCTCGCACCTGGGCATCCTCGACGTCGTCCCGACGCTGGACATGTGGAACGTCCTGCACGGGGTCCCGGCGGCGGTCGGCTACCACCTCTTCCTGATGGCGCAGCCGCCCGGCCTGCCGGAGACGATGATCGCGAACAGCGCGGACGCGTTCTTCGGCTCGTTCCTCGACACCTGGGCCAACGACCCGGCCGCGATCCCGGCGGCGGTCCGCGCCGAGTACCTGCGGGCCAGTGCGGCGGCGGTGCCGTCGATCGTCGCGGACTACCGGGCCTCGGCGGGGATCGATGTCACGCACGACCAGGCCGACCTGGACGCCGGTTCGCAGCTGGCCATGCCGGTGACCGTCGTCCAGCAGGACTGGGGCGCGCAGCTGGGCTACGACGCCGCCGGGGTGTGGAAGGCGTGGGCGCCGGACCTGGACCACCGGCTGACCCGCGCGGGGCACTTCATGGCGGAGGAAGCGCCTGGCGAGATCACGGCGGCGATCCGGGACCTGCTGGCCCGCTGAATGCGCTTTCCCGGTCCGCGCGCTCAGCGAGCCGGGCCTTCCCACCGGATTCGTGACGCTGTCCACACCGGACACGATTCACCATTCGGATCTGCGGCGGCAAAATGGCCGTGACGAGAGGAGCCCGGATTGGGTGCGACGGGACTGGCGGCCCGGCTGGCCGCGGCACGCGCCGATGCGCTGGTGGGCCGGGAGCCGGAGCGGGCGGTGCTCGACCGGATGCTGGCCGGAGCGCCGGACGCTCCGGTGGTGGCGTACCTGCACGGTCCCGGCGGCATCGGCAAGTCCGCGTTGCTGCGCTACGCCGCCCGGCAGGCCGAGCTGGCCGGACGTCTCGTGGTGCCCGTGGAGGCCCGGTTCCTCGACGGCGACCCGCGCCGGCTGGAGGAGGCCGCGGCACCGGCGTGCGCCGAACCCGGCGCGGTGCTGCTCATCGACACCTTCGAGCAGTGTCAGTCGCTGGAGTCGTGGCTGCGCGAGACTTTCCTGCTGCGGCTCGCCGACGAGGCGGTCGTGGTACTGGCCGGCCGGGTCGCCCCCGACGCCGAGTGGTCGCTGGATCCCGGCTGGGCGCAGCTCTTCGCCGAGCTGGCCGTCCGGCCACTCGACGCCGCCCGCTCCGACGCCCTGCTGGCCGCCCGGGGTGTTCCCGCTGTGCAGCGTGGCGCTTTCGTCGCGTTCGCCGGGGGCAGTCCGCTCGCCCTTTCCCTCGCCGCCTCGGTGCCCGTCGCGGCGCCGGGCGCGCCGTGGGAACCGACCGGTGACGTGCTGACGACCTTGGTCGAGCGGCTGGTGGGCGAGCTGCCCGGCGCCGCTCACCGGCGTGCGCTCGAGGTCGTTGCGCAGGCCTACGTCACGCGCGAGCCGCTGTTGCGCGCGGTGCTGGGGGAGGAGGACACCGGCGCCGTGTTCTCGTGGCTGCGCCAGCTCCCCTACATCGAGGTCTCGCCCGAGGGGCTGCACCCGCACGACGCGGTGCGCGCGACACTGGCGGCCGATCTGCGCTGGCGGGATCCCGAGCGCTACGACGACGTCCGCGTCCGCGTCTCGGTCGCGGGCCTGCAGGCGGTGCGCAGCGCGTCGGAGGACGACGCGCTGGTGCGGGTCGCGGAGTGGATGTTCCTCTTCCGCGACCAGGACGGCCCGGACGAGTTGTACAGCTGGCGCGCGCACCCCCACATCGAGGAGGCCCCGCTGCGGCCCGCCGACGTGCCCGATGTCCTGGACATGGCGGAGGAAGCGGAAGGGCCGGCGTCGGCGGCCGCGGTCGCGCACTGGCTGCGGCGCCGGCCGGGGGCCTTCCGCGTCTACCGGTACGCGGGTTCCGGAGCGCCGGTGGCGTTCATGGCGATCCTGCGGCTGGACGCGCGGCTGCCCGAAGACACGGCCGAGGATCCGGTGATCGCGGCGGTCTGGGACAGCGTGGAGGCGGCCGCTCCGCTCGGGCCGGGCGAGCACCTGGGCGTCCGCCGCTTCGCGGTGCAACCGGGTGGGCACCAGCGGCCCTCGCCCTTCATGGAGCTCATCAGCCGGCGCACCATCGCCGACGAGATGCGGGCCCGCGGCCGCGCGGCGACCTTCACCGTCTTCGAAGACGCCGCCCAGTGGGGGCGCTACCTCGCCGAAGCCGGGATGCCGGAGGTCGTGTCCGTGGACGTCGGCGGGCTCCGCCAGCACGTCTTCGGCCGGGACTGGCGACGGCAAACCGTGGACCAGTGGGTGCGGGACCGGGCCGGCGCCGTGGTCACGCCCGTGGCGACCTGGCCCGGGACCGCCGCCACGAGTGACCCGGGCGACCGGCTGCCGCCTGCCGCGTTCGAGGAAGGCGTGCTCGAGGCGCTGCGCACGTGGCACACCCGGCGCGAATTCGCGACGAACGTCCTGCTGCGCTCCCCCCTCGTGCCACCGGACTCGGCCGACCCGGTGGCGGACCTGCGCGGCGCCATCACGGCCGCGCTCGACGCGCTGCAGACCGACCCCGTGGGCGTCAAGGCCCACGAGGCGCTCACTGCCACCTACATCACGGCTTCCCGCACCCACAAGGCCGCCGCCCGGCGGCTCGGGGTGCCCTACGGCACCTACCGGCGTCACCTGGCCCTGGCCCGGGAACGGCTCGTCGAGCACCTGCGGCAGGCAGCCACCGCACCGGCGCCGTCCCGACCCACGCGGGCGTAACTTCTCGGTATGAGGATCGGCGAGTTGTCCCGGCGCACCGGCGTGAGTCCGCGTTCCCTGCGGTACTACGAAGAACAGGGCCTGTTGACCAGCGCCCGCTCCGCCGCCGGGCAGCGCCACTACTCCGACGCCGGGGTCCAGCGGGTGTCGCTCATCCGGCAGCTGTTCGAGGCGGGCTTGTCCAGCCGGGTGATCGCGATGGTGCTGCCGTGCGTCGAGACTCCCGGCGACCTGGGGGTCGTCGAGTTCGCGTTCGCCGCGATGCAGCGCGAGCGCGACCGGATCGACACGGAGATCGCGCACCTGACCGAGACCCGGGACGCGCTCGACGTGCTGCTCGACGTCAACAGCCGGCACCGCGCGAAGCTGGCTTGAGAGGTGTGACCCGCGCCTCATCCGGTTGCCTCTGACACCGGTGTCAGCGATCAGGATGGCCGCAGAGCCCGGAACGACCGGGCCGGTCGTCCGAAAGGCGCGAAAATGGGACAGGCATGGGGTTTCGGCAGGCACGGCGGCCCGGAAGTGCAGGAGCTCTTCGACCGCCCCGATCCCGTTCCGGGGCGTGGTGAGGTGCTGATCCGGGTCGACGTCGCCGGGGTGAACCCGCTCGACCACGTGCTGCGCGCGGGGCTGGTTCCCGGGTTCGACGGCGGGCGGCCGTTCCCGCGCGTGCTGGGCATGGAAGCGGCGGGCACCGTGCTCGCCCTGGGGGAGGACGTCGACGGGCTCGAGGTGGGCGACGCGGTCTTCGGCTTCGCGCTCACCGGCGGCGGCACCTACGCCGAGACGACGGTGCTGTCCGCGCCGAACACCGCGCGCATCCCGGCGGGCCTGTCCGCCACCGTGGCGGCGACGCTGCCGGTGGCCGGGACGACCGCGGTGGACGCGCTCGACCAGCTCGGCCTGCCGGCCGGCGCCACGATCCTGGTGAACGGCGTCGGGGGCGGGGTCGGCCTCGCGGTCGCCCGGCTGGCCGCGGCGCGCGAGCTGCACGTGGTCGGCACCGGCAGTGCCGCCAAACGTGAGCCGGCCGAGACCGCCGGGGTGCGATTCGTCGACTACACCGCAGAGGACGTCGCCGCCGCGGCCCGTGAGCTGGTTCCCGGCGGCTTCGACGGGATCGTCGACCTGGTCGGCGGTCCCTCGCTGCGGACGGTCGCCCCGCTGGCGCGGGACCCCCGCACCGTCATCGCCGTGGGCGATCAGTCCGTGTCCGACATCGGCGGCCGTTTCGTCGAGCGCCGCCTCGACCGCAAGAACCTGGAGCGCGCGGCCCGGCTGGCGCTCGACGGAGTCCTCGCACCCCCGATCACGGCGGTCCACCCGCTGTCCGACGCCCCGGCCGCCCTCGCCACCGTCGAGAGCGGGCACACCGCGGGCAAGGTCGTCATCAAGGTGACCTGAACCCCGGAGGTGTGATCACAGTGCCGGGGGCAGGTCCAGCCAGGGTTTGCCGGTGGCGTCGAACCCGGTGAGCTCGGCGATCTTCCCGTCGACGACGTGGAGGACCGCGATGGCGAACAGCCGGTGCTGCGGGTCGCCGGGGGTGCGGAGGTACAGCGCGGCGGCGGGCATGCGGTTGACCGTGGTGGTGGTACCGCGCCAGTCGTCGTGGCCGCGCTGGAAGAGCCCACCGGAGACCCAGCCGTCGACCGCGTCTTCGGCTGTCGTGGTCAAGGTGCCCGCCTCGGGCAGCATCGCGAAGCGCAGGTCGTCGCGCAGCAGGGAGATCAGCGCGTCGAGGTCGTTGCGCTCGTGGGCGTCGATGTACGACTTCACCACGCCGCGCTCGTCGTCCGACAGCTCGTGAGGGGCGGGGCTGCGCCAGCCGAGGCGGCGGCCGGGCAGCTGCTCACGCATCGTCACGCGCGCCCGCTGCAGCGCGCTGGTCACCGAGGCGACGGTCAGCTCGAGAGCGTCGGCGGCCTTCGACGCCGGCCAGCCGAGGACGTCGCGCAGGACGAAAACGGCCCGCTGCCGCGGCGGCAGGTACTGGACGGCGACGATGAACGCCAGCTCGATCGTCTCCCGCGCCACCACCGAGTCCTGCGGGTCCTCGGGAAGCATCCGGTCGGGGTAGGGCTGCAGGTACAGCACCTCGGAGCCGGAGTCCGGCAGCCCGGACGGCACGGGTGTGCGATCCGTGCGCTTCTCCAGGAAGTCGAGGCAGGCGTTGGTCGCGATCCGGTACAGCCAGGTCCGCAGCGCGGCGTGGCCCTGGAACGTCTCCCGCTTGTGCCACGCTCGCAGGAACGTCTCCTGCGTGAGGTCCTGGGCGTCGTCGTAGTTCGCGAGCATCCGGTAGCAGTGCACCTGCAGCGCACGCCGGTGGCGCTCCGTGACGAGCGCGAACCGCGCGGTGTCACCGGAGCGGACCGCCGCGATGAACGTGGCCTCGTCGGTGCCCAGCGGTCTGGCGTCGGTCATGGTCGTCAATCCTTCCACCGTGTGAGGGGGCTACCAGAACTGACGACGTGGCGGACGATTTCTCATCGGTGAAGCCGTCTCGTGCGGCCTGTCGTGACGCGTGCTCACCGCTTCCCCCTTTCCTCCTCGTTGTGAGAGACGCGGCGGAATCTCCCGTACCGGTCACGTACACCGGCGCTGCGCTGTCCTAGCTCGCGACCAGCCGAGTGAACGGAGCAAGCCCGTGCCGCCGATGAGCACCAGGATCCGGATCCGTGTCCGGATGCACGCGCGCCCGATCGACGAACCGCATCGCGCGGCGAGTCAGCTCGAGCTGCTGTTCGACCTCGTCTTCGCGATCTGGTGGGCGTGGATGAACTTCACCTGGTTCGCGTCGTCCTACGACACCGATGACGTGGCGTACCGGCTGCTGGCCATGGTGCAGATGGCCGGCGTGCTCGTCCTCGCCGCCGGGGTGCCCGCCACGGCCGTCGCCGACTACCGCGCCGTCGCGGCCGGCTACCTCGTCATGCGGATCGGGCTCGTCGCGCAGTGGCTGCGGGCCGGCGTCGAGGACCCGGCGCGCAGGCGGACCGCGTTCCGTTACGCCACGGGCATCACGGTCCTGCAGCTCGGCTGGCTGGGGTGGCTCGTCTTTGCCGAGACGGACGTCCTGTCGCCGGTCACCCGGCCGGTGGGCTGGAACCGGCCGGGGACGGGCTGCGTGATCGCCGCGAAGGGTCCTACCTGTGGGGCTACGGGCACTACGGCATTTTCGCCGCGCTCGCGGTACTCGGCGCGAGCCTGGAGGTCGTGGTCGCGGGGATCGCGGCGGCCTGTGCCCTGCTGGTCGCGTTCACGATCACCCGGGAAGGAAGCGGAAATCCGGCCTGAGCAAGCAGAAGGCCGGGCGCCACCGTGCTCGCCGTCAGGGGAGGTACCGGCGAGCACGGCGTCCGTGCTTCAGGTCCGCCGCTCGGGTGGCACGTACTCGAAAGTCGGGCCCGCGGTCGTCTTCCCGTCGCCGGTCGGCATGGTCATCAGCGCCAGCGCCTGTTTGCGCAGCCCGAACATCGTGCCGACGGCGTCCATCATCCCGCCCGGGCTGCCGTTGAAGGCCGCTTCCAGCTGGTGGAGCAGAAGACCGTACGTCTGGTTGAACTCCTCCTGGGCGACGCGGATGGGGCTGCCGTGCGGGTGGTCGGCGGTCCGCGGGTTGTGCCGCATCGGCAGCACGCCGTCGAGGTCGACCGCGATCGCCTCCCCGGTCGGCCCGGACTGCGGGGTGTCGCCGGTCCGGTAGCGGCGGCCCACCTTCAGCTCCTGGAAGCGGTAGTAGTGCGCGACCTCTTCCCGCTCGGGGTGGAAGACGTCGCGATCGCCGTCCCACACGTCCGTACGCGCGGCGCCCTCGCCCTGCTCGATGATCTCCGCCAGCGCGGCCAGTGCCGACTTCAGGTCGTGGACCGGCAGCACCTCGCCACCCCCGCCCCGGAGGTGGAGCTCGCCGATCTGCCGGGCCGGATCGCCGCTGAACACCTGCTCCTCGCCCAGCTCGGCGCACAGCGTGCGCAGGCCGCCCTCGATGGCGGCGTAGAACTGCCCGATCGTCCGGTACTCGTCGGTTTGCGGCGGCGCGTCCGCCGACGCGGGCTGCTCGATGCGCAGGAACAGTTCGAGGGCTTCGGGGCCGAACGGGGCCAGGTGGACGTGCACGGACCGATCGCCGTGCGGCAGCGGATGCGGGTACGGAGGCAGCAGGTCCGGCGTGTCGAGCCGGGGTGATCCACCGACGGCGTTGAGCAGGTTCGCGGCCAGCGCCAGATGGATCATCTCCTCGGCGAGGACCGTACCCACGACGTGGGCGGCCTCGGGACTGCGGGCCGGATCCAGTGAGTACAGCGCGCACAGGTACGGCGGAATCGTCGCGTGCTCGAGCTCGATCGCCCACTGCAGGTGGCGGCGGAGATCGTCGATCGTGTCGATGGCGTGGGCGCCACGGGGGTCCATGCGGTACCTCGGTTCGTCAGGTCGGTGTCTCCAGGCAGGACAGGACGCCACCGCGGTTTGTGACATCCGGGCTGTCACAAACCGGGGGCCTGCCTTGTCCTGGCTGGAGAACGACGTCCCCGGAGTGGCCGGGACGCGGGAGGAGCAGGCACACCGTGAAGATCGTCGTGATCGGCGGCAGCGGGCTGACCTTGGCTCCCGCCGAACCCGCCGCCGGCGAAGTGACCACCCCGAAAGCAGCCGGCCCGCCGCGACGAGAACACCGGTGACTCCGGCCGGCTCGCCGTGCCGGCCGGAGTCCGGCCGCGCTGCCGTGGCCCTCGGGACCGGCCTCGTAGAGTGGGGCCTCACGAGACGAGGGGTTTGAGGTGGCGGGTTCCGGGTCGGGTGCCGATCTCGAGGCGGCCACGGCTGTCTTCACCCAGGTGCGGCCGCGCCTGTTCGGGATCGCGTATCGCATGCTCAGCAGCGTCACCGAGGCCGAAGACCTGGTGCAGGAGGTCTGGCTGCGGTGGCAGACCTACGACCGGTCCACGGTGGACAGCCCGGAGGCGTTCCTCGCCACGACGACCACCCGGCTGGCCATCAACGTCCTCCAGTCGGCGCGGAAGCGGCGTGAGACCTACATCGGGCCGTGGCTGCCCGAACCGGTCGACACCGGCGCGGACCCGTACCTGGGCGCCGAGCGCGGGGAGGCGCTGGAGTTCGCGGCCCTGCTGTTGATGGAGAAGCTCACCCCGAACGAACGTGCCGCCTACGTGCTGCGGGAAGCCTTCGACTATTCCTACGCGCAGATCGCCGACATCCTGTCCTCGACCGAACCCGCGGTGCGTCAGCTGGTCAGCCGGGCCCGCAAGCACATCGCGACCGAACGGCGCACACCGGTGACCGCGGCCGAGCAGCGCGAACTGCTGACCACGTTCCTCGCCGCCGCCCGTTCCGGCGACCTGACCGCGTTGGAACGGCTCTTCACGCCGGACGTGACCAGCCTGTCCGACGGCAACGGCCGGAAGGGCGTCGCCCGCACGCCGGTCGTCGGCGCGGCCCGCGTGGCGAAGTTCCTGCTGGCCATCTCCAGCTGGTTCTGGGACGGCGTCGACGTGCAGTGGGCGATCACGAACGGGCAGACGTCCGCGGTGCTGCACCGGGACGGCGCCGTGTACGGCCTGCTCACCGTCAGCGCCACCACCGAAGGCGTCGATCAGGTCCTGTGGCTGGTCAACCCCGAGAAGAACAAGGCGGTGCCCGTGGGGACCGAGCGTGCTCGACCGGCATGACCAGGTCGTCCGCCGGTTCGCCGACGCCTGCCGGCGGGGAGACCGCACCGCACTCGCAGCCGTCCTGGACGTCGAGGCCATCGCCACGTGCGACGGCGGAGGAGTGGTGCCCGGCCCGGACGGGCCTGCGCACGGTGCCGTGGACGTCGCCCGGCTGGTCATGACATCGCTGTGCGGGCAGGTCGGCGTCGAGCTGACCGTCGAGTCCGTCAACGGCCGCGCCGGACTCGCCCTGCGCCGCGCTTCCCGCGCCGTCGCGGTGGTGGGTGCCGAGACGGCCGGGGCCAAGGTCACCGCGCTCTGGATCGTGCTCAACCCGGCCAAGCTGGGTGGCTGGCACCGCGGGTGACCGGGCCCGCACCGCATTGGCCGTGCGGGCCCGGCCTCCTCAGCGCGCCAGCCACTCCCGGTAGGTGGTCTTCGCCATGACGGCCCCGTCCTTGGCGACGAGGGCGTCGCCGGAGGCCGCCGCGAACAGGCCGGCCCGGTCGTCGGTGATGACGCGGCGCTGGTCACCCTGGGCGGCGAGGGTGATCCGGCCCAGCTCGTCCAGGGTGAACACCTCGGGTCCGGCGACGTTCCGGGTGCCCCGCAGCGGGGCGCCCATGCTGACCTCGGCCACCGCCTGGGCGACGTCGTCCGCGGCGATGGGCTGGATGCGCGTCGCGGGCAGGCGGACGGCGTTCTCGTCGGAAGTCCAGGACATCGTCGGGGCCATGAACTCGAAGAACTGCGTGGCGCGGACGATCGAGTAGGGCACGGGCCCGGCCTTGAGGATGTCCTCCTGCAGCACCTTGGCGCGGTAGTAGACCAGGTCCGGCACCAGTTCGGCGCCCACGATCGAGAGGATGACCGCGTGGCCGACGCCGGCCGCGCCGGCGGCCTCCAGCAGGTTGTCCATGGTCGTCCGGAAGAACGCGGGTGACGCTTCGTCGAACGTCGGCGAGTTCGTCAGGTTGACGA
Source organism: Amycolatopsis sp. NPDC026612 (assembly GCF_040638285.1). NCBI lineage: Bacteria > Bacillati > Actinomycetota > Actinomycetes > Pseudonocardiales > Pseudonocardiaceae > Amycolatopsis > Amycolatopsis sp. NPDC026612. The sequence goes on from NZ_JBEZYB010000009.1 coordinate 131,959, forward strand.
CGACCTCGGCCCCCTCCAGCGCCTCGGGCAAGCCCCGCCCGCTGAGCAGGTCCAGCCCGGTGGACGGCGAGTGCGGGACGGCCTCGTGCCCGTTCTTGGTCAAGATCGTGACCACTCGGGAGCCGACGAGCCCGGTCCCGCCGATGACGGCGATCTTCATTTCTTCGACCATCCTTTCGCCCGGAGTTCTTCTTCGTCCACGAGATCGACCATCGGCTTGCCCGGTTCGCAGAGCATGGTGACGGTGAACCGCACCGGAACGTCGTCGCGGTTGTTGCCGTCCTGGTAGTGGATGACGTCCCCGCCCGGCTCCCAGAACGCCTCACCGGCGCGCACAACGCGCGGCGGTTCGCCTTCGAGCTCGAACACCATCTCGCCCTCCAGCACGTAGCCGAAGGCCGGTCCGGGATGGCGGTGCGGCGGCGTGCCGGAGTCGCCCGGCGGGTACTCGATGACGATGGTCATCGCGTGCGCCCCCTCCGGAACAAAGGGCGGTTTCGCCTCCTGTAACACGGTCAATGACATCGAAAAGACCTCCTCGACGAACGGTTGCACCCGCTAGGACCGGACAGCCGGGCAGTTTGTGACTCGCGGGGTCTTGGGCTGTCTTGTCTTCACTGGCGCCGGGATCGCGACGGCGACATCCGGGGCTCCGCCTGGAGATGCTCTCCTCCGACAGACTCGCACCCGTTCGCGCTGACCCTGCACACTGCGGTGCTGTGGGCACAAAACCGCATCGTGGATCTACTGCGCGCATAGTCACAGACGTGGCTGATCGCTGCGTGCGCCGGAGATCGCCCAGGCTCGGAGGCTTGGCCATCACCTGGACAAACCGGGTCATCGAGCCCTGCTCCCACGGAGTGTGGTCGACAGTAGGCGGATGGTGCCGGTTGGCTTCTCTTCGCCACGGTGGGTCACTCGTAGACCAAGCCCGGGAGCAGCGAGAACGGGGCTTACCCCCGGATGTTGGACACAGGGTTATGCGACTTTGGGTAGCGTAGCCGATGTCGGGTCGAGACTGGTCTCGTAGGCGATCGGGGATTGCTGCCCGAGGTAGGAATGACGACGGCGGGTGTTGTAGCGATGCAGCCAGCCGAATGCCGCCAGTCGTGCTTCCCTTGCGGTGGGCCAGCTTCCGGCGCCTTGCAGGGTCTCGCGTTTGAACGCCGCGTTCAGGCTCTCCGCGGCGGCGTTGTCGGCGGAACTGCCGACCGCGCCCATGGACTGGATCACCCCAGCCCTCCGGCAGGCCTCGGCGAACGCCCGGGAGACGTATTGGGCACCGTGGTCGATGTGGAAGATCGCCCCGGCCAGGCTGCCCCGGGTGCGTTGGGCGGCGTTGAGGGCGTCGATGACCAGCTCGGTGCGCATGTGATCAGCGATCGCCCACCCGGCCAGCCGGCGGGAGCACAGGTCCATCACAGTCGCCAGGTAGCAGAATGTCCCGTCGGCGATCGGCAGGTAGGTGATGTCGCCGACGTAGCGGGTGTTCGGCGCCTGCGCGGTGAAGTCGCGCTGGAGCAGGTCCGAGGCCTTGGCTGCGGCAGGGTCGCCGATGGTGGTGCGGTGCCGGCGGCAGCCGCACCCCGGTCAGGCCGATCCCGCGCATGACCCGCGCGACCCGCTTGTGATTGACCACGTGCCCGGCATCCCTGAGTTCCGCGGTGATGCGCGGAACGCCGTAGGTGCCGTCGGATTCCCGGTGGATCACGCGGATACGGGCCGCCAGCCGGTCATCGGCAGCACTGCGGGCGGCTCGGTCGGCCGCGGTGGCTTTCCAGTGGTAGAAGCTGGACCGGGCGATGCCGATCACGTGGCACAACCGCTTGACGCCGTAGCGGCGTTGGTGGTCGGCGACGAACTGGAAGCGGTTCACCAGCGCGTCTCCCCGGCGAAATACTTGGCCGCCTTGCGCAGGATCTCGCGTTCTTCCTCCAACTCGCGGACCCGCTTGCGCAGCGCGGTGTTCTCGCTTTCCAGCGTGCCCGGCAGCGGTGCGGCCGCCGGGGCTGCGCCGGTCGTGGGGTGGGAATCGGTGCGTTGTCCGTCATCGATCCGGATCCAGGAGCGCAGCGTCTCGGCGTTGACCCCGAGATCCCTGGCCACCGCGGCGACCGTCGTGCCCGGTCGGGACCGGTAGAGCGCGACCGCCTCGGCCTTGAACTCCGGTGGGTAGTGCTTCATGACCATCTATGCAGGACTCCAGTCCACCCGGACCATCACGGTCCGAGTGTGTCAGGTGTCCAACATCCGGGGTCAAGTCCCTCATCGACGCGATCTTTTACGTGGTGGACAACGGCATCAAATGGCGGGCCCTGACCGCGGACTTCCCGCCCTGGTCCACCGTCTACAACCACTTCCTCGCCTGGGAAAAGGCCGCCATCACCCAGGATGTGCTCGACATCCTGCGCGACCGGGTCCGCCTCACCGAAGGCCGCCACGCCGAACCCACAGCCGCCATCATCGACTCGGCCACGGTCAAAGCAGCCGAAACCCCTCGGCCGGGAGAACCGGGGCTACGACGGCGGGAAGAAGATCAACGGCCGGAAACGCCACATCGCCGTCGACACCCTCGGGCTGCTACTGGGAGTGCTGGTCACCGCCGCCTCCGTCCAGGACCGCGTCGCCGCCCGCCCGTTGCTGCACTGGCTCAAAACCACCAGCGGCCGAATCCAGCTTGTCTGGGCCGACGGCGGCTACCTGGGCACCCTGCTGGGCTGGGCCACCCACGTCCTCGACATCACCGTCGAGATCATCAAACGCAACGACGACACCACCGGCTTCGTCGTCCTTCCCCGCCGGTGGGTCGTCGAGCGCACCATGTGCGCCGCGAGGCGCTCTGTTGTATCCCCGATTCAGCCGGGAGGAACTCGGAGGGAGGTTCCTGGGTCGAATGGCTTATCTGAGGCCGAAAGGCTAAGGGGACAAGAGCATGCCAGAGAACCCGGCGACCGGGTCCAGCGGTCAGGGACGGTGTGTCGGGGGGACCCGCGTGATACGGCGAAAGCTGGATTGCTTGAAGCCTAATCTCCAGTCGATGCAAGTTCCCATCCGCCGGAAGGACTGCTGAAACCGGTGTCGCGCTCTGCGTTGGATTCGATGGTGGCCGACGCAACCTCCGGAGCGCGAGGCGACGCCCAGCGAGGGCGTTGAAGGAGATGAGTGGGCCGCCTACGTCACGCTGCCACGTACAACAGGGACGAACGCGGGATCGCCTACTGGACGCGAGTCCAACGGCGACGGAGGCCTCGTAGTAGTCGCCGGAGTCACGCCCGGCCAAGGAGGGCGGGAAAGCCGCCCACAGGGCGAAGGGGGCCAGGTGATCGGACACCACCAGATCGGGAGGTATGCGTAATGCAGAGCGCCGCAACGGTGCTGGGTGTCCTGCGTGAGCGCGGCAGACGCGGTCTGCCGCTGAAAGAGCTGTATCGGCAACTTTTCAACCCGCAGTTGTATCTGTTGGCCTACGGGCGCATCTACGCCAACCACGGCGCGATGACACCCGGGGGTCACGCAGGAAACCGTGGACGGCATGTCCCAGGCGAAGATCGGCCGCATCATCGATGCGATACGCCACGAGCGCTACCGATTCTCGCCCGTCCGGCGGGTGCACATCCCGAAGAAAAACGGGAAGACCCGTCCGCTGGGGCTGCCGACCTGGTCGGACAAGCTCGTCGGCGAGGTGGTTCGCTTGCTGTTGGAGGCGTACTACGAACCGGCGTTTTCCGATCGGTCCCACGGGTTCCGGCCGCGCCGAGGCTGTCATGCCGCGTTGCGGGAGATCGCCAACACCTGGACCGGAACGGCCTGGTTCGTCGAGGCCGACATCGCCGACTGCTTCGGATCTCTCGACCATGACGTCATGATCGGGATCCTGTCGGAGAAGATCCGCGATGGCCGATTCCTGAGGCTGGCGCGCAACATGCTCACAGCAGGATACCTGGAGGACTGGAAATGGGGTGCCACCTTGTCCGGGGCTCCCCAAGGCGGGGTTGCCTCGCCGATCCTGTCCTCGATCTACCTGCACAAGTTGGACGAGTTCGTCGAGACGGTTCTGATTCCGGAGTGCACCCGAGGGGACCGCAGGGCACGTAATCCTGCCTACCTGAAACTGCAGACACAGTTGGCAACGGCTCGTCGGCGTGGTGACCGGGCCTCGGCCCGGACGCTGCGGCGGCGGATGGTCAGCCTGCCCAGCGCCGACCCGGACGACCCGGGCTATCGGCGGTTACGGTATTGCAGGTATGCAGATGACCATCTGCTCGGGTTCGCCGGACCGAAGGCCGAAGCCGAGGAGAGCAAACAGCTCCTGGCCGAGTTTCTGCGTGACGAACTCAAGCTCGAACTCTCCCAGGACAAGACGCTGATCACCCACGCCCGCACAGGCGCGGCCCGATTCCTCGGCTACGAGATCACCATCCAGCACAACGACACGAAGAAGACCGGCCGTTACCGGCGCGTCAACGGGCAGGTCGCCCTCCGTGTCCCGCTGGACGTGATCAAGGCCAAGTCCGTCCCCTACCTGCGCCGCGGCAAACCCGCCAAGCAGAAGGCCCTGACCAACGGCAGCGACCACACCATCGTCGCCACCTACGGGGCCATCTACCGGGGCATCGTCCAGTACTACCTGCTCGCCGGGGACGTCTATCGACTCCGCCGGCTGCGCCGGGTCATGGAGACCTCCATGCTCAAGACCCTGGCAGGCAAGCACCGCTCGTCGATGTCGAGGATGGCGGCCAAGCACAAAGCCAAAATTCAGACCCCGCACGGGCCGCGAACCTGCTTCGAGGCACGCATCGAGCGCGATGGCAGGCAGCCACTGGTCGCACGGTTCGGCGAAACACCACTCCACCGGCGGAAAACGGCGACGGTCACCGAACGCCAGCCGGTCCGGGTCGACTATCCGCACAAGGAACTCGTGTCACGGCTTCTCGCGGACACCTGCGAGATCTGCCAGCAAACGGGCGACGTTCAAGTCCACCACGTCCGCAAGATCGTCGATCTCGGCAAACCCGGACCACTCCAACCCTTGTGGGCCAAAGCGATGACGAACAGGCGACGCAAGACCCTCGTGGTCTGCGCCCCTTGTCACGACCAGGTCCACAGGGGACAACCGGCCGCACCGCTCACGCAGTAGTCACTGGAGAGCCGGGTGATCGGGAAACCATCAAGTCCGGTTCGGCGGGAGGCCGCGCGGAAAAGGACCAGCCAACGCTGGCACCTCGCTGCGCGGCCGACCCATCCTCGTGGATCATGAGAGCCAGGAGAAACGTCCGCGACTACGAGCGACTCGTCTCCCACAGCGAGGCCCACATCACCTGGACCTTCATCACCCTCATGGTCCGCCGCCTCACCCGCCCTCCCCGACCACCGCGCACCACGCCACACCCCGTCGAACCGGTGAAAGCGGTCCGCAAGCCCAAGCCCATACGCCTCCGGATGCAGCAGCCACAGACGATCCGACTGGCCCCCACCACCTTGCGCTGACCGCGGTCACCGGGGGCCGCGCCGGCAACGAGGCCTTGGGGGGTTCCGATGAGCTGGCCGATCATCACCGACCAGGCGTCAGCGACTACACCGAAGCCCCGCAGGTGTTACTCGTCGAGAAACTGAATGGCGTGCTTCAGGAACCGCTCGGGGTACTGGAACTGCGCTGCATGCCCGGCATCGGGGTAGATCAGCAGCTGAGCGTTGGGGATGTTCTGGGCGAGGTGCCAGGAGTTGATCGAGGCGATCATCACGTCGTTCTCGCCGTTGAGGACCAGCGTCGGCTGGGTGATCGCGTTCAGGTAGGCGTAGGGATTCTCGCCCGGCAGCGGTTCCGTATAGGTCGCAAACGCTTCAAGCTGCGCCTGTGCGACTTCGAGCGAGCTCGGCGGGTCCTGGTCGGCCCGCTGATGACGTCGCTCCCAGAACGCCCGGCCCGCTTCCCGCGCGGCTTGCGAGCGGCCGAAGAACAGGAAGAGGAAGTCCTCCAGGTCGTGGACCGGATGCGTGGCGACTTCAGGCACCTTGGGGTCCATCGTCTGGTCGCCGCCGCGCAGGCCGGTGCCGAGCAGGAGGAGCTTGCGGACCAGCTGGGGGTGGCGCAGCGTGACCTCCTGTACCTGGTAACCGCCGATCGAGAAGCCGAGCAGATCGACCTGCTCCAGCCCCAGCGCCTGGATGACCGCGGCGATGTCGTCGGCCATGTCCTCGATCTTGTTACGCGGCGTGCCGGATGACGAGGCGATGCCGCGACCGTTGAACAGGATGACCTCACGGCCTTCGGCCAGGCCGTCGGTGAGCAGCGGGTCCCAGTGGTCCATCCCCCCGCGGAAGTGCTGGACCAGGAAGATCGGGACGCCCGAGGGCTTGCCCCAGCGTCGGTAGGCGAAGCGGTCGCCGTCGACCTCGATGTACTGAGTCGGTGCGGTCACATGCGTGTCACTCATGGCCTGAGCCTTTCTGGAGGGGGTGAGTACCGGAGGTGAGTACTACGATGACGATCGTCATCTAAAAAGTCAAGGATTTTGATGCCGATCGACATCTATGTATACTTGGCCGTGAGACGCGAGTGGAGTGTCGACCGAGGACAGGGCGGCTGGACATGCGGGTCACCAAGGCACAGGCGAAGCAGAACCGTGCGCACATCGTCGCGACGGCCGGCAGGCTGTTCTGCGAGCGCGGCTATGATGGTGTCGGCGTGGCGGACCTGATGGCAGCCGCCGGGTTCACCCATGGCGGGTTCTACAAGCACTTCGGCTCCAAGGCCGACCTCATGGCCGAGGTGTCCGCGAACGGGCTCTCACAGACCGCGGCACAGGCAGAGGGCCGGGACGTCACCGAGTTCGTCGAGCGCTACGTCACGCGGGAGCATCGCGACGGCCGCGGTGACGGCTGCACCATCGCCGCCCTCAGCGGCGACGCCGCACGTCAACCGGGGGACATCCGGAAGGAGTTCGAGGCAGGGATCGAAAACCTGCTGACGGCTCTCCAGGTCGCCTCCCAAGGGGACACGCTCGGGGATGCGGACGGGCGCGCGGCCCGCACCACGATGATCGACATGCTCGCCCATTCGGTCGGCGCGATCGTGTTGTCGCGGGCATGCCCGGACGATTCTCCGCTGGCGGACGAAATCCTCGATGTCTGCCGCAAGGAAATTCTCGCGTCACTGGCATACGGCAACAGCGACCAGCCGGCGGCAAGGAGCCCAGAAGCCTGACCGCAGCCGATCGACGCAAGCCCACGACGGGTAGCGCCGCCAGATGGCGGAACATGGCCGGGAGCTCATGGATGAGGCACTTTCCAGGGATTGGCACACCTGTCCGGGTAGACGGCGCCGGCGCCACCCAAGGGCTGCTGGAGTGCCTGGAAGCCCTGAACACCACGCGGCGCACGGTGCGTTACACGGTCGGCTGGAAGACCACCGATGACGACGAGAAGGCCATCGCAAAGCTGCCCGAGACCGCCTGGGAGACCTCCGTGCGCCAGTACGACAGTCTCCAAGAGGGCTACTTCGTCGCCGAGTTGACCGGGGTGAACACCCGTGAGGGCTGGCCGGAGGGCATGCGGCTGATCGTGCGTCAAGTCCACCCGACCCGGCGGCCCCTGAAGAAGCTGACCGCGTTCGAGAAGAGGACCGGCTGGCCGGCTCGCGGGCGACCACAGCCACCGTCCGGCCGGCGTTGATCACCAACTTCACGGCCTCGTTCCTGTACTCCGGACATTTGTCCTCCCGCGATGCAGATCCTCTCTTACGAGGTGTCCACCGTCAGCGGTCGAGACCAGGGCGGAGCGTCGGGTTCTGTCGGATCAATGCCCAGACAACGTTGGCGATCACCCAACCATCACGCAAGTCCGTTGCCGTGAGTGCCTCGAAGCGGCGCAGCCGATAGCGGACGGTGTTGGCGTGGACAAACATTGCTTCGGCCGTACGGTCCACCTGTTGCCCGGCGTTGAAGTAGTGCCAGACGGTCTCAAGTACCGCAGCCCCACTCCGGGTCTGTGTCACCGGGTCGATGTAGCGACGAAGCATCATTTCGCTGACATCGCGATCGTCGTGGACGGCGACGCGGATCCCAAGATCGTCGATCGTCACGACCCCGCGGGACCATCCTGCTGCCCGTGCGGCGTTGTGCACTCGCTGTGCTTGGCGCAGCGATTCGGGCAATTCCTCCCGTGTCACCTCGGCGCCAAGGGCAATGAGCGCTGGAGGTTTCGGCGGAGTACGTGCAAGAAAACCTATGACGTGCTGATCAACGACGCTCGCCACGCCCGCGGGTGTACCTGAAGGATGGCTGGGTTGAATCCAGCGGTTTACGGCTGTGCGGGTGTCGTCGTTTAGGTTCTCGGTGCAAAATGCCTGCCATTGGCCGTACGAGTCCAAGCCGAGGGCCTTGAGATGCTTCAGTGAGTCGGCGGCAGATCCGTCGTGGAGCAGCAGTTGGCGAACGAGGCGGTTCTGCCGCTCATTCGAGACGACTGCCATATCCAACTCGGCCCGGCGATGACCGGTTGCGATCGCTGACGTGTAGAGATCGGAGGCGCGCAGCAACATGCGCGTGTAGTCGAGCACGAGCTCTGACCTGAGATCCAACCCATGCGCGAGCGTTCGAGCATGATCAAAAGCGAGTTCCAAACCGATGCGCCAACCACGCAGCACATCTTCTAGGGGGACACCGAGGCGTTCGCGATCGGCGCCGCGGATCTCCGCCTCCGCGAGGGCCTCTTCAGGCGGGAGTGGGGCGTCTGGAAGGCACGAGGTGAGCACAACCCGGAAGTTGACGGCGAGCTCCGAGACGACGTTGTCGGGGTCGACGAGACGGTATCCCTCTACCCCCTCGACGAGGCGACTACGCAGCCGCCGCGCCAGCAGATCGGTGCTCTGGAGCATCCGAACCGCGAGCGTGTTGAAGTCAACGAGGTCGGACGAAACCGGGGACGGCATGGCTCGAGACTATGCCTGGAGACTAGCGGTTGCTACGAGCAGGCTGCCCAAACTCGGCCGATCGAACTGATTTTACGCTCCTCTTTAGAGGTCTCGACAAGAAGGCGCGATTGAGTTTGTCTGTCCGCCTCTAGAGACGTCCGTCATACTTGGCTGAGGGTTAGTGGCATGGATCACCACCTTCAGGCAGCGACCACTCACCGCGTGGATCCCGTAGTCAATGGACTTGATGGTCCTCGTGACCACGCGGGCGTGGTGCGAGATGGCGGCGGTGTGCCCCGGTATCGAGACCTCCCGACATCGGTCGTTCACGCGTTGCGCGAGCATGCCGCGCACAGGCCGGACGACGTGGCCATCGTGGATGTCGACGGTCGCGAGATCACCTTCGCCCAGTTGTGGGATCGGGTGTTGCAGGTGTCCGGTGGGCTGCGCGATCGCGGCGTTACCCGCGGCGATCGGGTGGCCTTCACCCTTGACAACTCGGCGACCTTCATCGAGTTGTTCCTGGGCATCATCGCGGCGGGAGCCATTGCCGCACCGCTGAACACGCGCTTGTCTGCAGCCGAACTCGACCAGATCCTTGACGACTGCACACCCAAGCTGACGATCCGGTCGGTCGACGAGGTCCTCTTGGGTGAACCCGACTGGGACGACTCGCTCGGGCAAGACGATCTCGCGGCGATCTATTACACGAGTGGTACGACGGGCCTACCGAAGGGTGCGACCTCGACCCACGAGGCCCTGCTGTCGATAGTGGAGTCGGTCCGTCGCACCTTCGACCTGCCCGTAGGTGGACCCCATCGTGTCGTCACGGTGGTCGCCGTTCCGCTGTTTCACGTGACCGGATGCAACGGTCAAATGCTCGCAACCTTGCTCAATGCGGGCAAGGTCGTGGTTCAAGCCACGCCTGTCGTCGAGGAGTTTCTTGATCTGGTGGAGCGCTATCGCGCCTCCCTGCTCGTCTTGGTCCCGGCCCTCTACCACGCCGTCGTCCGTGCTCCAGAGTTTGCCCCCGAACGCGTCAAGAGTGTCCGATGGGCCGTCTACGGCGGAGCGCCGGTTTCACCGGCGCTGGTCGAGCAGATCGCGAAAGGCTTTGAAACCGCAATCGTCGCAAACGGCTTCGGCATGTCCGAGACCAGTTCTATGGCCACCGCGATTAGTGGCGCTGAGTCAGTTCCTTACGCTGACTCGATCGGCTACCCGGTACCCGCGATGGACGTCGGCGTGCTCGACGCCGACCCGCGCACCGGTGTCGGTGAGCTGGTACTGCGGGGTCAGACGGTGACCCGCGGATACTGGGGCGCCGATGGCCTACGCAGCCCCGATGGCTTTGAGGGGTGGATGCGTACCGGTGACGGCGGCCGGATCGACGCCGAAGGCCGCATCTACCTCGTCGACCGACTCAAGGACATGATCAACCGCGGTGGAGAGAATGTCTTCTGTGTCGAGGTCGAGAGTGCCCTGATCGCGGCCCCCGGTGTGGTCGATGCCGCGGTCGTAGGCGTTCCAGATGAGCGGCTCGGGGAGCGCGTCGGCGCCGTGATCGTGCCTGGTCCTGGTTTCGACTTGCGTGCCGTGATCGAGTCTGTCGCCTCCCGGGTGGCCGGCTTCAAGGTCCCCGAGCGGGTGCGATTGCGCTCGGAGGGTCTGCCGCGTAACGCGGCCGGCAAGGTGCTCAAGCCGGAACTGAGGCGCAAGACCGCTGAGGGGTCATGGGATGAGGTGCCCAGCGAGTGGAGTCGAGCGAAGGCGGACTCTGCCTCGTGCACGGTCGGGGGACACGCATGATCGAGTTTCTGATGCAAGGCGTGGCGCTTGGTGCGCTCTACGCCCTGATCGCGATCCCCCCGAGCTTGGTGTGGATGACTACGCACTCCCTTGACTTGGCGGTTGGTGGTTATGCGGTGTTCGGCGGTCTGGCTTACGCCGCCGCCGGGGTGGCGGAATCGGACTGCTCGTCGCACTGGTGGCAGGAGCCGCCTGCGGCGCGTTCTCGGCGTCACTTTTCCTCGGACTGCGCCGACTTGGTGTGGCCGATCCGATGGCGCCGGGCCTAGTGAGTGTCGGTGTGCTCTTTGCGTTGGGGTCGCTGGCACTGACCTTCTTCGGGGTCGACCCGAGCTACCGGCCGAATTTCGATGGCCCCGTCATGATTGGAGGCGTTCGGGTGGATCCGCAGACGTTTGTCAACCTCGCTGTCATCGCGACAGTCACCGCGTGCGCATTGCTGATCTTGCGATACACAGGTCTCGGCCGGTCGATGCGTGCCTCGGCGGTCTCAGCGGTTGACGCAGCACTCGTGGGCATTCGAGTAGCCCGTCTCCAGTGCGGCGTATTCGTGCTCGCGGGTGTGCTCGGGGTGAGCGCGACGCATGCCGCCCCGCCCGGCAATGCTTCTGCACTCGGCCGGGCTCTCCTGGACCGTTATCGCGGCAGCAACATCGGGAAGCTCGTGCTTCGAGTCTGGCCCGACGCTCCCTGACCCCCACGTGGATGCCCACACCCAATGGGTGTTTCGCCACTCCATCAATTTCAGAACATGCGTGAACGAAAGGACCCAGTATGAAGATCATCGTCGTCGGCGGAGGTATCGGCGGTCTCACCACCGCGATCGCGCTGCGCCATCACGGCATCGATGTCCACGTGCTCGAGCGCGCGGATGATCTCACCGAGATCGGCGCGGGTGTGCAAATCGCGGCCAACGGAACGATAGTTATGCGCGAACTCGGCCTGGAGCCGGCGCTGGCCTCCGTGGCGACGGTACCCCAGAGATATGACTACAGAGACCTCGATACGGGTGAGCTGCTCTACCTGGCGCCCCTGGGCGAGGAGGTGGCGCAGCAGTACGGCGCGGTCATGTACAACGTGCACCGGGCCGACTTGATCCGGATTCTTCGCGATGCGCTTCCGCCCGAGTGTCTGCAACTGTCGGCACAGGTCGTCGGCATCGAACAGGACGAAACGGGCGCTAGCGTCACTCTGGCGTCGGGGGAGCAGATCCGAGGCGATGCTGTCATCGGCGCCGACGGTATCCACTCGATCGTGCGCGACCTTGTCGTCGGGCCCGAGGAGAAGCAGTTCGCGAACATCTTGATGTGGCGTGCCCTCATTCCGCGCGATCGGCTTGAAGGCCTCGACCTCCCGGTCGCCGGAAACAACTGGTTCGGCGTTCAGCGAAGCGTTATCACCTACTGGGTGCGTGAGGACCTCTACAGTGTGCTGGCTGCCGTCCCCGCCACTGAGGTGCAGCGGGAGTCGTGGACCGACACGAGCGATACCGAGGAGTTGTTGTCGTCCTTCGAGGGAGCCGAACCGACGGTTCGCGCTCTCCTGGAGGCCATCGACTCCACCTTCATCACCGGAATGTACTACCGCGATCCGATCGAACGCTGGACGTACGGACGGGTCACGCTCCTTGGTGACGCCGCCCACGCGATGGTTCCCTATCTCGCGCAAGGCGCTTGTCAAGCGATGGAAGACGCCTGGACCCTCGCTGCAACCGTGGCCCGGCACGGTGACGATGTTCAGAAGGCCCTCGTGGAGTACGAGAGGCGCCGCCAGCCTCGCACCACACGCATCCAAGCTGGCGCGCGCTTCGCCGTGAAGATGGCTCACGAACCGGATGAGGCTTCGGTGCGGGCCCGAAATGGTCGCTGGAAGGGCACCCAGCGCATCGATCCACTTGCCCTCACATCCTGGGAGTTCGCTTGGGGCCACGATGCCCTTGCTGCGATGGACCAGCCTGTGGCCGACGTGATCGGACTGAGCTCTTCCAAGGAGGGCAAGCAGATGGCCAGGCCGGAAAGTCAGCGTGCTTTCGATCTGTGGAGGGGGGCTATCGGCCAGGAAGACATCGCACAGGGTCATCCAGGCCAACGCGCCGCCTACGATCGATTCCTGCGCACCGAGTTCCCGCCGCCATCCGATGTTCGGGTTGAACGCTGCGAATTGAACGGCGTAGCCAGCCTGAAGGTGACAGCGCCGGAAGTCACGCAGCCGCGGCGTACGATGCTGCATCTGCATGGTGGGGCGTTCGTGCTTGGCTCGGCGGAGAGTTCAGTGGAGTACGCGAGTCGCTTGTCGGCAGCCTTCCATGCCGAGGTGTTCTCGGTCGACTATCGTCTGGCGCCTGAACACCCGTACCCGGCCGCGATCGATGATGTGTTCGCCGCCTACCGTGGCGTGTTGGGACGAGGGGTCGACCCCGCGTCGATCATCCTCAGCGGGGAGTCCGCAGGAGGCGGATTGGCGCTCTCTCTCGCGCTGTCGCTGGATCGCGCCGGCCTTCCAAGACCAGCGGGTGTACTGGCGGTGTGCCCATTCACCGACCTGACGCTCAGCGGACCGAGCGTCGCAACCTACTCGGGGGAAGATCCTGCCTCGCACCGTGACAGCCTTACCCAGCTCGGCGCCTCGTACTTCCAGGGGCACGAACCCACCGATCCGATGGTTTCGCCGCTGTTTGGTGACCTCTCCTCACTCCCGCCGCTCTATCTTTCTGCGGTGCACGGTGAGGTACTGGAGAGTGACACCACCCGCTTTGCCGAACTGGCGAAGGTTGCCGGCGCCGATGTGACCCTGGAGATGATCGAGGACTCGGTGCACGTATACACGTTGTTCGGCTTCCTGCCGGAAGCCCAGCGGACGCTATCGCGTGCCGCAATCTGGGCTGATCAGCTCGCCGGCGAAGCCATTGAACGCCTGCTTTAGCGGAATGGAGTTCTCCCCCGCGCTCCTCGTCCGTCGACCCGACGGGACATGGGTCGCAATCGGGCCCGAGCTCGACGGCATCGCTCGCTTCATCTCCGACATCGCCATCCCCAACCCTCGTGACCGGCATGGCACTCCCCGGCGGACTCCCCGTCAACGTCGACCTCACCGACAACGGCCAGACCATCGCCGAACCCGCGCCGCAGCGGCCGGCAACATCCGGGCCCACGACCGTGCCCGGGCAGTCATGACCCAGGCACTCCTAGACGCCGACCAGCAACCACTCAAGTGGCCCGAAACCATCAACCTCGAAGAAGAGCCAGAAGGCTGATCCCTGGGGACTGTCGGAATTTCGGCTCTGACGCACTTTCGGTGGTTGCGGTGCGTGGTGTTAGCCGAGCAGGATGCGGTGTCGGAGGAGGGTGAAGCCTGCGCGCCCGTACATCTGGCGCTTGATCAGCTTCGTTTTGGTGTTCACTCCTTCTGTTCGTCCATTGTGGAATTGTTGGGTGAGAGCGGCGTTTACGGCGGGGCGGTCGAGCTCGAGGCCGCGGGTGAACGCGTGGAGGTGGGGCAGGTCCTCGGCTCGGGCCTGGTCGATCCAGCGGGTCAGGTGTTCGTCGTTGTCGGGGTCGGGTGTGAGCAGTGCGGCGAAGTCACCGACGAGGGCAGCAAGCCCGGTCATCTCGGCGCAGGCGCTGGTCGCGGAGTCGATCCACTCTCGCTGGTGGTCTTGGAGCTTGTCCGGGTGGGTGAGCAGGTAGCCGGTAAGGCGTTTGGGGGAGATCGCGGGCCGATCGGATTCGACGCGTCCTTGCGTGATGTAGCGATAGAGCAGGTTCTGACTTCCGGTGTAGCCGAGCTCGGTAATCTCGTGGAGCAAGCGCGACACCGACACGGCCGGCTCTTCGGCACGCCGCTGGCGCAGGTAGTCGCGGAACGGATCGACCAAGGTGGGCCGGTACTGCGGAGCCCGTACGAGGCGTTCGGGTTGGTCGATGCGGGCGTAGCGCTTCACCGTATTCAACGCCAGATTCAACCTGCGGGAGACCTCGAGCAGCCCGACGCCGTGATCGAGCAGATCATGAACCTGCCGCCACCGTTCCCGGGTCGTAGCCGCGCGTTTGCCCTCACGGGGTGGCGGTCCGGTCTTGCCCCAGCACGCGCTGTGGGCGGCGACTTCCTTGAGCACGGCTTCGGCGAGGTTGTGCCAGAGATGCCAGCGGTCGGTGACCTGCACCGCATCCGGCAGTGCGCGGCGGATCGCTTCGGCGTACGCTCCGGAGTCGTCCCGGCAGACCACTCGGACGTGGGGATGTTCGCGTAACCAGGCTTCGAGCGTGTCGGCTTTGCGGTCGGCGAGGACATCAACGCGGTCGCCGGTGACTGCGTTGATGATCACCGTCGCGTACGACTGGCGCTTACGCAGAGCGAAATCATCCACCAATCACCATCGGCACCGGCCGGACCGGCAGCGGCAGACGCCCCAAGATTCGCAGCGCGGTCTGCCGGGACAACGCGACACCAAGACCAGCCAGAACCCGGATTCCCGCACGCCCGGCCAACTCTCGCACCACGTGGCCGACCTGAGCGGTCAGCCGGGTAGTGCGGCGCTGATATCGCCCCGCCACGGTCAACGGCTCGCGGAACGTCTGCCACGTGCAATCCATCGTGGAGCAGCGCATCCGCCGTGCCCGCACCCGGACCATGACCTTCCGCCCGTCCACCGCCACGTCAGCGAGTCCGCGTTCGACATAGCCATGCACTCGACCGGTCTCCATGCCGCATCCCGGGCAGGACACCGGCGCAGACCGTGTCGACGCCCGGACCACAAGCGTCCCAGCCACCTCCTCGACTCCCTCGATGACCAGGGACGACAGCCCAGAAAACACCAACGCCAGAAGCTGATCAACATCGCACCAGCGTCACCCTGGCACAACCCGCCGTGACCGCCCGAAGCGGACCGTCACCACCGAATACGAGCCAGAGCCGTTCGTTTGACAGACCCTCCCGACTAGCGCGCGGCGGGATCCGTGACGGTGATCCCGCCGCCGACGTGCAGGTTCTGGTACGGGGCAAGGGCAGTGTGGCCGGTCAGGGGATGCCGCCAAGGTAAGCACCATGCGCAGTTGCGGACTTGACGGAGCCATGACGGTTCCGACGGCACGACGAGGCGGAGCACCTGAGCATTGCCCTATCGATGCGGCCACAACGTCCGCAACTCGGCTAGGAGAGTGCGTACGGACCGGTTGTCCCCGGTCTGCGCGACCTGGATGGCGGCCAGCGCCTGCACTCGTCGTTGAGGGCGAACGCTGGAGATGTCTGCGCCGGGGAACTACACCCGTTGCGGAGCGACGCTTCGTTGTTCTCAGCAGGGTGCGGGAGGCCGTTGTGGCGTGGGTGGAGCAGTGCGGCAGCAGGTCGTGGCGGGTGCGGTATCGGCGGCAAGGTTTCGGTGCACGTTCGGTGTCCGGGTTCGGTTCGCGGCGTGATGCTGCGGCCTATGCCGCCGGGTTGGAGGTGGATCGGCGTCGGCGGGTGTGGATTGATCCGGTCGACAGTGCGGTTACGGTGGCCGAGTGGGTGGCGCGGTCGCTGGATCTGGATCTGGATCTGCGGACGATCGAAAGTTACCGGAGCCGGTTGCGGTGTCACATCCTGCCGAAGTTCGGCGACATGCCGTTGGGTGCGATCACGGCGCTGGATGTGACCGAATGGGCCCGAGAGTTGGAGCGAGCCGGGTACGCCCCGTCGACGGTGAGTTCGCAGCTGAACCTGCTGTCAATGCTGCTGACCGATGCGGCTGACGAGCGGCTGATTCCGTTCAATCCGGTGCGCCGGCGGAGGCGCCGGGGTCGGCGGTCGCGACGGGCGGTACCGGAGCGGATCTGGGCGACGCCGGAGCAAGTGGTGCGGATCGCCGAGCAGGCCGGTCTGCTCGGCGGGCCGATCGCGCGGCTTCTGGTCATCACCGCGGCGTGGACCGGCTGCCGGTGGGGCGAGCTGGCCGGCTTGCACCGGGACAATGTCGATCTTCGAAGCGGTCAGCTGGTGGTCGATCCGCTGGTGGGTGCGTTGCATGAGTCGGGGTCGATGCGGTGGCTGGGTCCGCCGAAGACCCGAGCCTCGGCGCGGACGATCGCGCTGCCGCCGTTCCTGGTCGCGTTGCTGCGCGAGCATCTCGCGCGGTACCGGTATGAGTTCGTGTTCACCACGCCGAGCGGGACGTGGTTGTGGCGCTCGACGTTCCTGCGGCGGGTTTTCCGTCCGGCGGTCGATGGCAGCGAGGCGTCCGGGACGAAGGCGGGTTGTGCGCCGGTTCGGCCCGGGTTGACCTTCCATGGGCTGCGGCACAGTCACAAGACGTGGCTGATCGCCGGCGGCGCGCCGGAGATTGCCCAGGCTCGGAGGCTTGGTCATCACCTGGACAACCGGGTCATCGAGACTTACTCCCACGTCGCCCCGGAGGTCGAGCAGCGGCTGCTAGAGGACCTTGAGCGGCGCTGGCACACCGCGGCACCACCACCGCCGACACCGTCACCGAGTGTGGTCGACGGTGGGTGGGTGGCGCCGGTTGTCCCCCTCTTCGCCACGGTGGGGGTCACCCGCCACCCAGGCCGGGGAGCAGCGGGAACACCGCGCCGACGCCATACCGAGGGTGGGGTGGTGCTCCAGTTCTGCCCCACCAGGAGCACAAGATCACGCCGCACAACGATCACCGAAGATCGAACCCGGAACGCAGAAAACCCCTCCGACCAGCCCGGGAGGCTGAAACGAAGGGGTTCGTTGCGATGTGGAGCTAAGGGGACTCGAACCCCTGACCCCCTCACTGCCAGTGAGGTGCGCTACCAGCTGCGCCATAGCCCCGAGGCGAAGGTGAACTCCGCATCTCGTATGCCCATACATTACACCCGGCCCAGACCCCCTCAACGCGGGGGGCCTCACGGTACCGCCACGCGACCCACAACCCGTTGACCAGGACATTCACACCTTATTTTTAGTCCTGTATTGACGCCCCACTGTGGCCGCCGTTACATTTTGCGCGGTTGTGACGCCGAGGTCCCCGCCCGTTACGCCGCGTCTCCAAGACCGGGCACACCTCTCGATGCACGCCGCCACGCGCGGCGGAGGAGGTTCGCATGAAGACGAGACGGCGGGTGGTGACGCTGCTCGCGGTGGCAGCGGTCCTGGTCGGCAGCGCGAGCGCGACAGCAGACGCCGCGGTGACCCCGAACGGGTGGTACACCGTGGCTGCCGGGAACAGTGGCAAGTGTGTCGATGCCCGGGCCGACGGGACCGCCGACGGGACCGCTGTCCAGCAGTACGCCTGCAACCAGACCGGCTCCCAGCAGTGGCAGTTCCAGCCGACCGGTGACGGCTACTTCCGGGTGAACGCCCGGGCCAACCCCGCCGCCGCCTGGGACGTGGCCGACGTCTCCGTCGCCGACGGTGGGCTCCTGCAGCTCTGGACCTACTCGAACGGCGCCAACCAGCAGTGGCAGGCCGTTGACGAAGGAAACAACCGGTACCACTTCGTCAGCCGCAACAGCGGGAAGTGCCTCGACGTCCCCGGTGCCTCCACCGCCGATGTGCAGCTCCAGCAGTACACCTGCAACGGCACCGCCGCCCAGTCCTTCATGCTGGCCCCCGTGAACACGAGCCAGCCCGGCCGGCCCGACTTCGGCCCGAACGTCGTCGTCTTCGACCCGTCGATGCCGAGCTCGACCATCCAGAGCCGGCTCGACAGCATCTTCGGCCAGCAGGAACGCAACCAGTTCGGCAGCCAGCGCTACGCCGTGATGTTCAAGCCGGGTACCTACGCCAACGACGTCAACGTCGGCTTCTACACGCAGGTGCTGGGCCTCGGGCTGAGCCCCGACGCCGTCACGATCAACGGCGCCGTGCACGTCGAGGCCGACTGGTTCCCGCCGCAGAACGCGACGCAGAACTTCTGGCGGGGCGCGGAGAACCTGTCCGTGAACCCGAACGGGGGTACCGACCGGTGGGCCGTCAGCCAGGCCGCGCCCTACCGCCGCATGCACGTCCGCGGTGACCTGCAGCTCGACGACGGCGGCTGGGCCAGCGGCGGCTGGATCTCCGACACGAAGGTCGACGGCCAGGTCCGCTCCGGCTCCCAGCAGCAGTGGATCTCCCGCAACTCGCAGTTCGGCAGCTGGAACGGCTCGAACTGGAACATGGTCTTCGCCGGCGTCCAGGGCGCGCCCGCCAACACCTTCCCGGCGCCGCCCTACACCACCGTCGCGCAGACGCCGGTCGTGCGCGAAAAGCCTTTCCTCTACATCGACAACGCCGGGAACTACCAGGTCTTCGTGCCCGGCGTGAAGACCGACGCGGCCGGCACCAGCTGGGCGAACGGGAACGCGCCCGGCACGTCCCTGCCGATCGACCAGTTTTACATCGCCAAGCCCGGCGCCACCGCCGCGGACCTGAACGCCGCGCTCGCCGCGGGCAAGAACCTGCTGGTCACGCCCGGTGTCTACCACCTGAACCAGACGCTGCGCGTCACCCGCCCGGACACCGTCGTGCTCGGCCTCGGCATCGCCACCTTGATCCCCGACAACGGCATCACCGCGATGACCGTGGACGACGTCGACGGCGTCAAGGTCGCCGGGCTGCTGATCGACGCCGGCACCACCAGTTCGACCACGCTCGTGCAGGTCGGCCCGGCGGGCTCGGCGGCGAACCACGCAGCGAACCCGACTTCGCTGCACGACGTGTTCTTCCGGATCGGCGGCGCCGCCGTCGGCAAGGCGACGAACAGCCTCGTCGTCAACAGCAGCAACGTGATCGGCGACCACATGTGGATCTGGCGCGCCGACCACGCCGAGCGCAACGAGTACGTCGGCTGGACCACCAACACCGCCGACACCGGGCTCATCGTGAACGGCAACAACGTCACGATGTACGGCCTCTTCGTCGAGCACTTCCAGAAGACCCAGGTGGTCTGGAACGGCAACGGCGGCCGGACCTACTTCTTCCAGAACGAGATGCCCTACGACGTGCCGGACCAGGCGAGCTGGATGAACGGGTCCACGCCGGGCTTCTCCGCCTACAAGGTCGGCCCGAACGTCACCGGTCACGAAGCGTGGGGGCTGGGCAGCTACTGCTACTTCAGCACCAACCCGTCCGTGGCCAGCGCGCACGCGTACGAGGCGCCGAACACGCCGGGTGTCCGCTTCCACGACATGGTGACCGTGTCACTCAACCACCAGGGCACGATCACCCACGTGATCAACAACACCGGCTCCGCGACGCCGCCCGGGACCAAGGCCGTCAACCTGGTGAGTTACCCCTGAATCACCGGCGTGCGCCGTGGTGGCGGCCGCGGCGCACGCCGGTCCTTTGTGGATACGCCCGAACGGGGTGTTCGGGACGCCGGACGGGGTAATCGTCGCGATACTGAGGTCCTCCATCGACCCGGGAGCGGCAGATGACCTCCTTCGCAGCGTTCACCGTCGTCGAACCCCGCAAAGCCTGGCCGATCGCCGCCGTCCGCGGCGCGTTCGCCGTGCTCTTCGGGCTCTTCGCGCTGATCTGGCCCGGCGCCACCGTGCTCGTCCTGGCGATCCTGTACGGCGTGTACGCGATCGTCGACGGCATCGGCGGCCTGATGCAGGCGTTCCGCCCGGGTGACACCGCCCACCGCGTGGCCTACGGCGTTCTCGGCGCGCTCGGCATCGTCGCCGGGATCCTCGTGCTGGTGTGGCCCGGGATCACCGTGCTGCTGCTGGCCCTGCTGGTCGGCTTCTGGGCGATCATCACCGGGATCGCCGAAATCGCCGCGGCGATCCGGTTGCGCAAGCAGATCCGCGGCGAGGCGTTCCTCATCGCGGCCGGCGCGATCTCCGTGGTCGCCGGCGTCCTGATCGTGCTCAACCCGATCGCCGGCGCGTACGGCATCGCGCTGCTCGTCGGGATTTACGCGCTGCTGTACGGGATCGTGCTGTCGGTGCTCGCCTTCCGCCTGCGCAAGCTCGCAGCCTGAGTACCGTGCGGGGGTGTCGACCCGCGAACTGGTGGTGCTGGGCACCGCGAGCCAGGTGCCCACGCGTCACCGCAACCAGAACGGCTACCTCCTGCGCTGGGACGGCGAGGGCATCCTCTTCGACCCCGGCGAAGGCACCCAGCGGCAGATGCTGCGGGCCGGCGTGGCCGCCACGGACCTCACGCGGATCTGCGTCACGCACTTCCACGGCGACCACAGCCTCGGCCTGCCCGGGGTGATCCAGCGGCTGTCGCTGGACAAGGTCGGCCACCCGGTCCACGCCCACTTCCCGGCGTCCGGCGCGCACTACTTCGAGCGGATGAGGCACGCGACGGCGTTCTACGAACAGGCTGACCTGCGAGAACAGCCGATCACCGAGGACGGCCCGATCGCCACCGGGAAGGTCTCCCTCGAAGCGCGCCGGCTGAGTCACCCGGTCGAGGCGTTCGGCTACCGGCTGGTGGAGCCGGACGGCCGGACCATGCTCCCCGAGCGGCTGCGCGAGCGCGGCATCCAGGGCCCGGACGTCGGCCGGCTGCAGCGGGAAGGCCGGCTCGGGCACACCACGATCGAGGACGTCAGCGTCCACCGGCCCGGTCAGCGCTTCGCGTTCGTGATGGACACCCGGCTGTGCGACGCGGTGTACGCGCTCGCCGAAGACGCCGACATGCTGGTGATCGAGTCGACCTTCCTCGCCGAGGACACCCACCTCGCCCGCGACTTCGGGCACCTGACCGCGCAGCAGGCCGCGCGGGTGGCCGCCGAGTCGGGTGTCCGGCAGCTCGTCTTGACCCACTTCTCGCAGCGCTACCCCGATCCCGCGCGGTTCCGGGAAGAAGCCGGCGCCGAGTTCGACGGCGAGATCGTGGTCGCCGAGGACCTGGAGCGGGTCCAGGTGCCGAAACGGCGGTCCTCCCCAGCCGGGCACCGGGAGCCGTAGGCTGCAATCGTGAGCCAGCCGATCCTGATGACCGTCGACGACGATCCCGCCGTGTCCCGCTCGGTCGCCCGTGACCTGCGCCGGCGTTACGGGAAGGACTACCGCGTCATCCGCGCCGACTCGGGCCAGGACGCCCTCGACGCGCTGCGCGAGATCAAGCTGCGCGGCGACGCCGTCGCGGCGATCCTCGCCGACTACCGGATGCCCCAGATGGACGGGATCGCCTTCCTCGAGAAGGCGATGGACCTGTTCCCGCACGCCCGCCGTGCCCTGCTGACCGCCTACGCCGACACCGACGCCGCGATCCAGGCGATCAACGTCGTCGACGTCGACCACTACCTGCTCAAGCCGTGGGACCCGCCGGAGGAGAAGCTCTACCCGGTGATCGACGCGCTGGTCGAGACGTGGAAGGCGGTCGGCGACCGGCCGGTCGAGGAGGTCAAGCTCCTCGGCCACAAGTACTCGTCGCCGTCGTTCCACATGCGCGACTTCCTCGCGCGCAACGCCGTGCCGTACCGCTGGTACTCCGTCGAGGAGGACGAGGGCAAGCGCCTGCTGCAGGCCGCCGAGGCCACCGAGGCCGACATCCCGGTGGTCGTCACGCCGGACGGCACCGTCCTCAAGAACCCGAGCGGCAGCGAGATCGCCGACGCGGTCGGTTTGTCGACGCGGCCGGCGCAGGAGTTCTACGACCTCGTCGTCATCGGCGGCGGTCCCGCCGGCCTCGGCGCCGCGGTGTACGGCGCCTCCGAAGGCCTGCGCACGGTGCTCGTCGAGAAGAAGGCCACCGGCGGCCAGGCGGGCACGAGTTCGCGCATCGAGAACTACCTCGGCTTCCCCGACGGCGTTTCGGGCGCGCAGCTGACCGACCGCGCACGGCGCCAGGCGCAGAAGTTCGGCGCCGAGGTGCTGACCGCGCGTGACGTCGTCGGCCTGGAGGCCCGCGGTTCGCAGCGGGTGATCACCTTCGGCGACGGCAGTGAGATCGCCGCGCACTCGGTGATCCTGGCCAGCGGCGTCAACTACCGCGCGCTGGCCGCCGAGGGCATCGAGGAGCTGACCGGCCGCGGCGTCTACTACGGCTCGGCCGCGACCGAAGCGCCCGAGTGCAAGGGCGAGCACGTCTACATCGTCGGCGGCGCCAACTCGGCCGGGCAGGCCGCGGTGTTCTTCTCCCGGCACGCCAGCGACGTCACGATCCTGGTGCGTGGCTCCTCGCTGGAGGCGTCGATGTCGCACTACCTGATCGAGCAGATCGCCGGCATCGAGAACATCCACGTCCGCACGCACACCACGGTCAAGCAGGTGCACGGCGACGGGCACCTCGAGCAGCTCACGCTGTGCGAAAACGGCGTCACCGAGACGGTCGAGACCGGGCACCTGTTCATCTTCATCGGGGCCGCCCCGCGCACGGACTGGCTCGGCGAGGGCATCCACCGCGACGAATACGGCTTCGTCCGCACCGGCCCCGACCTGCTGACCGCCGGGCAGCGGCGGCCGGCGGGCTGGCCGCTCGACCGTGATCCGCACTACCTCGAGTCGTCGATCCCCGGCGTGTTCGTGGCCGGTGACGTGCGGTCCCAGTCGGTCAAGCGGGTGGCGTCCGCGGTCGGCGAGGGCGCGATGGCCGTGACGCTGGTACACCGGTACCTGGAGGAACAATGAGCGCACTGCCGCGGGAAGAGCTTCGCGGCCTCTTCCTGTTCGAACACCTTTCCGAAGACCAGCTCGACTGGGTCGCCGCCAACGGCGCGATCGAGCAGTACTCGGGCGACACCTTCGTCATCCGTGAGGGTGACGAAGCGACCTGCTTCTACGTGATCCTGAACGGCGCGGTCCGGATGACGCGGCTGGTCAGCGGCACCGAGGTCGAGACCAACCGCTCCGATCAGCGCGGCGCCTACTTCGGCGCGACGCAGTTCTTCGTGCACCAGGAGGCCGAGCACCACTACGGCGCTTCGGTGCAGGCGCTGAGCGACCTGACCCTGCTCACACTGCCCGCGGCGGAGTTCGCCATCCAGTTCCGCCGGTGGTTCCCGATGGCGACGCACCTGCTGGAGGGCATGTACCTCGGCTGGCGCAACAGCGACACGGTGATCGGCTCACGCCGGCGTCTGCTGGCGCTCGGCGAGCTCTCGGCCGGCCTGACGCACGAGCTGAACAACCCGGCGGCGGCCGCCGTCCGGGCGACGTCCGCCCTGCGCGAACGCGTCGCCGGGATGCGGCACAAGCTCGCCTTCCTGGCCAAGAAAGACATCGAACCGGAGCTGCTCTACCAGCTCATCGACGTCCAGGAACGCCTGGTCAAGCAGGTCGTGCAGGCGGAGAAGCTGACCGCGATGCAGCAGTCCGACCGCGAGGACCAGATCGGTGACTGGTTCGACGACCACGGCATCGACGGCGGCTGGGACCTCGCCGACATCTACGTCCGGGCCGGGCTCACCACGGCGGATCTGGACAACGTGCTGGAACAGGTCGGCGACACCTTCATGGACGGCGCCGTCCGCTGGCTCGCCTACGCGCTCGAAACCGAGATGCTGATGGGCGAGATCGAGGACTCCACGACCCGGATCTCCGCGCTGGTCGGCAAGGCCAAGCAGTACTCGCAGATGGACCGGGCGCCGCACCAGTGGGTCGACGTCCACGACGGCCTCGACTCCACGCTCGTGATGCTGTCCGGCAAGATCGGCGACGGCGTCCGCGTCGTCAAGGAGTACGACCGCACCCTGCCGAAGATCCCGGCGTACCCGGCCGAGCTGAACCAGGTCTGGACGAACATCATCGACAACGCCCTCGGCGCGATGAAGGGCGACGGCACGCTGACCCTGCGGACCTGGCGCGTCGACGACCAGATCCGGGTCGAGGTCGGGGACACCGGCCCGGGCATTCCCGCGGACATCAAGCCGCGGATCTTCGAGCCGTTCTTCACGACCAAGCCGGTCGGCGAGGGCACCGGGCTGGGCCTGGACATCTCGTGGAAGATCGTCGTCGAACGGCACCAGGGCGACCTGCGCGTCGAGTCCGAGCCGGGGAACACCCGGTTCGAGGTCTGCCTGCCGACGGTCGAGCAGGCCTCGCTCTGATGGCTTCCGTCCCGACGGTCACGACCGAATTCGGGGCGCTGGCAGGACTGGCGGGTGACGGCGTCCGCATCTGGCGCGGGATCCCGTACGCCCGCCCGCCGACCGGCGAGCTGCGGTGGAAGGCACCGCAGCCGCCGTCGCTGCCGCGCGGGGTGCACGTCGCCACCGAATACGGCCCGCACGCGATGCAGGCGCCGGACCCGATGAACCCGTCCGCCGGGTGCGACGAGGACTGCCTGTACCTCAACGTGTGCACCCCCGACGGACCCGCGCCGGCGGGCGGGTGGCCGGTGCTGTTCTGGCTGCACGGCGGCGGGTACCGCGTCGGCCACGGCGAGCAGCTGGGCGACGGCGAGGAGTTCGCGCGCGCCGGGATCGTCGTCGTCACGATCAACTACCGGCTCGGTTCGCTCGGGTTCCTGTACCTCGGCGGGATCTTCGGCGAGTCCGAAGCGGATGCCGGCGTCTGCGGCCTGCTGGACCAGATCGAGGCGTTGAACTGGGTGCGCCGCAACGTTTCCGCGTTCGGCGGCGACCCGGCGCGGATCACCGTGTACGGCGTTTCGGCGGGAGCCAAGAGCGTCGGGAACCTGATGGGCAGCCCGCTGGGTGCGGGCCTGTTCGCGCAGGCGATCAGCAGCAGCGGCGGCGCCGACCACGTGGCGACGCCGGAAGCCGGGACGGCGCTGGCGCGGCGCCTGCTCGACGAAGTGGGCTGCCACGACATCGTTGCTTTGCGTGGGCTGCCGGCGAAGGAGTTCGTCGAGGCGCAGGAGCGGATCCTGAGCGGGTTCCAGGCGCTGTGGCTCTGGCGGCCGACGCTGCACCCGCGGGTGCTGCCCGAGGTGCCGATCGGGCCGATCCGGCGGGGGAGCGCGGCGGGGATCCGGTTGCTGGTGGGCTGCAACAGCAACGAAGGCAGCACGTACGCGATGATGCTCGGCGAAGACGTCGCGACCGCTCCCGCACAGGACGTCCTTTCCGGAATCCTCGGCGACGAAGGCGCTTCGCGGCTTCTGGAGACGTATCTGCGGCGCGTTCCCGACCTGAAATCGGCGAAGATCGCCGCGATGGGCGACGAACGGTACGGCATTCCGACGCAGCGGCTCGCCGACGCGCAGTCCGCGCACGCTCCCGTTTACCGCTACCGCATCGACATCGCCGCGCCCGGGGTGCCCGAGCAGCTCGACGGTGGCCACGGCACCGAGACCACGATGGCCTGGAAAGTGCCGCTTCCGCTGTACTCCCAGGCGACCGCGGTGAATCCGGCGCGCGAGCGTGCGGCGTTGCTCATCCACCGCTGCTGGGTGCGGTTCGTCCGCGACGGCGTCGCGTCCGCCGACGGTCCCGAATGGCCGTTGTACGGCCCCGAATTGCGGCCGGTGCTGGTCTTCCGGGAAGACACCGATCTGGAGCTCGACCCGCGGGCCGACGAGCGAAAGGCCTGGGGCGACGCGGAATGGACGTCCGGCACCTGGTTTCCGGTGACGTGATTCCGGCTCCACCCCTGTGAGTGATGATGTTCGAACGCGCGTTCGAGTAGCGTGGTCGGTGTCCGGCTCACCAGGGAGGGGAAGTCATGAACGCGCACCGAGTTTCGGCAGGGTCAGCGTCATCGCGGCGGTCGTCAGCCAGCTCAACAGGTCCGTCAGGGGAATGCGGGAGAGGCGGTCCGGCCATTCCTCCGCCACGGTGTGCAGCACGAGTTCGTCGTGCCGCGGCTCCACCTTCGTCAGTTTCAAGCCGGGCGGCAGTTCCGGCAGGGGAAGCACGATGGGCTGGAAGCGGCGGGGCGGCCGCAGCTGCTTCCGTCCGATGTGGAGGGTCTGCGGCACGAGCACCACACCGTCGTCGACCACCTGGGGGCGGAGGGTCAGGTGTCCCCAGTGCGGCCGCTTGGCCCAGTGGATCTGCAGCCCGCCGTCGGCCGGGGACGCGACGATCCCGGGGCGGACTTTCGCCACCCGGTCCCGGAACACGTCGGCGGACACCGCGATCGCCAGCTGCACCCGCGCGGGTTTGGCGGCCGGCGTGGGCAGGGAGCGGAAGCGGACGTCTTCGGCGAGCACGGTGACGCGGCGCAGCGGAATGGTTCCGGGCTCGCCGTCACCATCGGCTTCCGGCTCGGGCCAATCGACGTCCTCGGCGACGATCCGGACGTTGCCGATCCGGCCGGTGGCCAGCCGGAGGTTGTCGGCCGGGTAGTCGAGTTCGGCGAGGGTGAGGCCGACCTCGTGGCCACCCACCTTCGCGGTCAGCCTGCGGCCGACGAGCTGCTCGGTGACGGTGCGCGCCAAGGCGGCCGGCGTGACCGGGACGTTCGGGAGCAGGGAACGCCCGGCCGCGGCCAGCCCGGCAAGCTCGGGCCACGGTGACCAACCGTCGAACCACCTGCCGTCGCTCATCCGTCCAGTGTCGCCCAAGGGCACCGGCGGAGGCGACGGCGGGTGGTTCCCGGGTGGGTCAGCGGATCCTTTCCGGTCACCGGCCGGCGAAGCGGGCGATGATGCCGGTGATGACCAGCCAGAACACCGCGGCCAAGCCGAAGTCGAGGATCACGGCGAGGCTGGGGTTGTCCACCGGGAACAAACCGGGCCAGAACAAGGCGAGAGGAACCGCCAGTGACTTGATGAACTGGAAGAAGGCGTTGCCGGCGTTCGCACCGGCGAGCACCATGATCATGTAAAGAACTTCGATCCCCGCGAAGATCGCGCCGATCGCCGTGATGACCCGCACGGCCGTGTTCCGTCTGGTGGTGGTTCGCCAAGGAGACATGTCGCGAAAATTCCCGGATCGGGTGACTGATCAAACGCTTTGGGCCCAGATTGCGCCGTTCGGCCCCTTTTGTTGCTCTCTGGCAGCTCTTCGGCACGGTCGGTGAGCAGCTGAGCGCCCAGGTAAGCGAGTCGTCCGGCTGGGTGCGCCGGTCTCGCGGCACCCAGCAGCCGGGCCACGGCTTCGGGTCTGCCGTTAGCCTGGCGGCATGTCCGAGGTTGCGCACGATCCCGTCGAGGAGCAGCGGTTCTTCCGCGATGACTGGTACGGGGAGGAGATCACCGGGCAGCACTACGTGCGGTGCGAGTTCCGCGAGGTCGACTTTTCGGAGGCGGTGACCCGGAACTCGGTGTTCACCGACTGCGTGTTCGGCAACGTGCGCTTCAACGCGTCGCGGCACTCGGACTCGGCGTTCACCGGCTGCACCTTCAAGCGGTGCAACTTCTTCGACGCCGAATTCACCGGGTGCAAGCTCGTCGGCGCCACGTTCGGCGAGTGCGAGCTGCGGCCGCTGCGGGTCACCGGCGGGGACTGGTCGTTCGCCGGGCTGGCGGGCGCCGACCTGCGAGGCGTCACCTTCCAGGGGGTGCGGATGCGGGAGGCCGACCTCGCCGGGGCGGATTGCGGCGGCGCGGTGTTCGCCGACGTCGACCTGTCCGGGGCGGCACTGCACGCCGTCAAGCTGCCGCGTGCCGAGCTGCGGGGCAGTGACCTCTCGGCGCTCGACCCGCTGAACTCCGAGCTGGCGGGCGCGATCGTGTCACCCGACCAGGCTGCGGTGCTCGTCACGTCGCTGGGGCTGCAGGTCCGGGCGTAGGCTCGGCGCGATCGGAACGGAGGGCCGTATGGGAGTCGTGACACCGGGTTTCCAGGGCCGGGCGCGCAGCGGCAACCCGCGTCTGCCGCCGGGGCAGTACCTGGCCGAGGACTTTCCCGTGCTGTCGGCGGGCCCCACTCCGCGCGTGCGCACCGAGACGTGGGAGTTCACCGTCACCACCGAGGCGGGGGAGAAGCACGCTTGGAACTGGGCCGGGCTGATGGCGCTGCCCAGCGAGAAGCCCACAGTGGACATCCACTGCGTCACCCAGTGGTCCAAACTGGACACCCGGTGGCGCGGGGTCTCGGTCGACACGCTGGTCGGCGGGCTCGACACCGAAGCCGACTACGTCATGGTGCACGCCTACGGCGGGTACACGACGAACCTGCCGCTGGCCGACCTGCTCGACGGCCAGGCCTGGATCGTTTACGAGTACGGCGGCCAGCCGCTGACCCCCGAGCACGGCGGCCCGGCGCGGCTGCTCGTGCCGCACCTGTACTTCTGGAAGTCCGCGAAGTGGGTGCGCGGGCTGGAACTGAAGACCCGGGACGAGCCGGGCTTCTGGGAGAACGCCGGCTACCACGACTACGGGGATCCATGGCGCGAACAGCGGTATCAGGGCGACTAGCCTGGCGGGTCGCCCGCCTGGCCGGTATCCGCGACGAGACGCCGACGGCGCGCACGCTCGTCTTCGACCTGCCCGGCTGGCCCGGGCACCTCGCGGGCCAGCACGTCGACGTCCGGCTCACGGCCGCGGACGGCTATCGCGCGCAGCGCAGCTATTCACTCGCCGCGCCCGCCGACGGCCACCGGGTGGAGCTGACGGTGCAGCGCGTCCCCGGCGGCGAGGTGTCCGAGCACCTCGCCGGCCCGTACGCGATCGGCGACCCCGTCGAGATCCGCGGGCCGGTCGGCGGCTGGTTCGCCTGGCGGCCGACGGATCCGGCGCCGGTGCTCCTCGTCGCGGGCGGTTCCGGGATCGTGCCGCTGATGGCGATGATCCGCGCCCGCCGCGCGGCGGGGGTCCGCACGCCGTTCAAGCTGATCTACTCGTTGCGCACCCCGGCCGAGCTGTACTACGCCGACGAACTGCGCACGCCCATGGCGGGCGTGGACGTCACGTACATCTACACGCGGGAGCTGCCCGAAGACCGCCCGGGCATTCCGCGGCGCATCGACGTGGCGGCGCTGAACACGGCGGGCTGGCCGGCGGAGTTCGGCGCATCGTGCTTCGTCTGCGGTCCGACGGGCTTCGTGGAGACGGTCGCGGACATCCTGGTCGCGCTCGGCCACGACCCGCACCGCATCCGCACGGAACGGTTCGGCCCCAGCCGCGACTGAGCACCCGGCCACCGCGTCGCCCGCCCGCGCACGTGCGGGTGTGGCGTCGGCCGGGGAGCGCCTGGCCCCGGCTTGCCGGCCCAGCCTCGACCGCGAGGCGGCCGGGTGGCCGCAGGCTTCGGTTGCGGCGACCCGGCTGGGTCGGTGGCCGGGCACCGCTCCCACCACCGCCGAGCGGGCCGGTCCAGGCATCCGATGAATGGGCGACCGCGTGCCCCGCTGAGCGGGAAATTGTCGACATCGACCCCGAGAGATCCTATGTTTTCCCCATGCTGACCAAGTGGGGCTCGACGCGGCGCCGCACCGTGGTGACCGTTCTCCTGGCGGCGGGCTCGCTGCTCGCCACGACCGGCCCGGTGGCCGCGGCCGATACCGGGGCCGTGAGCCGGGATGTCTACGTCTCGCCCGCCGGATCCGATCATGCTTCCGGCACCGCCGGCCACCCCGTCCGGACGCTCGACCGGGCCCGGGACCTCGTGCGGCAACGGGCGCCGCACCTGACGCGGGATCTCACCGTGCACCTGGCTCCCGGGGTCTTCCGGCTGGGCGCGCCGTTGCGGCTCGACGCCAGGGACTCCGGCGGCAACGGGCACCGCGTCATCTGGCAGGGCAGCGGTGACACCGAATTGAACGGCGGCGTGCGCGTCACCGGCTGGCGGCCGGTTCCGGGCCGTCCCGGGCTGTTGGCCGCGCCCGCGCCGGCCGGGCTGGACAACACCCGGCAGCTGTACGTCGACGGCGTGCGCGAGCAGCGTGCGCGGGGGCCGCTGCCGGTGACCGTCCAGGCCACCGCCACCGGCTACACCGCGAGTGCGGACACGCTCGCGCACTGGCGCAACCCGAAGGACGTCGAGTTCGTGTACGTCTCGGGCGAAGCGCTGTGGAACGTCAAGCGCGACGGCCTCGGCCAGTGGACCGAGCCGCGCTGTCCGCTCGCCGCCGTCCAGGGCACCACGATCACGATGGCGCAGCCGTGCTGGGACAACTCGACGAAACGCGTGCTGTTCCCGGACATCCCGGGCCGCAGCGTGAACATGGTCGGGCCGGCCGACCTCACCAACGGGCGGCACCCGACCTACGCCGAGAACGCCTTCGAACTGCTCGACACCCCGGGCGAGTGGTACCTCGACCGATCCGCCCACGTCGTCTACTACCTGCCGAAGCCCGGCCAGGACCTGCGCCGCGCGGACGTCGAAATGCCGGTGCTGGAGAAGCTCGTCGACGCCCGGGGCACGGCCGACGCACCGATCCACGACGTCGCCTTCCGCGGGCTGCGCTACTCCTACGCGACGTGGCTGACGCCCTCGTCGCCCGAAGGCTTCTCGGAAATCCAGGCGGGGTACACGATCACCGGCGCCGACGGCTGGGCCGTGCAGGGCCTGTGCCAGTTCGTGCCCGGCGGCACCTGCCCGTACGCCTCGTGGACGCGGGAACCCGCCAATGTCTCCGTTTCGCGCGGCCGGCGTGTCGAATTCAGCGACAGCGTGTTCGCCCACCTCGGCGGGGCCGGGCTGGATCTCATCGACGGCACCAAGGAATCCCAGGTGCGCGGCGACGTCTTCACCGACATCTCCGGCAACGGCGTGCAGGTCGGCGGCGTCGACAAACCGACCACGGACACCGACGCCGACGTCGTGCGGGACGTGCAGGTCACCGACAACCACCTCTACGGCCTGCCGCGCGAGTTCCACGGTGGGGTCCCGATCGTCAACGGCTACACCGTGCGGAACACCATTTCCCACAACCAGATCGACCACGTCGGCTACTCGGCGATCTCGGTGGGCTGGGGTGGCTGGCCGGACAAGATCAAGCGGCCCGCAACGCCGAACCTGTCGCACGACAACGTCGTGTCGGACAACCTGATCTTCGACTACATGCAGATGCTCGACGACGGCGGCGGTGTCTACACCCAGGGCATCACCGGCACCTCGCTGGACGACGGCGAAAAGGTCACCGGCAACGTCATCCACGACCAGTGGGGTCTCGGCAAGAGCGTCTACACCGACAACGGCAACACTTACGAGACGATCCGCGGCAACGTCCTGTACGGCGCGGCGTACTTCAACGTCGGCACGGTGCACGTCGACTACCGCGACGACCTCGGCAACAACGATCCGACGCTGATCGAGGGCAACTACTGGGAGCAGGGCGACCGGGACAAGGTCGACAAGGGCGCGATCACCCGCGGCAACCAGATCCTGGGGCGCCCGGCGGACGCCCCGGCCGCGATCGTCGCGAACGCGGGCCTCGAACCGGCCTACCGGGGGCTGCTCACCCGGCCGGTCGGCGGGCGGGCCCCGGCCGAGGCACCGTCGCGGGTCGGCACGTTCGCCGTCGCCGGGAAGCTGTACGCGACCTGGAACCCGACGTTCGCCTTCAACAACGCGCCGGTGACGGACTACGTGGTGACCGCGTCGGGTGGCGGGCGCACGTACTCGGCGACGGTGAGCGCGGCCGACTTCTCGAAGCGCGCGTACGCCGAAGTGCCCGGATTGGCGGACGGGACGGCGTACACCGTGACAGTGGCGGCGCGCAACGCCTTCGGCACCAGCGAGCCTTCGCTGCCGTCGGCTCCGGTGACTCCCGGCCCACTGGATCCGAGCGCACTGCCGGGCGTCCCGACGAGCGCGCGGGCGCTGCCGAACTCGACGGCGGCCTCGATCCGATGGAACCCACCGGCGGCGGCGGGCAACACCCCGGTGCTGGCCTACGTGATCACGGTGTCCGACGGCCGCACGATCCCGGTGGAGGGCCGCGACGCACTGGTCACCCAGCCGACGATCAAGGGCATGACGCGAGTGGTGGACAACCTGAAACCGGCGACGGCGTACACGTTCACGGTCGCGGCGATCACGGCAACCGGGACGGGCCCGGCGGCCACGTTCACCACGACGACAGCAGCCGCCTGAGCCGTCCGGCCTCGTTGTCCACAGCCCGGCCGTGATGTGGACAACGAGGCCCGGTCGCCGTCTCTTTCGGCTTTTTCGTCGCACCCCCTCGATAGACTGGACACGGGGGCCGGCCCACGGGAGAGAGCGGTTTCCGGCGGTCGCTGCAGCACCTGAATTTCGGAACCACCGGCCCCGCAGAACGTCCGGGCCGCGGCAACTCCGCCGGTGTCGTGGTGTCGTCACGGTTTCTGAACCTGGAGGAACGGGTCCGGCTCGCCGACCGGGTCCGCGAGCCCGGGGGCCATTCGCCACCGACCTCGGCCGCACGCGGCGCAGGAGCCGGCTGCGGCCTGGCCGGCTCGGGGCGAAGGTCAGGAAGCCGGCCGCAGGTGCCGCGGGCGATCGCTCAGGATGGCCGGAGCAGCGGTCGAGTCCTCACCGGATCGTCCGCGGGCTGCGCCGCGATCACCCCGAGCGGCCGCAGCCGGACGCGGGACACCGCCACCGGCGGCCGTGTTGCCATGACCGCTGGCAACCGACGGCGAGACCGGTCAAGGGGCGTCGGGGCGGGAAAGGAGTTCCCGCAGCGTGGCCAGCAGCTCGCGCCGGTCCGCCGCGCCCAGCTTGCCGCGGATCCGGGCCATGTGGTGCTCCACCGTCTTGCCCGAGATGAACAGCTTGCTGCCCGCCTGCTTGTACGTCAGCCCCTCGACGACCAGCCGGGCCACCTCCAGCTCCCGCTCGCTCAACGCCGCCAAGCCGGTGCCCGACGCCGGTTCCGCCGTTCCCGGGTCGCGGCGGGCCGCTGTGCCCTGGAACTGGCGGGCTGCCTCCAGGAGCTGGACCATCGCCTTGCGGTCGGACGTGCGGATCGCCGCCTGGCCGGCCAAGCGGGACGCGTCCCAGCGCAGCCCCAGGTCGTGCAGCTCGGCCGCCGCCGCGGCGATCGCGCCTGGGTCGAACGTTCCGCCGAGCACCGCCAGCCAGCCCTGGGCCGCCGTGGCCAGGGCGCGGGGGTGGCGGCCGCAGTGGGCGTGCGTGGTCAACGTCGCCAGGTGCGCCTTGGCCGCTTCCGCGTCCTCCAGGGTGATCGCCGCGTGCAGCTCGTGCCAGACCAGCGACACCGTCCACAGTGGAGGTTCGCCGAGCCGGGTCAGCAGACTGTGCGCGCGTTCGAACTGGCCGGCGAGCTTGGCGAACGCGCCGGTGCGGGCCGCGGCGATCGCCAGCTCGCCCAGCGGCAGCAACGTGAACAAGTCCGTCTGCTGCCGCATCGACGCCTGGTACGCCCGGTTCCACGACCGCTGCAGCCCGACCAGGTCGCTGGCCCGGCGCGCCAGGCCGAGCTCCAACGTCGCGAAGAACAATTCGTCACGAGCTTCCAGCGGACGGCCCGCGACGGCGTCGCGGTGCTCCGCGGCCGTCGCCAGGTCGCCCGCCGTCATCGCGACCCAGCCGAGCAGCAACCGGTGCCGCACGGCCAGGAGGTCGCCGCCGATCCCGCCGTCCAGCGCCCGGCTCAGCACGGACTCGGCCAGCGCCAGTTCCCCCGTGTGCAGGGCGGCGAGCGCGGCCAGCGCGGCGGGACTGTCCGGCAGCAGCGTGCCGCCCAGCGCGGGCTCCAGCATCGCGGCCGCGCCGAGCAGCGTGGACAACGTGTCCGTCGCGCAGCCGGACACCGAATCCACGATGCCGCGCGCCATCCGAGTCGCCGCGCCGGCGAACAGCGTCGGCGCGGCGCCGGGGGTGGGGGCGTCGAGGAGGCGGCGGGCGCCCTCCAAGTCGCCCGTGCCGAGCATGGCTGTCGCCGAAAAAGCGTCGGCGCGGCCGGCCCAGTGGTACAGCTCGGCGCTACGAGCCAGTTCGCCGCGGTGCGCCAGCACGGTCGCCGCGATTTCCGCCCCCAGCGCGCGGGTTTCCGCCTCGGCCGCGCCGAGCATCCCGTCGCTGAGCTGGAGTGCGGTGTCGAGGTCGCCGGACAACGCGGCCGCGCGCGCCCAGCCCGCCGTGACGGCGGCAGAGCGGTCGCCCGCTTCGGCGGCGGCTTCGTACAGCTGCGTGGCCAGCCGGGCGTCGAAGGGCAGGGCTTCCGCGGCCGCCGCGGCGAACGCGGCCGCCGCGGACGCGCCGGAGCTGCCCGTGCCGAGCAGGGACCGGGCCAGGTCGAGCACCGGGAGGCCGTTCGCCCGCTGCAGCTCGACCAGCCGCTGCACCGTCGTCAGCCGGCGGGCGGGAGGGCCGAAGTCGCGGACGGCGGCCGCGGCCAGCGGCAGCAGCGTGTCGTCGGGGGCGAGCAGGCCGGTCGCGCGGGCGCCCTCGACGATGGCGGGCAGCTGGTCGGGGCCACGGTCGAGGAGCGCGCACAGCAGGTCGAGGTTGCGCCCGGCGCCGGCCTCGGCCGCGATCAGGTAGCGGAGCACGTCGTCGTCGAGCTCGTCGAGCTCGGGCCGGAACTCCTCCAGCCGTCCGAGCAGGGCGCGCTCGGCCAGCCGCGGCACGCCACCGCTGCGAGCGTGCAGCTCGGCCGCGGCCGCCGGATCGGCGGGCTTCCCGGTCAGCGACTCCATCAGCAGCGCGACGTCGCCGACGCCGAGCGGGCCGAGTTGCAGCAGCGTCCAGCCGGGCGCCACCGGAGCCGGCCGGTGCGCGACGACGATCGGCCCGTCCGCGCCGGTGAGCAGCTCCTCGAGCTGGGCGGCGCCGAGCCGGTCGGCGTCGTCGACCAGCACGGCCTCGACACCCGCGGCCCGGTAGCGGCGGTCGAGCGCGGCGAGCAGGACGCTCTTGCCGTACCCACCGGGGGCGACGACGGCGAGCCGCAGCGGGTCGGCCGGATCGGCGGCGACCCGATCGAGCAGCTGCCGCGCCGCCGGGTGCACGAGGACGGTGTGCAGCGGGGGAACCTGCGTGAGCAGTGTGTTCAACAGTGACCTTCACCGGAGGGGGCGCAGTGGCTCGGGGTGGGAGGAGGGGTGATGGCTGGGCGAGGCGGCTAAGGAGGCGGAGCAGCGAGGGAGCGAGCGGGGGCGCGCGAGGCGGCAGTGCCAGTTCCGGCGCCAGTACCAGCGCCGGTACCAGTGCTGCCGCCGCCGATGCCGGCGCTGGTGCGACCGCCGCCGGTGCCGACGCCAGTTCGGGCGCCAGTACCAGCGTCCACGTCAGCTCCGGTGCCCGTACCCGTGCCGGCTCCGGCGCCACCGCCAGGACCGGCGGTGGCGTCCCGGGCGGTGACGGTGATCGCGACCGCCGAGACGGCCGCGGCGAGCACCAGGATCGCCGCGGCCAACGGGCGCCGCCGCCGGAAGAGGTTCAGGGGACCGGTGCGCTCCGGCAGTTCGAACGGTGTGATCTCGACCGGGGGCCGGGGTGGCCGCTCGCCGAGCTCACCGAGCGTGTCCACCTTGGGGAGCAAGGTGGTTTCGACGGCCGGGGGTTCCTGCGGTGTCTCCCGGCGGTCGGCGCGCAGGGCCGCGAGGGCGGCCGCGCCGAGCGCTGCGGTGGCCGGCGGAACCGGTCCCGCGAACACCGGGCACGGCGGCCGGGCGGGCAGTGCGTGCGGGGGGACGTCACCGCAGAAGACCACTCCGGCGAGCCCCTTCGGGGGCGTCGAGGCCGCTCCGGCGAGCGCGAACAGCGTGCTGAGCGCGGCCGCCGGGGCGACGCCTTCGGCACTCCGGCCGAGCTGCCAGCCACTGGCGCCGCTCGCCGTCGCCAGGGTGACGGTCACGCCGTCGGCGCCGAATTCGCACACTCCGGCGACCTGCGCGCCGGGGCCGGGGACGGGCAGGTGCGCGCCGAGCGCCGCGATCGAGCCGGGGACCAGCGTGACCGCGGTGAAGCCGGCGTCGGCCAGTGCCCGGCGCAGCACGTCGCGGCGGTAGCCGCCCCAGTCCGCGGGGTGGGTGAGCACCAGGTGGTGCGGGGCGCCGCCGAACAGGTTCGCGGCGTGCTCGGCGATCCCTTCGACGAGCACGGTGGTGAGCGTCTCGGGCGGGAACGGCTCCCCTTCGACGACCATCGGGACGTCGTCGCCGATGCGCCGGTGGAAGCCGGTGAGCAGCCGGGACGGGACCTGGGCGCCGGCCTGCGCGGCCGCGTCGCCGGTGAGCAGGTAACCCTCGTCGTCGAGGAACAACGCGGACGCCGCGGCCGGGGACCGCATCCCCAGCCAGAGGGGTTCGGGGTCGGCCCAGCCGGGGCCTTGGCGGCGGCAGGTCGCGG
Organism: Amycolatopsis sp. NPDC026612; assembly: GCF_040638285.1. Lineage (NCBI taxonomy): Bacteria > Bacillati > Actinomycetota > Actinomycetes > Pseudonocardiales > Pseudonocardiaceae > Amycolatopsis > Amycolatopsis sp. NPDC026612. The sequence goes on from NZ_JBEZYB010000009.1 coordinate 168,675, forward strand.
CGTGGGTCCGGCCCTGGGCCACATCGATCCCGAGGACGTACGGCAACGGCGCTTCCTCCTCACGTCGTGGCGGCCGATCGGGGGCAGGCAATCCCCCTAGGGTTCCGGGCATCCTCACCCAAACGGGTTAGTCAGGCAAGGGTCTGGAGGGATTTAACCCAACTGAGCGCGTCTCGGATGAGCCCCTAACTCCCTAACGATGACATATCGATCCCCTATCGGCTGACCGGACTGCGACTCGGAGTAATCCCCGATGTGCGCTGGGGGACGGTCTCCCTACCTTGATGACGGAGCACCGGTCCCTGCGGCCGCTGCCGTCCCCCGAACCACCGGATCTGGAGAAACCCCATGGACTCCGTGCAGACGTTGCACGACTTCGCCCTGAACCTGCTCAACGACCCGACCGCGCTGGCGGCCTTCGGGACGGACCCGCAGGGCGTCCTCGCCGCCGCCGGTCTCGGCGACGTCAGCGCCGCCGACGTGCACGAGGTCATCCCGCTGGTGCTCGACTACGTGCCGGTCGACAGCCTCCCGGCCGTGGGTGGCCTGCCCGTCGTCGGCGACCTGTCCCCGGTCGGCACCGACGCCACCGGCATCCAGGGCGCGATCGACCAGCTCACCGCCCTCACCTCGGGCCTCGGCCTGCCGGCCACCTCGGCGCTGCCGGGGATCGGCGACCTGGGCACCGGCGAGCTGCCGGTCGTCGGCGACCTCGGCCTGCCCGCCGTTCCGGGCGTCGGCTCGCTCCCGGCCGTGAACGACCTCACCACCACCGCCGCCGGCGTGACCGCGCTGGCCGGTGACCCGACCGGTGCCTTCGGCAGCGCGGGCGACCTCGGCTCGAGCCTGGACGCGGTCCAGGTCGCCGGCAACCTCGTGTACTCGGTCACCGACGTCGACCACAGCGCCGCCGTCGGCGCGGTCGGCGACGTCAGCGGCCTCGGCGAGAGCGTGCTGGGCAACGTCTCCAACAATGCGGCCGCCCCGGTCTACGAGGCCACCACGCACGTCGGCGACGTCAGCGGTGACCTCACCCACACGGTCAACTCGGTCGTGGGCAACGTCGGCGACTTCTCCGGCATCCTCAAGGGCGCCGGCGACATCGACGTGAAGCACGTCACGGGCGAGGTCGGCAGCGCCGTCCACGGCCTCGGCGACGTCACCACCACCGTGACTTCCGCCACCGGCATCAGCGCCGACCACAACGCCGTCGGCGACCTCGCCAGCGGCAACGGCACGGCCGTCCACGACGTGGTGTCCGACGTCGCCGACGTCAGCCACAACGCGCTGGGCAACCTGCACCTCGGCGACATCGCCTCGCACAACGACATCCACATCGGGCACTGATCCCCGAACCGGTCACCGGTGCCCGTCCCGCGGTCTGGGTGCAGCCGCGGGACGGGCACCCGGTGTGCGTACGGGGAGTGAACCGGGGACACTCGACCATCGTGACCGCACCGGCTTGGCTCGAAGTGCTCAACGAGACGTTGGACGCGTGCCGCACGCACGGCCGCGCCGATCTCGCCGAGCGCCTGCGCAGACGCCGGGACGCCCCCACCGGGCAGACCCGGCTCGGCGTGCTCGGCTTTCCCAAACAGGGCAAGGGATACCTGCTCAACGCCGTCCTGAACGCGCCGGTGTGCGCGGTCGGCGACGCCGCGACCCCCGCCGTCCCCACGGAAATCGCCTACGCCCCCGAACCCGCCGCGACCCTGGTCGGCCGGTCCCGCGAACGGATCCCGGTCGCGGTCGAACGGCTCACCGGCGAACTCGGCGCCCGGCCCGCCGGCACGCTCAGCCGCGTCGAGGTCGGCGTGCCCCGTGAACTCCTCTCGGCCGGCCTCGTCCTGGTCGACACCCCGCCCGTCGGTGACCCGCGGTCACCGCGCACGGCCGCGGCGCTGGATCTGCTCGCCGACGCCGGCGCCGTGATCCTCGTCTCCGACGCGACCGCCCCGCTGAGCGCGGCCGAACTCGCGCTGGCGCGGCACGTCCGCACGTGGTGTCCGCAGGTGGTGCTGGCGCTCACGAAGATCGACGTCTGTCCCGGGTGGCGCGCGGTCGCCGAACGCGACCGCGCCATGCTCGGCGAAGCGGGGATCGACGCACCCGTCCTGCCGGTTTCGGCCGTCGTGCGCCAAGCCGCCGCGAAGGCGGGTGACGCGGAACTCAATGCCCGCTCGGGTTTTCCCGAACTGCTGAGCTGGATCGCCGAGCAGGCCGCGCGGCCGCCCGAGCAGTCCCGCGCGCTGGTCGCCGCGGTCGGCGTGCGCGCCGCCGCCGCCGAACTGGTGGAGTCGCTGCGCGACCGCGTCGAGGCTGCCGGGCAGGACGCCGGGCTCGGCCAGGCCGCGTTGCTGCAGCGGGCCCAGCGCCGCGCCGACGACCTGCGGCGGCAGAACACCCGGTGGCAGAACCTGCTCTCCGACGAGATCACCGACCTGATGTCCGACGCCGAGTACGACCTGCGCGAGCGGACTCGCAAGATCGTCACCACCATCGACCGGACCTTCGACGAGGGCGACCCGGCGAAGGTGTGGGACGACTTCGCGCCGTGGCTGGACAACGCGCTGGCCGAGGCCGTCGACACCAACTACACGTGGCTGGCCGACCGGGCGGAGTGGATCGCGCAGGCGGTCGCGGCGTGCTTCGGCGCCCAGTACGACCGCGCGCTGCCCGACCTGCGGCTCGACGGCTCCGGTGTGGACACCCTCGACGACGTCGGGCGGCCGAAGATCGAGAGGTTCAAGGTCGGCCAGCAGGCCTTCACCGGCCTGCGCGGGTCGTACGGCGGCGTGCTGATGTTCGGCCTGGTCACCAGCCTCGCCGGGCTGCCGCTGATCAACCCGGTCTCGATCGGTGCCGGTGCGGCGTTCGCGGCGAAGACGATCAAGGACGAGGGCGGGATGCGGCTGCAACGGCGCCAGGCCGTCGCCAAGCAAGCGGCGCAGCGGCACGTCGACGACGTCTTCCTGCGGTTCAGCAAGGAATGCCGAGACTCGATCCGCCTCGTGCAGCGGCGGCTGCGCGACCACTTCACCGCGCTGGCCGAGGAACTCGCCGACGAACTCACGCACGAGCGCGAAACGATCCTGGCCGGCACCGCCGAGCGGGAACGGCGGACCGGGCACATCCGGCGCGAGATCGACCGGCTCGCCGGTCTGCACCAGCGCGCGGGCGAGCTCGGCACGATCGCCGGACGGCAGCAGCGGCGGGAGCTTTCGGCGTGACGCAGGACGTCCGTGACCTGCTGCACGCCGCGGCCGGGCTCTACCGGGACGACCCGCGGGCTTCGGCGCTGCTGCACGACTGCCTGCACCGGCTGGAGCAGCCGCTGCGGGTCGCGTTCACGGGAGCGCCTTCGTCGGGGAAGACGACACTCGCTGCCGCGCTGGGCGAATGGCCGACGCGTGCGCTGCGCGACCTCGTGCTCCTGGACGACCCGGGGCCGGACGACGTCCCGGACGCGACGGTCCGGCTGGTCCGCCACCTCGAGCCGGACGAGCTCGCGGCGGCACACCCGCCGGGCGGCTCGGCGTTCGCCCGGCAGAGCGCGGTCAACTCGGTGCTGGTGCTGTCGCGGTCCGACGAGGTCGGCGCGGGCCGGATCGACGCGTTGCTCACCGCGAAGCAGCTGGCGCGGCGCGCGTGGCGGGAAGATCCGCTGTGCACGGGGTTCCTGGGGGTGATCGCCGTCGCCGGGCAGCTCGCCTACGGCGGCCGGTCGCTGCGCGACGACGAGTTCGACCTGCTGGCGGCGTTCGCCGCGGTCCCGCGCGAGGAACTGGAACGGCACGTGCTGTCGGTGGATTCGTTCACCGATCCGGCGTTCCCCGGGCCGATCCCGGTCGAGACGCGGCGGTCGCTGGTGGTGCGGTTCGGGATGTTCGGCGTCCGGCTGGCCCTCACGCTGATCCGCACCGGCTGCGACGACCGGGTCAAGCTTTCCGCGGAACTGGTGCGCCGCAGTGGTCTCGGCGAGCTGCGGGACACCTTGGCCGGGTGTTTCGTGGCGCGGGCGGAGGCGTTGAAGGCCCGGACGGCGATCATCCGGCTGGAAGCCCTGCTGGCGGATCGGCCGCGGCCGGGCGGTGACCGGCTGGTGTCCCGGGTGGAGCGCTTCGCCGCGGCCGCGCACGACTTCCGCGAACTGCGGCTGATCGCCGACATCCGCGGCGGCCGCACGGCGCTGTCCGGCGAGCCCGCGGAGGAAGCGGTCCGGTTGCTGGGCGCGCAGGGCACGGCCCCCGCCGATCGGCTGGGCCTGGAGCCGGACGCCGACCCGAACGAGATCTACGACGCCGGCCTGGACGCGCTGCGGCGCTGGCGGCACGAGGCCGAGCGCCCGGACCGCCCGCACGCCGAACGGACGGCGGCGCACGTGGTGGTGCGGTCCACCGAGGGACTGCTCGCGCTGTTCGCCTAAAGGACGGCGGTCACCTCGACCTCGACGAGGTGCTCCGGGACGTCCAGCGCCGCGACGCCGATGAGCGTGGCGGGCGGCTTCGCCGTGGTCCCGATCTTGGCGCTGCCGCGGGCGATGCCGTCGAGCAGGGCGGGCATCTTCTCGGGTGTCCAGTCGACGGCGTAGACGGTCAGTTTCGCCACGTCGTCGAACGAGCCGCCGGCCGCGGCCAGCGCGGCGGCGACGTTGACGTAGCACTGCTCGACCTGCGCGGCGAGGTCGAGTCCGGTTTCCCAGGCGACCTGCCCGGCGACGAAGACGAGCTTCGTCCCTTCGGCGACGGCGACCTGGTGGTAGACGTCGATCTCGGGCAGTTCGCTGGGATTCACCAGGGTGACAGCCATCTTTCCTCCGTGCTCTCTTGTGGTTACCCAGGAACCATAGGAGAGTGTTGGACCATGCGGAAGAAGGCACTTTTCGGTGACGGGGTAACCAGATGGTGACCAAGCAGGACACGGACCTTTCCCGCGCGGATTCCCTGGCGCGCGAGATCTTCTCGGACGTCGCCAACAAGTGGGCGTTCCTCATCATCGAGACGCTCGGCGAGCGCACGCTGCGGTTCAGCGAGCTGCGCAACGAGGTCGAGGGCATCAGCCACAAGATGCTGACGCAGAACCTGCGCATGCTGGAGCGCAACGGGCTGCTCGAGCGCGAGGTGCACCCGACCGTGCCGCCGCGCGTCGAATACACCCTCACCGAGCCCGGCCAGGGCCTGCGCGCGACGGTCGACAGCATGTGCGGCTGGACCCAGCGGTTCATCGAGGACATCGAAGCCGCCCGGCACCGCTTCGACGGCTGACGGGTCACCAAGACGGATCGGGTGCCCGGCATTGACGCCCAGCCGCCCGCAGCGCACCATAGAGCGGTCTATGGTCCAGTGCCGGTCCGAAGGGAACTCCCATGCCCGAAGACGTCCGCCCGCGGGTCCGGCTGTTCGGCGAGCTCCTGGCGCACTGGGCGCGGGAACGCCCGGACGGCACCGCGGTCCTCTTCGGTGACCGGTCCTGGACCTGGGCGGGCTTCGACGAGCGGGTCCGGCGGCTGTCCGGGGCCCTCGCCGCCGCGGGCGTGGTCCGGGGCGACCGGGTCGCGTTCGTCGACAAGAACCACCCCGCCTGCCTGGAGACGACGTTCGCGGCGGCCGGGATCGGTGCCGCGAACGCCGTGGTCAACTGGCGGCTTTCGGGCGACGAACTCGCGTACGTGCTCGAAGACGCGGGCGCGAAGGTGGTCTTCGTCGGGGCCGAGCTGCGCCCCGCGCTCGACGCGATCCGCGACCGGCTGCCCGCAGTGGGCCGCGTGGTGGTCGTCGGCGGGGACGCCGACGAGTTCGAGTCCTTCCTGGCCGCCGCCGAGCCGCACGCCGGGACCGGCGTCGACGAAGACGACGGCGTGCTGGTCATGTACACCAGCGGCACCACCGGCTTCCCGAAGGGCGCGGTGCTGACCCACCGCAGCGTCCTCGCGCACGGCCTCGCCGCGGGGACGGCGTTCCCGATCGGCCCGGGCGAGGTCAACCTGGTCGCGATGCCGCTGTTCCACGTCGGCGGCAGCTGCTACGCGGTTTCCGGCTTCCTCTACGGCGAACCGACCTACCTGACCCGGGAGCCGGACGCGGCATCCCTGTTCGCGGCGCTGCAGGCCGGGATCACGCACGCCTTCCTGGTGCCCGCCGTCGTGGCCGGCATCGCGCAGGCCGGCGAGGCCGCGCTCAAGGCGTTCTCCCGGCTGAAGTACCTCTGCTACGGCGCTTCGCCGATGCCGCTCCCGCTGCTGCGCACGGTGCTCGCCGCCTGGCCGGACGTGAAGTTCGCCCAGGTCTACGGCATGACCGAGCTCTCCGGCGCGGTCACCGCACTGGATCCCGAGGCCCACCGCGACGCCACGCGTCCCGAACGGCTGGCCTCGGCGGGCACCGCACTGTCCGGAGTGGACATCCGGATCGTCGACCCGGTCACGACGGAGGACGCCGGGACCGGCGAGGTGTGGATCCGCACCGACCAGCGGATGGCAGGCTACCTCGGCAAGCCGGAGGCGACCGCGGAGACCATCGTGGACGGCTGGGTCCGCACCGGCGACGTCGGCCGCCTCGACGACGGCGGGTTCCTGTTCCTCGAGGACCGCGTCAAGGACATGATCATCACCGGCGGCGAGAACGTCTACTCGCCGGAGGTCGAGCGCGTGGTGGCGGAGTTCCCCGGCGTCGCCGAGGTGGCCGTGATCGGCGTGCCGGACGACCGGTGGGGCGAACAGGTCAAGGCCGTCGTCGCGCCGGCACCGGGGGAGCGGCTCGACGCGGAGAAGCTGGTCGAGTTCTGCCGCGAGCGCCTGGCGCACTACAAGTGCCCGCGCAGCGTCGACGTCATCGAAGCGTTGCCGCGCAACGCGACCGGCAAGATCCTCAAACGCTCCCTGCGCGAACCGTACTGGCGGGACCGGGACCGGAACGTCTGATGCCTCCGGTGACGCGGCGGGCGTACTTCGAGGCCGCGCTGAACGTGCTGGCAGAGCACGGGTTCACCGAGCTGAACGTCGGCGCGCTGTGCCGCGACCTCGGCGTCACGAGCGGTTCGTTCTACCACCACTTCGGCGGCTGGCCGGGGTTCGTGGAGCAGCTGCTGGCCCACTGGGAGAACCGCCAGGTGCGCATCCTGCGCGAGCGGGACTTCGGCACCGGTGGCCCGGCGGCGGACTTCGCGGCGCTGATGGACCTCACGCTCGGGCTGCCCCACGAGGCCGAGGCCGCCATCCGGGCGTGGGCGCGAAACGACGAAACCGTGCGCGCGGCGCAGAAGCACGTCGACGACGCCCGGCTGCGGACGGTCGGCAAGGCGGTCGAAGGCATCGTCGGCAACCGTGCGCTGGCCCGGACGCTGACCTCGCTCGGGATGGCGATGCTGGTGGGGCACCAGCAGCTGGCGTCGGCGGGGGAGCACGGCGAGCTGGCGGCGTTGCTGGCCGAGTACACGCGGCTGGTGCACTCCCGCGCGAGCGGCCTCTGACGCTGCCGGGTTGGCCGTTCCGGTCGCCGAGTTGGCCGTTCCGGTCACTGGGTCGGCCGTTCGTGGTGGCCCGGTGGTCTCAGGTACGGCCAACTCGGCGACCGGAGTGGCCAACTCGGCGACCGGAACGGCCAACTAGGCGTTGCCGAGCACCCGGGTCACGGTGATCTCGATGACGACCCGCTGCGGGTTGGGCTTGGGCTGCCGGTAGCGCGCGGCGTAACGGTTTTCGGCGTCCCGCACCGATTCCGGGTCGTCGCGCAGCACCGCACGTCCCTCCAAAGTGGACCATCGGGGGCCGTCGAGCTGGCAGACCGCGACGGGGATCCCGGCCGCGCCCGCGGCGCGCACGAGCCGGGCCTTGACCGAAGGGGCGAAGGTGATCACGCGGGCGACGCCGGCCTCGAAGTCGACGGTCACCCCGACCGCGACGACGTGCGGCGTGCCGTCCGGCCGGACCGTGGTCAGCGTGGCCAGGTGGCGCTCGGTCCAGAACGCGCGGAAGTCCGGCCCGCGGCCGTCGAGGTCGGTTTGCATGGTCGCCACGCTAGTCCGTCCGGGTGCGCAGGCCTTCGGGGACCCACGCTGGGTAATAGTAAGGAAAGTTTCCTAACGCTCTTGACCTGGTCTTGAGCCGTCTGTCAGGCTCTGATCACCTTCGCCGCAGCCAACGATGTCTTTACGGAGGAGCCATGAAGAGAGTCGTCCGGGCGGTGGTGGTTTCGGCCGCGCTCACCGCGGGGCTGCTGAGCGTGCCCGCGAGCGCGTCGGCGGCGGGCACGCCGTACGTGCCGGGAACGCTGCGGCCGTCCGTTTCGCAGGCCACGCAGGACCAGGCGCTCCAGAAGTACTACGACTTCTGGAAGAAGAACTTCCTGACGACCAAGTGCGGCAGCGGCACCTACGCCGTGCTGTCCAAGGACGCCGACCACTCCTTCGTCGCCGAGGGCGAGGGCTACGGCATGACGATCTCGGCGATGATGGCGGACAAGGACCCGCAGGCCCGGTCGATCGTCGACGGCATACTGAAGTTCGTCAAGGCCCGCCCGTCGGTCAACAACAAGGACCTGCACGCGGCCGAGCAGGACGCGAACTGCAAGAGCGTCAACGGCGGCGACTCGGCCACCGACGGCGACCTCGAAATCGCCTACGGCCTGCTGATCGCGGACAAGAAGTGGGGCAGCGCGGGCGCGGTGAACTACCACGCCGAGGCCGTGCGGATCATCAACGCCATCAAGAAGAGCGAGGTCAACGGCACCACGAAGTTCACCTTGCTCGGCGACTGGGGCAATGACGCGGAGTACAAGAACAGCTCGCGCTCGTCGGACTGGATGCCGGGCCACCTGCGCGCGTTCGCGAAGGCGACCGGCGACGCTTTCTGGGACTCGGTCCGCACCCGCGCGGAGACCGCGGTGGACCGGCTGCAGGCGCAGTACGCGCCGAACACCGGGCTGTTGCCGGACTTCGTGGTCAGCACCGACTCGACTCCGAAGCCGGCGCCGTCGAACTTCCTCGAAGGCCCGTACGACGGCAAGTACAGCTGGAACGCCTGCCGCGACCCGTGGCGGCTGGGCGCGGACGCGATTTCGGCTACGGGCAGTGCGGCGGCCGCGCAGGTCCGCAAGATGAACACGTGGATCAAGTCGGCCACGGGCGGCGACCCGGCGAAGATCCAGAGCGGCTATTCGCTGTCGGGCTCGAAGACCGAAAGCGGTCAGCACCCGTGCTTCACGGCCCCGTTCGCCGTGGCGGCGATGACGGACCCGGGCAGCCAGGCGTGGCTGGACAAGCTGTGGACGGCGATTTCGACGTGGTCCCCGGACGCGACGGACTACTACGGCACGGGAATCACGATCCAGGTGCTGCTGATCCTGAGCGGCAACTACGTGGCCGCCTAGGGGGCAGCCGGAAAACAGTGTGCGGGAGGGCCGGTCGTTCCGCGAGACTGGCGGCATGACCGGTCACCCGCGCAGCGTCGAGGAGCTGACCCGCGCTCTCGACGCGGGGAAGCGGTTCAAGTACGTGTCCTTCTGGGGCCACCGGCCACCCCGCGGTGGCGGGATCGGTGCCGGGTGCTTCAGCCAGTGGTGGCCCTCGCCGTTCGAGGTCGACGAGGTCCGCTTCGCCACGGCAGAGCACTACATGATGTGGCGCAAGGCGAAGCTCTTCGGCGATGACGAGGTGGCCGCGCAGGTGCTGACCGCGGTGCACCCGAAGCAGGCCAAGGACTTCGGCCGGCGGGTGCGGGGCTTCGACGAAGAGGCTTGGGTGGCCCACCGCTACGGGATCGTGGTCGACGGAAACGCGGCGAAGTTCGGGCAGCACCCCGAGCTGGGGCGGTACCTGGCCGGGACCGGAAGCCGCGTGCTCGTCGAGGCGAGTCCCGTCGACCGGGTCTGGGGGATCGGCCTGGCCGCCGACGATCCGCGTGCCGGACTGCCCCGCTCGTGGCGCGGTGCGAACCTGCTCGGCTTCGTCCTCGCGGACGTGCGGGCTCAGGTGGGTTCGCGCAGCGGCAGTCCGGCGGCCCGGTAGATCTCGTCGATCACGGTCATCGTCTCGACCGCGTCGGCCGCCGAGGTCTTCACCGGTTCGCCCCGCAGGACGGCCGCCGCGAACGCGTCCAGCTGGTAGGCGTAAGTCGCCCGCCGCGGGAACTTCTCCGTGCGGCGGGCGTCGCCGATGTGCACGGAGAGCCGGTGGTACGCCTGCGGGGCCAGCGGGTTCAGCACCGACAGCGACCCGCGTGAGCCGATCACCTTGGCGCTGATCTTGAGCACCGACGACGACCACATCGAGCACTCGATCCGGCCCGTGTGCCCGGACGGGAACCTCAGCTCCGCCGTCATCGCCCGGTCCACCCGAGGCGAACGCAGCTTCGCCGAAGCCGACACGATCGACGGGGTCTCGCCGCCGAACACCCGGGCCATGTGGACCGCGTAACAGCCCGCGTCCATCGTCGCGCCCCCCGCCAAGCCGTAGTCGTAGCGGATGTCCGAGAACTTCGGCAGCGGGAAGCACAACGCCGTCTCGACCCGCCGCAGCTCACCCAGCTCGCCCGAAGCCACGATCTCCTCCACCCGCAGCGCCAAGGGGTGGTAGCGGTAGTGGAACGCTTCCATCACCACACGGTCCGAAGCGGCCGCCGCCCGAGCGACCTCCCGCGCCTCCTCCGCGTTGGCCGTGAACGGCTTCTCGCACAGGACGTGCTTCCCGGCCGCCAGCGCCGCTCGTGTCCAGCGCCCGTGCAGGCCGTTCGGCAGCGGGTTGTAGACGGCGTCGATGTCCGGGTCGGCGAGCAGTGCTTCGTAGGACGAATGCACTCGCAAAATCTCGTGCCTGGTCGCAAACGCTTGCGCGCGCTCGGGCGACCGGGCCGCGACTGCCGCGACCGTGACGTCGGCGTGCGAAGAAGCGGGCTTGATCAAGGCCGCGGGCGCGATGCGAGCCGCCCCCAGGATGCCGATCCGCAGGCTCATGGGCGCGAAGCTAGCACCGGCCAGAATTTCAACAGCCAGTTGACCTCTTCAACACCGCGTTGTAGCGTTCCGGCCAGTCGAACAGTGGAGGTCCGCTATGTCCCGTTCCCACGCCGCGCAGGCGGTGTTGCTCGCGAGCCTGGCCGTGCTGGTGACGGCCTGCGGCGGCGGTCCGGACGGCGCGGGCGGGACGTCGCAGGCCGCCGGCGCGCCCGCGTCCGGCATCCCGGACACCGCCGCGATCGTCCAGGCTGTGCAGAAGGACGCGCAGCTCAACGCCGCCCTGCCGGCCACCGTCAAGCAGGCGGGAGTGCTGCACCTGGCGTCGAACCTGCAGTCCGCGCCCAACAACTTCTACGCCGCCGACGGCAAGACGCCGATCGGCTACGAGGTCGACCTCGCCAAGGCGATCGCCGCCAAGCTCGGCGTCACCGTGACCCACCAGGACATGGCGTTCGGCTCGCTCATCACCAGCCTCCAGTCCGGCCGCACCGACCTCACCATGGCCGGCATGAACGACACCAAGGCCCGTCAGGCCCAGATCGACTTCGTCGACTACTTCACCTCGGGCATCACCATCATGATCCGCAAGGGCAACCCGGACGGCATCACCGGCCCGGACACCCTGTGCGGCAAGAACGTCGCCGTCGTGCAGGGCACGAGCCACCAGAAGTTCGCCGCCGAGCAGAGCACGAAGTGCACGCAGGCCGGCAAGCCTGCCGTCGACGTCACCGCGACCGACAGCGACAACCAGAACCAGAACCAGCTGCGCACCGGGCGCGTCGCCGCGATCCTCAACGACCTCCCGAGCGCTGTCTACATCTCGCGGACGGCGGGTGACGGCAAGTTCTTCGAGGTCGTCCCCGGCGAGCCGATCGACGGCGGTCCGTACGGCATCGGCGTCAACAAGGCCAACACGCCGCTGCGGGACTCCGTGCAAAAGGCACTGCAGGCCCTGATCGCCGACGGCACCTACGGCAAGCTCCTGCAGGCCTGGGGGGTCGAGCAGGGCGCCATCAAGGAGGCCGCGGTCAATGGTGGCTCCTGAACCGGCCGAACCGCTGCCCATCGTCCGGCTGAGGCACTGGGGCCGCTGGGTCGCCGCCGCGATCATCCTCGCGCTGCTCGTGCTGCTGGGCATCGCGCTCGGCAACGCGCAGATCGCGTGGGACCAGGTGCCGGACTTCGTCTTCTACAAGGTGATGGCGACCGGCCTGCTCAACACCGTTGTGCTGGCGGTGCTGTCGCAGGCCGTCGCGATCGTGCTCGGCATCGTCATCGCCCTGCTGCGGCGCAGCGCCAACCCGGTCGCCCGCTGGTTCGCCGCCGGGTACATCTGGATCTTCCGCGGGCTGCCGGTGCTGCTGCAGATCCTGCTCTGGTACAACCTGGCGCTCGTCTTCCCGGTGATCGACATCCCGTTCCTCGTCCACGCGCAGACGAACGTGCTGATCAGCGCGTTCACCGCCGCGTTCCTCGGCCTGGCGCTCAACGAAAGCGCGTACATGGCCGAGATCGTCCGCGCCGGGCTGAACAGCGTCGACAGCGGGCAGACCGAGGCAGCGAAGTCGATCGGCATGACACCCGCCGCGACGCTGCACCGGGTCGTCCTGCCGCAGGCCATGCGCGTGATCATCCCGCCGACCGGCAACGACTTCATCAACATGCTCAAGGGCACGTCGATGGCGTCGGTGATCGGCGTGACCGAGCTGATCCACGCGGCCAACAACATTTCGTCGAACAACCTGCTGGTGATGGAGACGCTGCTGGCCGCAGCCGTCTGGTACATGGTCGTGGTGACCGTCGCCGGGGTCGGCCAGCACTACCTGGAACGCGCGTTCGGCCAAGCCGATCGCGGGCCGCTCGCCCGCGCCGGGAAAGCCCTGCGCGGCGTGCCGCTGGTGAGGAGTGCCCGTGTCTGAGCCGCTGCTGCGTGCCGTCGGCGTCCGGAAGTCCTACGGCCACACCGAAGTCCTCGGCGGCATCGACCTCGAGGTCCACAAGGGCCAGGTCGTCTGCCTGCTCGGGCCGTCCGGCGCCGGGAAGAGCACGTTCCTGCGCTGCATCAACCACCTCGAGACCATCGACGCCGGCCAGATCTGGGTCGACGGCGAGCCGATCGGCTTCCGGCAGCGCGGCGGGAAGCTCTACGAGCTGCGCGAACGCGAGGTGGCGCGGCAGCGCCGGGACATCGGCATGGTCTTCCAGCGGTTCAACCTGTTCGCGCACCGGACGGCGCTGGAGAACGTCGTCGAGGGTCCGATCCGGGTGCTCGGCGTCAAACCGGACGAAGCCCGTAAGCAGGGGCTGGAGCTGCTGGACCGCGTCGGCCTGGGGCACCGCGGTGACGCCTACCCGGCGCAGCTGTCCGGCGGGCAGCAGCAGCGCGTCGCGATCGCCCGGTCACTGGCGATGAAACCGAAGCTGATGCTGTTCGACGAGCCGACGTCGGCGCTGGACCCCGAGCTGGTCGGCGAGGTCCTCGAGGTCATGAGTACGTTGGCGGGGGAGGGGATGACGATGGTCGTCGTGACGCACGAGATGAGCTTCGCCGCGGAGGCCGCCGACGAGGTGGTGTTCCTGGCCGACGGCGCCGTCGTCGAGACCGGGCCCCCGTCGGAGGTGCTGAGCGCGCCGAAGCACGAACGCACGCGGCAGTTCCTGGCGAGGATCCTCGCGTGACGCGGATTTCGCCCCGGTACCTGCTCCAGTTCGACGAGCCCGCCGGCTACCTCGACTTCGCCCGCTTCGGGCCGCCGTCGCACGCGGTGCTCGACACGACGGCCGCCCTCCTCGACCAGGCCACCACAGCTGGACCGTCCACAGTGGACGAGCTGATGCGGCAGGAGGTCCGGGCCAAGGCCGCCGCGGCGCGGCTGTCCGGCTCGGACACCGATCACACCGTGCTGCTCCCGCACACCAGCCTCGGCCTGTTCCAGGCGGCGTTCCACAGCACCGGCGAGGTGCTCGTGTCGGCGGCGGAGTTCCCGGCCAACACCTACCCGTGGGCGCGCGCCGAGCAGGCGGGCCGCCTCAAGCTGCGCCGCCTGACCGGCGGTTACGTCACCCCGGAGCGCGTGGCGGAAGCGTTGACGCCGGAGATCACGACGGTCAGCGTCAGCGCGGTCGACTTCCGCACCGGGTTCCGCGCCGACCTGGCCGCGCTGCGCGACGTCGTCGGCGACCGGCTGCTGGTCGTCGACGGCATCCAGGGCTTCGGCGTGATCGAGGCGCCGTGGGAGGTGGCCGACGTCCTGGTCGTCGGTGGCCAGAAGTGGCTGCGCGCCGGCTGGGGCACCGGCTTCGCGGTGCTGTCCGATCGGGCGCTGGACCGGATGGACCCGGTGCTGTCGGGCTGGACCGGCGCGCGCGACCCCGGCCTGTTCGACGACGAGATCCACCCGCCGGACACGACCGCACAGGCCTGGTCGATCTCCAACCTCAGCCCGGTCACCTCCGGCGCGTTCGCCGAGGCGCTGGAGCTGGTCGAAGACGCCGGGGTGGGCGCCATCGCGGCGCGGATCGCCGAGCGGATCGGGGCTTTCGAGGAAGTGCTGGCCGCGTGCGGTGCCGAGGTCGTCTCCGCGGTGGAGCGCCGGGCCGGCATCCTGGCGTTCACCCTGCCCGGCCACCCCGCCGAGCAGGTCGGGGCGGCGCTGGCCACCGCCGGGATCGCGGCGACCGTCCGCCCCGAGCACGTCCGGCTCTCGCCGCACGCCTCGACCCCGGCGGCCGCCGCGGACCTGCTCCGGGAAGCGCTGGAGACCCTGACCCGGCCCCGGGAACCGCTGGCGGTCCCGGCCGCCGGTGCGACGACGCACGAGGTGCTCACCGCGCTGGTGCCCGCCATCCCGGGGCTCGCGGCGATGCTCGGCCCGGGCAACGAGGTCCTGCTGCACGACCTGAGCCGGCTGCCGGACTCGATCATCGCCATCGCCGGCGACCTCACCGGCCGCAACGTCGGCGGCCCGATGACCGACCTGCTGCTCGGCCTGGTCCGCCGCGGCACCACCCAGGACCTGACGAACTACCGCACGCACGGCCCGGACGGCCGGCCGATCCGCTCTTCGACGCTGTTCCTGCGGGACGCCGACGGGGTGGCGGTGGGCTGTCTGTGCGTCAACAGCGCCGACCCCGCCGCGGCCCCGGCCGGCAACGGCGAGCCGGAGACTTTCCCACCGGACGTCGACAGCCTGCAACGGTTCCTGGTGGACCGGGCCGTGGCGAAGGCGGGTATCCCGGTGGACCTGATGAAGAAACGTCACAAGGCCGCCGTGGTGCGGGAACTCGACGAAGCCGGTTATTTCCTCATCAAGGACGCGGTCGACCACCTGGCCGGCCGCCTCGACGTCACCCGCTACACGATCTACAACTACCTCAACGAAATCCGCGCCTGAAGCTGCCCGATCGGACCTTGTCACCTGCGCTTTCCGGGCGGACGATGGCGCGCATGACCGAATCGGACACGCAGCGGGCCCTGGTGCGGCTCGAAGCGGACGACGAGGCGGACGCCGAAGAACTCGACCGGCTCGCCCGCCGGCTGCGCGCCGAGCTGAGCGAGCTCGACCTCGACGTGCTCGCCGCCGTCCCGGCCGGGGACCTGCCACCGGGGGCGAAGGCCGCCGACCCGGTCACGATCGGGTCGCTCATGGTGGCGTTCAGCGCGGCCGGCGGCGTGTTCCCCGGCCTGGTCGAGACGCTGCGCGAGTGGCTGGGCCGCCAGGCGGGCCGGCACAAGATCAAGGTGACGATCGACGGCGACACCGTCGAGCTGGAGCGGGCGACGTCGGCCGAGCGCCGGCAGCTGATCGACGCCTTCGTCCGGCGCCATGGCACGCCCGGCTGATCGCCCTGAGCGACCCGGCTCCGGCAGCGGCTTCCCGAAACGCTGATCACTCTACAAAGGACTCCACGGCCTCCGCGGTAACCGGAACGCCCGTGCCACCCGATTTCCACCTTTCGTAGGGCATTCGCGGCAACAGACCCGGTTGACCGTCCCGCCGGGTCTAGGGTTCTCCCGCCCGAAGTCGCAGGGAAAGGGATAAAACAGTGAGACGTGCCGTTTTTGCCGCGGTCACCGCCGCTGCGCTGGCATCCGCGCTCGTGGCCGCGCCGGCCGCGAACGCCGCACCCGCGAAACAGGCGACGATCGCCTGGGGGCCGTGCACCGATTCCACGCTGATCGCCGCGGGCGCCGACTGCGGGTACCTCGCGGTGCCGCTCGACTACCGCAAGCCGGCCGGGGAGCAGGTCCAGCTCGCCGTCAGCCGCGTCAAGCACAAGGTGGCCGACGCGCAGTACCAGGGCGTCATGCTGACGAACCCGGGCGGTCCGGGCGGGTCCGGCCTGCTGCTGGCCACCCGCGGCCCGCGCGTGCCCAACCACGCCGGCGACGCCTACGACTGGATCGGCTTCGACCCGCGCGGCGTCGGCGCCAGCAAGCCCGCGCTGAGCTGCGACCCGAACTACATGGACTACGACCGGCCGCAGTACGTGCCGTTCACCCCGCAGCTGGAGCGGACCTGGCTCGACCGGTCCAAGGGGTACGCCGAGGCCTGCGCGAAGAACAACTCGCGCGCGCTGCTGGAGAACATGAAGACGACCGACACGGTCCAGGACATGGACTCGATCCGGAAGGCGCTCGGCCAGCGGCAGCTCAACTTCTACGGCTACTCCTACGGCACCTACCTCGGCCAGGTGTACGGCTCGCTGTTCCCGCAGAACGTCCGCCGGATGGTGCTCGACTCGACGGTCGACCCGCGCGGCGTCTGGTACGGCGACAACCTGAACCAGGACATCGCGTTCGACAAGAACATCCTCATCTGGTTCGGCTGGCTCGCCCAGCACGACGACGTCTACCACCTCGGCAAGACCCAGGCCGCGGTGCAGCGGGTCGTCAACGAGCAGCTGCTCAAGGCGTCCTTCACCCCGGCCGGCGGCGTGATCGGGCCGGACGAGATCATCGACGTCATCCAGCAGGCGAGCTACTACCAGCTGCGGTGGACGCTGCTGGGCGACGCGCTGTCCCGGTTCGTCAACAAGGGTGACTGGCAGAACTGGAAGACGCTCTTCGAGGCCTTCGGCGGCCGTGGCGACGACAACGGCTACGCGGTGTACCTCGCCGTCCAGTGCACCGATGTCCAGTGGCCGCAGAGCTGGAACCAGTGGCGGCGCGACAACTGGCAGACCTTCACCAAGGCCCCGTACTTCACCTGGCAGAACGCGTGGTTCAACGCGCCCTGCCGGTACTGGCCGGCGAAGGCGGGCAAGCCGGTGAAGGTCGACGGCCGGGGCGTGCCGAGCGTGCTGATGATCGACGAGACGCTCGACGCGGCGACGCCGTTCGAAGGCAGCCTCGAGGTCCGCAGCCGGTTCCCGGGTGCTTCGCTGATCGCGGAGCCGGGTGGCACCAGCCACGCCATCACCCCGCGCGGCAACGCGTGCGTCGACACCAAGATCGCCGACTACCTGGCGACCGGCGCGCTCCCGGTCCGCAAGCCGGGCCGGACGGCGGACGTCGAGTGCGCCCCGCTGCCGCAGCCGACGCCGCCGGTACCGACGGCCGCCAAGGCCGACGTGGCGGCGACGCAGGGCCTGGTGGCCGGGCGTTTTGCCGGCTGACCTGCGTAAACCCTGAGAAACGGGGTGCTGGGCACAACTGCCCGGCACCCCGTTTCTTTATGGGCTCCGCGCGCTTTTCGCCGCCGGGGACTTTGAGTCTGCGTGGACTTTGTGTTACAAAGTGAGCCATCGACTTTGCGATGCAAAGTCCACGAGCGAAAGGAGGACGCCATGACTGGGGGACCGGCGTTCGCACTCCACGGCCTCACCAAACGGTTCGGGTCGGTCACGGCGGTCGGCGGGGTGTCCGTCGAGGTGGCCCGGGGCCAGGTCGTCGCGCTGCTCGGGCCGAACGGCGCGGGCAAGTCGACCACCGTCGACATGCTGCTCGGCCTGACCAAGCCGGACGCGGGAGAGGTCACCGTCGCCGGCGGCAGCCCCCGCGACGCCGTCGACCGGGGCCTGGTCGGCGCGATGATGCAGAACGGCGCGCTGCTGCCGGACGCCACGGTCGGCGAGATCGTCGGCCTGATCGTCTCGACGCACGAGAAGCCGCTGCCCGCCGAAGAGGTGATCGCCCGGGCGGGTCTCGAGAAGCTCGTGAAACGCCGCTGCGGCAAGCTGTCCGGCGGGGAACGCCAGCGCGTCCGGTTCGCGCTCGCCCTGGCCGGCGACCCGCAGCTGCTCGTGCTCGACGAGCCGACCGCGGCGATGGACGTCGACGGCAGGCGGGCGTTCTGGGCGGCCATCCGCGAGTTCGCCGCCGGCGGCCGGACAGTGCTGTTCGCGACCCACTACCTCGCCGAGGCCGAGGACTACGCCGACCGCGTCGTGCTGATGCGCCACGGCGCCGTCGTCGCCGACGGCCCGGTCGCCGAGGTCCGGGCCGCGGTGTCCGGCCGGGTGCTCAAGGCGGTCGTGCCCGGCGCGACCGAAGCCGAGCTGGCCGCGCTTCCCGGCGTCACCGGCGTGCAGCTGCGCGGTGGCCGCGCCGAGCTGGCCTGCGCCGACTCCGACGCGACGATCCGCGCCCTGCTCGCGGCGCACCCGGCCGCGTCCGACATCGAAATCACCGCGCTCGGCCTCGAAGAGGCCTTCCTGGCGCTGACCGCCGAGGAGGTCGCCGCGTGAACACGACGTACCTGAGCCTGGAGATCAAGCGGATCGTCCGCAGCCCGCAGTTCACGATCTTCACCATCGGCATGCCGGTGGCGATGTACCTGCTGTTCGGTTCGATCTTCGGCAAGCTGGTGCTGGAGAACGGTCTTCCCGCCGATGTCCAGACCATGATCAAGCTCGCCGCGTACGGCGCGAGCGGCGGCGCCCTGTTCACCGGGACGCGCGTGGCGCAGGAACGCACGGACGGCTGGCAGCGCCAGCTCCGCCTGACGCCGATGCGCGGCCCCGGCTACCTCGTCGTCAAGGTGCTCTCGGCGATGGCCGTGGCGCTGCCGGTGCTCGCGGTGCTGTTCCTCGCCGGGCTGGCGACGGGGGTCGAGATGACCGCTGCGCAGTGGGGTCTGGTGCTGGTGTCGCTGTGGCTCGCCGTGCTCCCGTTCGCCGTGCTGGGTCTCGCCATCGGCCTGTTCGGCAAGGGCGACACCGTCGGCGCCGTCACCGGGGCGCTGATGATGCCGCTCGGCATGCTCGGCGGCCTGTGGATCCCGCTGGAGGTGCTGCCGGACTGGATGTCGACGGTGGCGCACTTCTTCCCGACGTACTGGCTCGGCCGCGTCGGCCTCGAACCGCTGGCCCACCAGGGCGGGCTGGGTGTCGCGGTGCTCGTGCTCGCGGGCTGGCTGGTCGTGCCCGCCCTGGTCGTGGTGCGCCGGTTCCGGCTGGACACGGCCCGGTTGTGAATGCGTGTTAGCTTCCGTGCAGCGTTGCGGGGTCTGCACGGGAGGAGGGCGAACCAGGTGGAAGACGAGCCGATGTCGGCCGAGGAGTCGCTGAACCTGATCGCCCAGCAGAACCGGCGGACCCGCCGGGAACTGGGCGGGGGCCCGGCGCGGATGCTCGCCGCCTGGGCCCTCGCCTGGATCGTCGGCTGGGGCTTCACGTACGTCACGACGCTGCCCGGCGTGGGAGTGCCGGGCTGGGTCGCGGGCGGGCTCGTCGTCCCGCTGCTGTTCCTCGGCGCCGTCGCTTACACGACCTTCACCAGCATCCGCACCGGCCGCGGGATCCGCGGGCCGTCCCGCACGGTCGGCGCGATGTACGGCTACGGCTGGGCGCTCTCCTCGATCGGGCTGATGGTCGTCGACATCCGGATCACGAGCTTCCAGGCCCTGTCCACGGATCAGGTGTCGCTGCTGTGGACCGGCACGTGGCTGCTGCTCACCGGCGTGATGTACCTGGCGGGCGGCATGGTGTGGCAGGACAAGCTCATGTACGGACTCGGCGCGTGGATGATCGTGTCGGCCGCGCTGAGCGTGCTGGTCGGTTACCCGGCCAACTTCCTCGTGCTCACCGTCTGCGGGGGCGGCGGGTTCCTGCTCGGCGCGATCGTCTACTTCGTCCGCGAGAAGACCGGCCGATGAGCGAACTGCCGCAGCTCGACCCGGTCATCCACGCCCAGGCGCGGCTGCGGGTCACGGTCGCGCTCGCCGGGCTGCGCTCAGGCGACCAGATCACCTTCCCGCGGCTGCAGCAGCTGTTGGACATGACGGCAGGCAACCTCTCGACGCACCTGCGCAAGCTCGAGGACGCCGAGTACGTCGAGATCACCAAGGCGTACGAGCACCGCACGCCGGTCACCCTGGTCCGGCTGACCGCGGCCGGCCGGGCCGCGTTCGAGAGCTACACCAAGGCGCTGCACCAGCTGCTGGACGCCACCGGCGGGGACTGACGTGGGCCGCTGGGTGATCCACCTCGACCTGGACGCCTTCTACGCGTCGGCCGAGCAGCTCACCCGCCCGACGCTGGCCGGGCGCCCGGTGCTCGTCGGCGGCCTCGGCCCGCGCGGGGTCGTCGCCGGCGCCAGCTACGAATCGCGGGCGTTCGGCATCAAGTCGGCGATGCCGATGGCCCAGGCGCGGCGGCTGCTGCCGGCGAACGGCGTGATCGTGCCGCCGCGGTTCCGCGTCTACGAGCGGCTCAGCCAGGAGGTCTTCGCCGTCGTCGCCGAGGTCGCGCCGGTGCTGGAGAAGATCTCCCTCGACGAAGCCTTCGCCGAACCGCCTTCGCTCGTCGGCGCTCCTTTCGAAGCGGTCACCGAGTTCTGCGCGTCGCTGCGGGCCCGGATCCACGCGGAGACCGGCCTGGTGGCGTCGATCGGCGCGGGCAACGGCAAGCAGATCGCGAAGATCGCCTCCGACGAGGCCAAACCGGACGGGCTGCTGGTGGTGCCGCAGCGCACCGAACGGGAGTTCCTCGCGCCGCTGCCGGTGCGTGCGCTGTGGGGCATCGGCCCGGTCGCCGAGGGCAAGCTGCGGTTCATCGGCGTCCAGACGCTCGGGCAGCTGGCGGCACTGTCCGAACAGGACGCCGTGGCCACGCTCGGCGGCGTCGTCGGCCGCGACCTGCGGCGGCTCGCGACCGGCGCCGACGACCGCCCGGTGGCCGGCCGCGCCGAGACCAAGCAGGTCAGCGCCGAGACGACGTTCGACACCGACATCAAGGACCTCGCCTCGTTGAAAGCGGAGGTCCGCCGGATCGCGGTGGGCGCGCACCAGCGGCTGCTCAAGGCCGGCCGGGTGGCGCGGACGGTGGTGATCAAGCTGCGCCACACGGACATGCACACGGTGACCCGTTCGGAGACGATCTCCGCGCCCACGGACGACCTGGCCGAGCTCGCCGCGACCGCCGAGCGGCTGCTGATCGACCCGGCGGAGTTCGGCGGCATCCGGCTGGCCGGCGTCGCCTACAGCAGCCTTTCGGTACCCCACCAGGACGCGCTGTTCACCCTCGCCACGGCTCCTTCGGCGCCCACGGTGGTGTCTTCCACACCGGCGCCGGCTCCCGCACCGCCCTCGGAATGGCGTCAGGGCGACGACGTGGTCCACCCGGAATTCGGCACGGGCTGGGTCCAGGGCGCGGGCCACGGCCGGGTGACGGTCCGTTTCGAGCACCGGTCATCGGGACCCGGCGTCGCGCGCACCTTTCCCCAGTCGGACCCGGCCCTGACCCGCGGCGAACCCGGCGACTGCCTGCGCTGACCGGGGGCCTACTCCGCCGAGCAGCCCTGCAGCTTCGCGACTTCCTGGCCCGCCAGCAGGAACGCGCCCACGCCGTAGGCCGCCGTGTCCGTGGCCTTTGCCGTCGCCGGGCGGTCGCCCACCGGCTGGACGTACCCCACCAGGCCACTCGGCTGCAGCGCCTTCGTCGACAGCGCCGTCCACGCTTTGTCGACCACCGGGCGGTAGCGGGCCGCGTCGAGGATGCCCGCGGTGATGCCCCAGCCGAGGCCGAACGTGAAGAACGCCGTGCCGCTGGCCTCCGGGCCGCCGTGGTCCCACGGGTTGAGCAGGTCGGAGTTCCAGAAGCCGTCACGCCGCTGGACCAAAGCCAGTGTGGCCGCCATCTTCTTGTACACCCGCAGGTACTCCGGGCGCTGCGGGTCGTCGGCCGGCAGCACCTGCAGCACCTTCGTCAGCGCCGCCAGGGCCCAGCCGTTGCCGCGCGACCAGAACACGCCCGAACCCTTGAACCGCGCGTCGCGGTACCACAGGCCGGTGAACTCGTTGAACAGCTTGTGTTCCGTGTACGAGAACAAGCTGTTCATAGCGTCCGAATAGGACGGATCGTGGTCGATCAGGCTCATCCGCGCGAACGACGGCATCGCCATGTTCAGCGCGTCGACGTAGTTCCAGTAGTCGCGGTGACCCGCCTGCACGGACGCCACCTCGGCCTGGACCCGGGTGCGGATCGAGTCGAGCGGGATCTCCGGGTGGAAGTAGGTGTAGAGGTCCAGGTACGCCTCGCCGGCGGCCTGGTTGTCCGGGAAGAACGGCCGCTTCGGGTCCTCCGGCAGCAGGTACTTGTTGGCCTGCGCCCAGGGGTACGTCTTGTGGTTGGACTGGCCGGTCGTCCGGACCAGCGCCAGGTTGCCGACGTGGAACGTCGCGTTCTGCCAGTCCGGCGCGTCGAGGTTCGTCCCGTTGGCGACCCAGTAGTTGCCCGCGGACACCATCTGACCGGTGATCGCGCACTCGGGCGGGGCGGCGGCCAGTGCCGGTGCCGACAGCAGGCCGCCGGTCAGCGCCGCGGCCGCGAGCACGCCGAAACCACGAATTCCCGGGAAACGCATGAAAGCGTCCTCCTCAGCACGTCATGGCGGCGGTCATCCGCAGCGAGTCAAGCGCGTCCCGGTAACCGTGTCAAGGTGCCGATGAGCGGTACGCCGCAACGGTTTCCAGCAATCGGCGCGAGGCGGACTCGGCACCGTCAGGGTTCTTCGCCAGCACCAGCGTCAGCACGCGGGAGTGCGCCACGAGCTCCATCTGCTCGCCCTGCGCACGCAAAGCGGCGACCACCGGCACCTGCAGCTGCGCGATCAACGCGTTCCCCGACGCCCGGATCAACCCCGCGTGGAACCGCGAATCGGCGTCCTGGAACGCTTCGCCGTCGCCGCGCTCGACCGCGTCGGCCATCAGCGCGTACGCCGCCGCCATCGCCGAAAGCTCGTCCGGACGCCGGTGCCGTGCCGCCATCCGCGCCGCCTGCGGTTCGATCGCCAGCCGCAGTTCCCACAGTTCCCGCAGGTGCTCGTGGCCGCCGGGACCGCCGACGCGCCAGGCGATGACGTCCGGGTCGATCGCGTCCCACGCCTCGGGCGGCAGCGTCCACGTCCCGACCCGCGGGCGCGCGGTGACCATGCCCTTGGACTCCAGTACGCGCAACGCTTCGCGGACCACCGTCCGGGACGCGGAGAAGCGGCGGCCGAGTTCCTCGGGGACGAGCGGCTGCCCGTCCCCGAGAACGCCTTCGACGATGAGCCTGCCCAGTTCGTCGACGATGCGCGCGTGGAGGTTCCGCACCGCTACTCGGGCAGGCCGACGCGCCGCTCCCCGCTGCGCAGTTGCTGCAGCACGACCGCGATCACCAGCAGGGCGCCGTGGGCGACGTTCTGCCAGAACGGGTTGATGCCCAGCCCCGACATGCCGTTGTCGAGCACGCCCAGGATGACCACCGCGAGCACGGTGGAGATGATGGACCCGCGGCCGCCCTTGAGCATCGTGCCGCCGAGCGCGGCGCCGGTGACGGCCTGCAGCTCCAGGCCTTCGGAGCCGGACGTCGGCTGGCCGGAGCCGGTCCGCGCGGTGATCAGCACGCCCGCGACCGCGGCGACCACGCCGACCAGGGCGTAGACGCCGATGATGTACCGGTTGATGTTGATGCCGGCCAGCCGCGCGGCGGTGTCGTTGCCCCCGATGGCGTAGACGTTGCGGCCGATGTCGGTGTACTTGAGCAGGAAGTGCAGCAGGGCCGCGACGATCAGGAACACCCACACCAGCGACGGCAGCCCGAGCACGGACCCCTTGGCCAGGAAGATGAACAGGTCGTCGCCGCCGGTGTAGCCCTGCGCCTTGCCGTCCGAGATGACCTGCGCGATGCCCTTGTAGGTGGCGAGCATGGCCAGCGTCGCGACCACCGGGTTGACCCGGCCGAAGATGATGATCAGGCCGTTGACCAGGCCACACAGGATGCCGACGCCGACCGCGGCGAGGATGCCCACCTCGGCGTTGCCGGTCGAGGTGAACACCATCGCCGAAATGACCGAGGCGAGCCCGGCCATCGACCCGACCGAGATGTCCAGCGCGCCGAGGATGATCACCAGCGTCTGGACCAGGGCCAGCAGCCCCATGATGGTGATCGCGCTGCCGATCAGCAGCAGGTTGTTGGTGCGGAAGAAGTTCTCGTTCAGCACCGACAGCAGGATCACGAGCGCGATGAGCGTGATGATCAGGCTGGAGTTCTGCACGCCGATGCCGGTCAAGACCCGGCGTGCGGCGCTCGGTTGCGCCGGGGCGGTGGGGGCCGACGTTTCCTTGGTGGGGGTGCTCATGCGCCGATCTCCTGGGCGTCGTCCACGGCTGGTTCGGTTTCGGGGATGGCGAGGGTCAGCACGGCTTCCTCGGTCGCGTCTTCGCGGCTGATCTCGCCCGCGAGCCGCCCGGCCCGCATGACGAGGATGCGGTCGGCCAGCGTCAGCACCTCGGGCAGGTCGGAGGAGATGACCAGCAGTGCGATGCCTTCGGCGGCTAGGCCGTCGATGATCCGGTAGATCTCGGCCTTCGCGCCGACGTCGACCCCGCGCGTCGGCTCGTCGAGGATCAGCAGCTTCGGCCGCCGGGCGAGCCAGCGCGCGAGGACGGCTTTCTGCTGGTTGCCGCCGGAGAGCTTGCGGACTTCCTGCTCCATCGACGGCGTCCGCACGCGAAGCTCGCGTACGTACTCCTCGACGAGCGCGCGTTCCTTCGCGCGCTTCACGACGCGGAAGCGGCGAAGCCGGTCGAGGACGGCGATGGACACGTTGTCGCGTACGGACCGCTGCATGAGCAACGCGTCCGTCTTGCGCTCTTCGGGCGCGAAGCCGATGCCCGCTTTGACGGCGTCACCCGGGTTGTGCGCGCGCAGCGGTTTCCCGGCGAGCTCGACGGTGCCGGACCGGATCGGCAGGTCGGCGACGATCGCCCGGGCCAGTTCCGACCTCCCGGCCCCGACCAGCCCGGCCAGGCAGACGACCTCGCCCGCGCGGACCTCGAGGGAGATGTCGGTGACGTCGTCCGTGGTCACGTGGTCCAGCTCGAGCACGACCGCGCCGGTTTCCTGGGTGGTGCGGCGCTCCAGCGCCGAGAGGTCGCGGCCGATCATCATCCGCACGAGGCTGTTCTCGTCGGTCTCCGCGGCCTGCTGGACACCGACGAGCTTCCCGTCCCGCAGCACGGCGACGCGGTCGGCGAGCTGGAAGATCTCCTTCATCCGGTGCGAGACGTAGACAACGGCGACCCCGCTGTCGCGCAGCCGGCCGATCAGCCGGAACAGCGCCTCCACCTCGTGTTCGGACAGCGACGACGTCGGTTCGTCGAAGGCGATCACACGCGGGGGCGTGGCCGCGGTGAGCACGCGCAGGATCTCGACGATCTGCCGCTGGGCGGCCGACAGCGCGACGCCGAGCGTCATCGGGTTGAGCACGCCTTCGAAGCCGTACTCGGCGAGCGCGGCCTGCGTCGCGTTCAGCAGCGTGCGGCGGTTGAACACCCGCGCCTTGGCGGGGAGTTCGCCGACGAAGACGTTCTCCGCCACCGAAACGTGCGGGATGATCTCGGGTTCCTGGTAGATCACGCGCACCCCGGCCGCCATCGCCGCGCGCGGGGTGTCGAAGGTGACTTCGGCGCCGTCCAGGAGCAGCCGGCCGTCGTCCGGTCCCTGGTCGCCGGACAGCACGCGCAGGAGCGTCGACTTGCCGGCGCCGTTCTCGCCCATCAGCGCGAGCACTTCGCCGGAGCGGAACTCCAGCGAGACGTCGTCGAGGGCGGTGACGCCGGAGAAGCGCTTGCCGATGCCCTCGACGGCGAGCGCGGGTGGAGAGCCGGACATGGTGTCCCTTCCGTACGGCGGTGGGGGGGGGGTTTTTGTTGTGTTTAAAGAAAATACAAAGACAAAGGGGGGGGGGGGGGGGGGGGGTAGGGCGGCCCGCGGG